>NZ_CP022221.1:3221235-3527275 GCF_004114935.1 Bradyrhizobium zhanjiangense
GCGCACCGGCCGGAGGAGTTTCGCGCATTCTTTGCCTATCACGACGCGCTGATGGACAAGCCCGGCAATCTGACCAAGGCCGAGCGCGAGATGATCGTCGTTGCGACCAGCAACCTCAATCAGTGCCAGTATTGCGTAGTGGCGCATGGCGCGATCTTGCGGATTCGCGCCAAGGACCCGCTGATTGCCGATCAGGTCGCCGTCAACTACCGCAAGGCCGACATCACCGATCGTCAGAAGGCGATGCTGGATTTCGCCGTTCGGGTCTCGACCGAGGCGCAAAAGACGTCTGAAAGCGACTTCGCCACGCTGACGGCGCACGGATTCACCGAAGAGGACATCTGGGACATCGCGGCGATCTCGGCCTTTTTCGGCCTGTCGAACCGGCTCGCGAACGTGACGAGCATGCGTCCGAATGCCGAATTCTATACCATGGGCCGCTGAGAGAAGGAGCGACGCCATGGAACTGTCATCCCGGCAATTGGCTTTGAAGGAAAGAGCCGCCGCCTTCTCGAATGGGCTGCTGCGCAAGCGCGGCGCCGAGATCGATCAATCGCGCGAATATCCCTTCGACGTTGTCGAGGCGCTGAAAGCCGAGCGCTTCATGGGCATGACCATCCCAAAGGAATATGGCGGGCAGGGCCAGAGCTTCCTCGACACGGTGCTGGTGATCGAGGAGATGGCGCGCGCGTGCACGGTCTCGGCGCGTATCGTCGTCGAGGCCAATATGGGCGCGATCTCCACCGTCATGGCCTACGGCACCGATGCACAGCGCAGGCGCGCTGCCGATCTCGTCCTGGCGGGCGATAAGCCGGCCATCTGCATTACCGAGCCCGAGGCGGGTAGCGACGCGAGCGGCATGAAGACCCGGGCCGACAAGCGCGGCAATCGCTACGTGCTCAACGGCAGCAAGCATTGGATCACCGGCGCCGGCGTGTCGCGCCTGCACCTGATCTTCGCGCGGGTCTTCGATGAGAGCGGTGAGGAGCTCGGCGTCGGCGGCTTCCTGGCCGTGCGCGGCGAGGCCGAAGGGCTGCGTATCGGCAAGCGCGAAACGACGATGGGACTGTGCGGCATGCCCGAGGGCGAGCTCGTGTTCGAGGATCTGGAGATCACGCCGGACATGGTGCTGCTGCCTCCGTCGGGCTTCAAGCGCGGCTTTGCCGACCTCATCAATGCCTACAACAGTCAGCGTGTCGGCGCAGGAACTGTCGCGATGGGAATCGCTGCGGGTGCGCTGGAGCACGCCATCGAATGGGTCAAGGCGCGCGAGCAGTTCGGGCGCCCGATCGGCGAATTCCAGGGGCTGCAATGGATGCTCGCCGACATGCAGACGCAGCTCACCGCATCGCGCTTGATGCTGCATGCGGCCGCCGCGTCGCGAGGCCCGGGCGGCAGCGCATTTCCCGATCCGACCCTCGCGGCGCAGGCGAAGATCTTCGCGTCCGAGGCGGCGATCAAGATCGTCAACGATGCACTTCAGATGTTCGGGGCCCGCGGCTATTCGCGCGACTTCCCGCTCGAGCGCATGGCGCGCGACGTCCGCATGTTCACGATCGGCGGCGGCACGGCGCAGGTGCTGCGCACGCTCGTCGCGAGCAAGGTTCTGGGCTGGAAGCTGCCGCAGACCCGTCATTGAGCGGGGGTCATCCAGACTGCTTCAGCCAGATCTGGGCTCGGCTCGCGGTCGGCTTGCGGCTGCGATCACTAGCTCGCGTCATCATGGCCGCTTCAGCGGCCCTGACGCGCCGACGCAGCTCTAACAGTTCGCAATATGCGGCACGAAGCGGATCGTCAGAATCGAGCGTCGGCGATTGCTTTGAAGAATTCGTCGTGCCGTAGGATGAGTATCTGATCATCTTGAACACGCTGCGGTTGATATGCGCAGAGCGTATCAGGGCATTCCCTTCGCGCAATGAAAGTCGCTCGTTAACATTGATGTCGGCGCAAAAAGTTAAGACCGGTACAAGGATGCCGTGGCGCCACTAGTGTCGCGCAGCGATAGCGGTCATCTCGAGCTTGACGCCCGGACCGAGATCGGCGACGCCGATTGCGGCGCGCGCCGGCAGATGAGCTTCTGCAAAGTGCGCCTTCCAGACGGCGTTGAACGCGGCCTTCTCCTTGAGATTCGTCATGTAGATGGTCACCTGCAAGACGTTGGCCAAATCGGATCCGAGGGTCTTTAGCAGCTGCGCCAGCTGCCGGAGGACGTCGTTTGCCTGGCCCGACATATCGAGGCTCGTGTCTTCAGGGACAATTCCGCCGATGTAAAGCACGCCATTATGCTCGACCACTTCGTGGAGCAGACCTTCGTAAGGCAAGATGCGCTTGATCATGATGAGACCGATGTTGCTGGTGAGGAAGGGGAGGCGTATCGCACATCTGCACCACCAATACGAGACCCTGTGACGTACCGAGTGGCACCGTCGACATCGGCGTGAGTCTTGACCTCGCTATTCGGCGGCGTCGGGTGCAACAGAGTGCACGGGAGCCCAGCGTAGACGTCAGCTCTGATCTCGATGACATCACAGTGTGGATCGGTATACTGCCACCACGTACTGGAACAAGGATCAGGCGATGGACGATACGATTGGCTTTCCCGACCCCGGCCTCGACCTGTCCGACGGCTTCAAGCCGCACACGTCGCATTGGGGCGTGTTCTCGGCGCGCCAAGGCGCGGCCGCACTCGAGGTCAGGGCCTATACGGGGGATCCCGATCCGAACGGCATCATCGACAATTTCCCCGGCGCGCTGCGCCACCAGGCGCGCATCGCCCAGCCGGCGATCCGCCGCGGCTGGCTCGAGCGCGGTCCCGGCCCGGACGATCGCCGCGGCCGCGACGAATTCGTCTCCGTGAGCTGGGAGAAGGCGCTCGATCTGCTCGGGGACGAACTGGCGCGCATCCGCGACACGCGCGGCCCCGGCGCTGTGTTCGGCGGTTCCTATGGCTGGTCGAGCGCGGGCCGCTTTCATCACGCCCAGAGCCAGGTGCATCGCTTCCTCAACATCGCGATGGGCGGCTATGTGCGTTCGGTCAACACCTACTCCTCCGGCGCGTCCTCGGTGTTGCTGCCTCAGATCCTCTGCGGATACGAGGACATCACCAAGCGCAACGTCACCTGGGAGCAGATCGCGGCGGATACCGAGATCGTGCTGGCGTTCGGCGGCATGGCGCTGAAGAACTCCATGGTCGCCGGCGGCTCTATCAGCAAGCATGTCGAGCGCGGTGCCATGGCGGCGGCGCGCCGGCGCGGCTGCGAGTTCGTCCTGGTCAGCCCGCTGCGCGACGATCTGCCGGTCGAAGCTGGCGCCGAATGGATGAGCTGCGTGCCCGGCACCGACACCGCGCTGATGCTCGGCATCGTCCACACGTTGGTGAGCGAAGGTCTGCACGACCAGGCCTTCCTCGATCGCTACGCGGAAGGCTGGCCCGTCTTCCTGCGCTATCTCACCGGCGAGAGCGATGGGCAAGCAAAGCATGCCGGATGGGCCGCCGCGATCTCAGGCGTCGAGGCGGACACCATCCGCGCGCTGGCGCGCCGGCTCGCCGGGAAAAGGGCGCTGATCACCGTCTCGCATTCGCTCCAGCGCGCCGAGCATGGAGAGCAGCCGGTGTGGATGAGCCTGGTATTGGCGGCAGCGCTCGGCCAGGTCGGTCTTTCCGGTGGAGGCTATGCTTATTCGCTGGGTGCGATCGGCTATTACGGCCGCCGCGTCAACGACGTGCCGGGCCCGACGCTGGGGCAGGGCCGCAACGGCGTTGCCGATTTCATTCCGGTGGCGCGCATCGCCGACATGCTGCTCAACCCTGGAAGCACCTATCGCTACAATGGCGAGACGCGCACCTATCCGGACATTCGCCTCGTCTACTGGGCCGGCGGCAATCCCTTCCATCATCACCAGGACATCAACCGCCTGCGCAAGGCGTTCGCGAAAGTCGACACGCTGGTCGTGCACGAGCTCGGCTGGACCGCGACGGCCCGGCACGCCGACATCGTGCTGCCCGCAACGATGACGCTGGAGCGCGAGGACATCGGCTATTCCACCAACGACCCCTTGATGGTCGCGATGCACCGGATCGCCGAGCCGTTTGGGCTCGCGCGCGACGACTATGATATCTTCGCCGATCTCGCCGAACGTCTCGGCGCGCGCGAACCCTTCACGGAAGGCCGCACCTCTCGGGAGTGGCTCGAACATCTGTATGAGCCCACCCGCGCCTCGCTCGCCAAGCGTGGCGTGGAGGCGCCCAGCTTCGACGAATTCTGGCAGCGTGGCAGCCTGGTCGTGCCGCAGCAGCCCGATGACGGCGGCCGGCTGCGCCGCTTCCGTGAGGATCCCGCAGGTCACGCCCTGCCGACGCCGAGCGGCCGCATCGAGATCTTCTCGGCGAAGATCGCGGGCCATGGCGATGCGGATTGTCCGGGCCATCCGGTCTGGCTCGACAAGTCCGATATGCCGAGGCCTGGAGCACCGTGCTTCCTCGTCGCCAACCAGCCGGTGACGCGCCTGCACAGTCAGCTCGATTTCGGTGGCCATTCGCTTGCCGCAAAACATCGCGGCCGCGAGGTCGCGCGCATGAACCCGCGCGATGCGGCCGCACGCAGCATCAAGGATGGCGACATCATCCGCCTGTTCAACGACCGCGGCGCCTGCCTTGCCGCCGTCCACGTCACCGACGGCATCGCGCCCGGCGTCGTGCAGCTTCCGACCGGAGCCTGGTATGACCCGATGGATCCCGAGGACGACGCGCCGCTCTGCGTTCACGGCAACCCGAACGTGCTCACCCGCGACGTCGGCACCTCATCCCTGGCGCAGGGCTGCACGGGGCAGTTGACGACGGTCGAGGTGGAGAAGTTCACGGGCAATCTGCCCCCGATCCGGGCGTTCGATCCGGTGTAGGGCTTTTATCGTAGCCCGGATGGAGCGTAGCGCAATCCGGGACCGCTCTCTTCATCGGCACCTTCCCGGATTACGCTTTCGCTCCATCCGGGCCACGGCATCTCGCAATGATGAAGTAGAGACCGCGTGCGCGTCGCTACGCGGCCACGCTGGCGATCCAGTCCCTCTCCCGAGCAGCACGCCGCTGCGGAGGCGCTTCTGCCTCGGCTCGCTCACCCTTGCTGGCGAGGCGCCAGCGTGCCGGAGACTGGCCGCTGATGCGCTTGAAGACGGTGGAAAAATGCGCCTGCGTGCTGAAGCCGACGGCAAGCGCGATCTCCGCCAAGGGCCGCTCGGTGGTCGTGAGCAGCGCCTTCGCACGTTCGATCCGGTGATTGAGAAGATATTCGCGGGGGCGGTAACCGGTCGCGGCGCGGAATTGGGCCGCAAAGTGCATTCTGGACAAGCCGGCGACATGGGCGAGCTCGGCCAGGCTGATGCAGCGGTCGAAATGATCGGCGATGTATTGTTCGACCCGCCGCAGCCGCCATTTCGGCAAGGCATTGACCCTGACGCGCGGCGGCTCCAACCGGGCGAGATGCATCGCAAGAGTCTGGCCGAGGCAGCGCATGAACTGGTGGTCCGCGGCGTGACCCCGTTCGATCAGCGCCTTGGCAAGCTCCGCAGCGAGCGGGTCGCGCAACAGGACGAGGTCATTCAGTCCTTCGGCCGCGGGGAATTGCGCCGGAAAATGATCCGTGGAGATGTGAAAGTGGAGGAAAGCGCATGGCGATTCGAATTGCGCGCGGAGAGGCTTCGACGGTGCTGTGACATAGAGCGTGCCTGCGGGCATGGTGCCGTCGAAAACGATCTGACGGTCCCGGCTCAGTCTTGCGCGCGTGGTCTTCAGGGCAATGCCGACGAAATAGCGATCCTCGGGCGTCGTCGTTTCGTGCGACGAAGCGCCACGGGAGTCTTCCCATCGCGAGATCGTGATGTCCTCGCTGGACGTCTCCGCGCCGCGGTCGATCTGACGCCATCGGCTTTCCCGGGCGAATGCCTGTGTCGTCTGCGGAGCCTCGCGCTTCCGGTTGACGGCTCGAAGATCGGCCCAGGCGTGTGCCTGCATGTCGGTGAACATCGTTCGTTCTCTCTCGTCTCATCGGCGGCTTGCGATGCGCAAGTTCGCTATGGTCCGAGAGTACGCGCGTGCGCGCCAGGACGCCCGTTAGTGGTGATTAGGAGTTGTTAGTTGTTGTGTGAGTGCGAGCGCTGTGACAGCTCGCCGCAGGAGGCTCTATGAACGTCCCAATTCGTCGCATCGGTTGACGTCGTCGGCGCAGGTTCGAGCAAGTGACGTCGTTTGCGCGCGCATGCGCCGCTACTCGAAGACGGCGTCGAAGATCTCGACGTCCATCAACACAGGCTTGGCGATCACGGTTCCGTCGGACTGCAGCGTCTGCGCCCGTCGAAGCGTCGGCACCACGATGCCGCCGAAACTGTCATGGGCCCAGGAGGAATGTGCGACCTTCATCCCGAAGAGATCGTGATCCGTCCGCCGTTGCAGAGCGCTCTCGTCGAAATAGAAGATCTGCTCGGAAGCGAGCGTGACCAGGCGCGGGGGGAATTGCGCCCGTAGCCGCCGCCAGGTCTGAGTGTTCTCGCGCCACGGCGTCAGCTCTTCCACCACGACATCGGGGTCGGCGAGCAGGAATGGAGTCGTCAGATAATTCCAGATCGCGACGCCGCAGAAGAAGACGAGGTGCAGTTCGTCCGCGAGCGCAGGAGAGCCAGCCTCGGCAGACGCGAAGCTCGGGTTGCGCCAGGTCCGCAGGACCTCACCATCCAGGCTCTCGATCGTGATCGCGTCCGGTTGAAACGACCCGGAATGTTCGCCTCCCGTGATGCCGGTGAAGCGGATCGATTGGGTCCGGGTCGAGCCTTCTGCGGTCACGTCCTTGAATTCCCGGGCGTGTCCAGCGCTGGAGAACAGCGTCCCGCCGACGGAGAGGTGGAGCGTGAACCCCTTCAAGCTGTTCCAACGGGCCATACCGCCATTGGCATCGATTACGTCGTCAAGAAGCGCCATGTCCCGCCATATCCACCGTGAAGTGCCTCCACCATGGCGGGGCGTGTGCGGCTTGGCGTGTTAGAAGTTGTTAGGACTTGCGAGCGCGCGGGATGGCGGTATCTCGTTGAAGATGCTCTCAATTCAGGGCGGCAAGGAGGCCTCTTGCGGCAACCAGATCGCGGGTCTGGAGGCCCTCCTGATACTGCGCGACGAGTGGGGTGAGCAGGTCGCGCGCGTCCGCGGCCTTGCCGGTGCGCTCCCAGATGCGGCCGAGGCTGATCGCGCCGCGGAGTTCCCAGCCGACCGCGCATTGGCGCCGCGACAGATCGAGCGATCTGCGCAAGACGCTCTCGGCCTCCACAACGTTGCCAGACCGTACGAGGATGTCGCCCTTGACCCTGAGCATCTCCGGCATGTCGAAGGACTCGCCATGATCGGGGATTTCCGCGATGGCCTCATCGATGGTCCGCAGGGCCTCGTCGGGCTGGTTCTGGGCCAGCAGCCCCTCCGCGAGCGCGGTCGCAAACACCGTCGTCATGATCCGGTGCCGCGTGGCGTACAGCGTGGCCTGGCTGCGCCGAAGATGCTCCATGCCGGCGGCGACGTCGCCGCGGCGCAGCAGCAGCTCGCCTTTCTGGCCGATGCCGACCGCATGATAGGGGCCGAGGAAGTGACGCGCGGAATGTTCGATCAGCCGCTCGATCAGGATTTCGGCATTGGCCCAATCCCCGACCCAGAGGAACACGTAGATCGTCCAGATCAAGGAAATACCGAGGGTCAGCGGCTGCTCCAGCAGCTCGGCCTCGCGAACGGTGTACCTGGCCGCCTCAATTGCACGATCGGGCCGGCCGGTGAGCCAAAGCCCGCGCGCCAGTGCCACCAGCGCCACGATGCGGTCGTCATAACCGAGATGCCCGATGTTCAGCCGCTGCGAGCCGGGATTATGCATCATCGCGCTCTGGCAAAACTGCACGGCCTTGTCCTGATTGCCGATCAGATGATGCGCAACGCCCAGCATCCATTCCACGTTCAGCGCGGCGGCGGGATCGTTCAGCCTGCGCGCAACGCTTTCGCCCTGTTCGCCCGTGCCGAGCGCGCCGTGAAAATCTCCAACCCTGGTGAGATAGATGTGCAATCCGCGCAGCAGCCAGAGCTGCCAGTGCAAATCCTCCAGCTCCCCTGCAAGCTGGAGACTGCGCGTGAACGCCGCCCGGACCGCTTCCGTATTGCCCTGCGTGAACATCACGGAGACGCCGAGCGCGGCCTGCAACGTCATCTCCTGGCGGCTGTCGATCGAATCCGTGAGCGAGGCCAGCGCCTGCCGGGTCCAACGGTAGCATTCCGTCAGCAATGTCAGCTCGAGGAAGAACTGGGCTGCCGAGGCCGCCAGATCCACGCCGATTGTCCGGTCGCCGCCATCCGAAAAGCTCCAGGTCAGCGCGGCCCTGACATTGGGCAGGTAGTCGGCATAAGGAAGGAAGCCGCCGGCGCTCTGCATGCCCGCTGATTTGACAGCAATGTCGCGCAGGACATCGCGGAAATATTCGGCATGGGCGCGCGCAGCGCGGGCCGCTTCTCCGTTCTCGACGAGCTTGTCCGCGACGAAGGCGCGTGTCGTGTCGAGCAGGCGATAGCGCAGCCGCCGCTCCGCGGACGACGTTGCAATCAGCGATTTGGAGAGCAGGTTCGAGATCGTCTCGACAGCTTCGGACTCGCTGATGCCCTGGCTGGACGCGACAGCAATTGCGGCTTCCAGCGTGAACGGGCCGACGAACACCGACAATCCGCGCAGCGTCGCGCTTTCGGCCGGCGGCAGCAGATCGTAACTCCAGGCGAGTGCCGCGCTCAGGGTCTGGTGTCGCGGAATCGCAGTGCGTCGTCCTCGCCACAACAGCGAGAAGCGGCTGTCCAGCAGCGAGGCGGTCCCGGCAATGCCATATGCGTTCACACGTCCGGCGGCGAGCTCGATCGCAAGCGCAATGCCGTCGAGACGCCGGCAGATCTCGGCGACGAGCGGGGCATCCTCCTCGCTGAGCTCGAACTCGCTCAGGCTCTCGGCAATGCGTTCCACGAAGAGTTGGCTTGCGGGATAGGCAAGGATGTCGGCGATGCTGAGGCCGTCGCGCTGCGGCGGGCAATCCAGTGGAAACAGCCGGTGGACGCGCTCGCCTTCGGTGCGAAAGGATTCGCGGCTGGTGGCGAGAATGTGCAGCTCTGGCGCCTCCTGGACGATGCGTTCGGCCAGAGGGGCGAGCTCATCGAGGAGATGCTCGCAACTGTCGAACACCAGCAGCATCCGCTGGCTGCGCAGGAACGTCAGCAGGCCCGGCATGGGATCGTCGGAGTTGACGGTCAGGCCGAGTGCGGCCGCGATCGTTCCGGGCACGAGGCGGGCATCCGTCAGCGCACCGAAATCGACGAAGCTCACCCGACCGTCGAAGGCCCCGAGCTCGCGGTGCGCGACGGCGAGCGCAACCGAGGTCTTGCCGATCCCGCCGGGGCCGACGATGGTGACGAAGCGGTGCTGAGCCAGCTCTGCGGAGATCTTCTCGACCGCATCGTCGCGCCCGATCATCCTCGCAAGCGGCGAGGGAAGCGCGTGGGGCGAAGCGGCAGGCAGGCTGGTGCGGTCCTCGAATGGTGCTGTCCGGAGCAGCGGGGCCGCGAAGCAATAGCCACGTCCGGGGACGTTGACGACGTAGCGGGAGTCTTCGCCGGCATCGCCCAAGGCTTTGCGCAGATTCGTGATGTGGAAGCGCAGGCTGCCTTCGTCGACATTCACGTCGGCCCAGACGCGCCGCATCAGCTCCCGTTTGTCCACGACCTCGCCGGCGCGCTCGGCGAGAAAGATGAGGATGTCGAGCGCGCGGCCACCGAGGTGAAGCGGCGCGCCGTCCTTCTCAATCAGCCGCGACTTGGGAAACAGCCGGAACGGCCCGAAAGCAATGGCCGAATCCTGGTCGTTAGTGTCCGGCACGAGCAACGGTCCGCTGAAAAAGGCTGATGTCTGCACGTTGATCTATCAGAACGAGATGTCCAGTAAACTGGCCGAAAATGGCGAAATCGCGTGGCGATCACCGAATGCACGGGCAATAGCCGTCACAAATTTTGCTTAAAGGCGAGCGATTTACGACGATGACTGCGACAATTCGTCAGCATGCTTGACCGTCGAGGTCGCAGTGTCCGCCGCCAGAGTGCTATGCCGCCGATCATAACAGAATCTTGCAACGTCTAACGGGCAAAACCCGAGCGATGCATTCAGTATGGCCTTCGGGTTAAATCCTACTCCAACGGGGAGGTTATCATGGCCACTATCGAAATCGACCGTGACGTCGCGACCAAGCCTTCGACATCGCGTAACCTTGATCTGAAGCTCGAAGTCGTCGTCATCCCCGTCTCCGATGTCGACCGCGCCAAGGCGTTCTACACGCGCCTCGGCTGGCGACTGGACGCCGACTTCGCGTCGAGCAGCGAGTGGCGCGTGATCCAGTTCACGCCGCCGGGCTCGGCCTGTTCGGTGATTTTCGGCAGGAACGTTACCGCCGCAGCGCCCGGTTCGGTGCGCGGCTTGTATCTGATTGTCTCCGATCTGGAGGCTGCGCGACAAGATCTGCTCGACCGCGGTATCGCGGTCAGCGAACCCTTCCACGGTGCCGGCGATGTTCACGCCGGTCCGGACGAGCCGTATCTGTTTGGCAGCGTCCGGGTCAGCGGTGCTGACCCGGAGCGCGGCAGCTACAGCTCGTTTGCCTCATTCAGTGATCCCGACGGCAATGGCTGGCTGTTTCAGGAAGTCACGACACGATTGCCCGGACGCATCACGGCAGACGGCACGACGTTCGCCTCGCAGAGCGATCTGGCGGCGGCGTTGCGCCGTGCATCGGTCGCGCATGGTGAGCACGAGACGCGGATCGGCGGACACGACGAGAATTGGGCGGATTGGTACGCCGATTACATCGTGCGCGAGCAAGCCGGTCTACCGCTGCCGTCCTGAGTTGAAGGCAGTCTTCCATCTTGCGCCAATCATCGGACAAATCGAACGGAACCTCGGCGCCGCGTGACCGGTTGGAGAGGCGGCAGGCGCGAGGCCACCGCCGTCTTCCACCGGCGCGGGGCGCCGGGACCGGGCTGAACGATCCACAAACAAACAAGGAGAACCAGGATGATCCGCAAGGCAAAAGCAGTATGGAAGGGCACTGGTCGTGATGGCACGGGCCATCTCTCAAGCGAATCCGGTGTGCTCGCTGAGACGCCCTATTCGTTCAAGACCCGCTTCGAGAACGAGAAGGGGACCAATCCCGAGGAGTTGATCGCGGCGGCCCATGCCGGCTGCTTTACGATGGCGTTGGCCTTCGGCCTTCAAATGGCAGGCTTCACGCCGGAGGAGCTCTCGACCGAGGCAGCCGTCACGCTCGAACCCGAAGGCAAAGGCTTCAAGATCAGCAAGTCAGCGCTCACCTTGCGCGCGAAGGTGCCGAACCTCGATGAAGCAGGTTTCGCGCGCCTCGCCGGCGAGGCCGAGAAGAACTGTCCGGTGTCCAAGGTGCTCAACGCCGCGATCACGCTCGACGCCAAGCTGGGCTAGCGGCGAGCTTTCAACTCGTGTCCATCCGGTTCTGGTCGGTAAACTGAAGCGGTCGAAGCTTTGGGACCACGAGAGAGCCGGGTGGACACATACAGGCAATGCTTGTCTTTCGGCCAGGCAGCCGAAAGCATATGATACGACAGGCGCAGAACGGATTGAGCGATCAATTGGGAGCGGACAGATGACGACAGAGCGCGCAGTTTTGGCCGGAGGCTGCTTCTGGGGCATGCAGGATCTGATCCGCAAGCAGCCCGGCGTGGTCTCCACACGCGTCGGCTACACCGGCGGTCAGGTGAAGAATGCCACTTACCGCAATCACGAGGGCCACGCCGAAGCGATCGAGATCATGTTCGATCCCGCAAAGACTAGCTTCCGGACCATGCTGGAGTTCTTCTTCCAGATCCACGATCCCACCACGCTCAATCGCCAAGGCAATGATCGGGGCACGAGCTATCGCTCCGCGATCTTCTATACCAGCGAGGGGCAGAAGCGGATTGCCGAGGACACGATCGCGGACGTCGAGGCGTCGGGCCTATGGCCTGGCAAGGTGGTGACCGAGATCGCGCCGGCCGGCGAGTTCTGGGAAGCCGAGCCCGAGCATCAGGATTATCTCGAACGCTATCCGGACGGCTACACTTGCCACTTCATCCGGCCGGGCTGGAAGCTGCCGCAGCGCGCGGCTGCTGCCGGAGGCTAGAGCGTTTTCGAGCGAAGTGGATACCGGTTCGCGTGAAGAAAACGCGTCAAAACAAGAATCTAGAGCTTCGGTTCTGATTCAATCAGAACCGATCATGCTCTAGGTCGTCGCGGGCTCCGCTCGCGGTCAGGCGCGCAATTGCGCGATCAGGTCGCGTGCAGTGCGCATATCGGCGATGTCTGCGCCCTCGGCGAACCTCCCGCAGACAGGGTCGAGAACCGCCAGTGCTTCTGCGCTTCGGCCAGCCCTGAACATGAATCGCGCGAGACTGATCGCGCAGCGCAGCTCCCAGAAGCGGGCGCCTTGCGCAACGGCCATATCCATGGCCCCGCGCAAGCGTGCTTCGGCATCCGCCGAGTGACGCGCGCTCCTGAGCATCAATTCTGCCTTGATGCGGGTCAGTTCTGGCAGATACCAGAGCTCCTGCCGGTCGTTGCAGCGGGTCAGGACGTCATCGATCACGTCGAGGCCGCGGTCGATCTGGTCGGTCTCCAGGAAGGCCGCCGCGAGTTCGCCGAGCAAGGGAAGAAATCGCGGCAGGAAGCGCGCATCGCCGGCGCGATTGAGCTCTTCGCGCAGCAGCGGCAGGCCCATCGCGACGTCGCCTCGCTTGGCAATGACCGCTGCGTTGAAGGCTTTTGCCCACAAGCCCCACAGCCGGATCGCATGGCGCTCGGTGTGCTCGAGCAACTCGGTGCCGTGGCGCTCAGCGGCGTCAAGATCGCCGGCCCAGAAAGCGATCGGGCAGGCGGCTTGTCCCAGCACGCTGCAGAAGGTCAGGGCGTGACCGTTGGCGCGGCCTTCCTCGATGTTCCTGGCGGCGAGTGCCTGGGCCTGATCGGCCAGGCCTTGCAGCCACAGGATGCGGGCGCGGAAATATTGCGTCGATATCCTGAGGTCGAGCGGGAAGATTTTCGGCTTCTCCGCCAGTACAGGCAGCGACATGTTGACCCGATCGATGCGCACGCGCGCCTCGTCCTGGTCGCCGAGATAGTGCAGCGCGACGGCCATCAGCCGGTCGCCCAGCATGACATCGGTCTTGTCGGGTGAGTTCGCTGCCGCGTCGGCAAAGCGCTCGGCAAGCGCGCGGGCCTTGCCGAACTGCCCGTTGTTGAACTGGTCGATGCACAAACCCCAGAGCGCGCGCAGCCGGAAATCCTTGTCATCGAGCCTGTCCGACAGCTCGAGGGTCGTCTCCAGGATCGGGCGCGCCTCGCGCGCGCGGCCTTCGCCATACATCAGCGACCAGCCGAGCGCCGACAGCAGCTGCATGCGGACGCGGTCGTTGTCGCCGGCATCGCCGAGCGCGGCGAGGGCCGTTCTGGCGCGCTCGCGGCATTCGGCGAACAAGGAAAGGCGCACCCACAGTGAGACCGCAACTGCGGTCAGGGCGATTCCCAGTGCAGCGTCGCCGTCGGGCGCGAAGGCCCAGTCCAGCGCCGTGCGCACATTGTCCAGCTCTGCGCCGTAGACGTTCAGCCATTCGGGCAGCGGCGTTGTCGTGTCGGCCTCGGCGCGCTCGAAGAAATCGCGAAAATGCTCCGCATGGCGCCGCGCGAACTGCCTGTTTTCGCCGAGCTCGTGCAGCTTCGCGAGCGCATAGGTGCGCGTGGTGTCGAGCAGGCGATAGCGCAGCGTTCGCGAACCGGACGGCGAGATCAGCGATTTGGTGACCAGGCTGTCGATCGCCTCCAGCGTCTCCGCTTCGCTGAGGCCGTCGCCGGCCGCGACCGCGGCAGCCGCCTCCGGTGCAAACGGCCCGGCGAAGATGGACAGCCGTCGCAAGGTGGCGCTCTCCGCCGCGGGCAGCAGATCGTAGCTCCAGTCGAGCGCGGCGGCGAGGGTCTGGTGTCGCGGCACGGCGGTGCGGCGTCCCCGCCATTGCAGCGAGAAGCGGCTGTCGAGCAGGGATGCGGTGCCGGCGATGCCATAGGCATTGACGCGGCCTGCCGCGAGCTCGATCGCCAGCGCAATGCCGTCGAGGCGCCGGCAGATGCTGGCGACGAGCGGGGCCTCTTCGGCGCTGAGCTGGAACGGACCCGAGCTCTGCGCGATGCGCTCGACGAAGAGTTGAGCGGCAGGGTAGGCAAGGACATCGGCGACATCAAGGTCCTCGCGCTCCGGCGGACAATCCAACGGGAAGAGCCTGAATATCCGCTCGCCTTCGCTGCGGAACGACTCGCGGCTGGTCGCGAGAACGCGAAGCTGCGGTGCTTCGCGAACGATGTGCTCGACCAGCGGCGCCAGCGCATCCAGCACGTGCTCGCAACTGTCGAAGATCAGCAGGGCCGGGCCGGTCTTCAGAAATGTCAGCAGGGCCGGCGTCGGATCCTCCGAGCTGATGGTCAGGCCGAGCGCCGAAGCAATGGTGGTCGCGATGTGGCTGGCGTCCCGCAACGGACTGAAGTCGACAAAGAAGACGCGCCCACCGAAATCCTGGGATCGGCGATGCCCGACGGTGACGGCGACGGCGGTCTTGCCGATGCCGCCCGGGCCGACCACGGTCATGAAGCGATGGAGCGAAAGTCCATTGGAGATCTTCTCGATGACTTCCTCTCGTCCGATCATCTTCGCAAGCTGAGCGGGCAGGGAGCGAGGAAGCGCGGTTTCGGCGGAGGGTGGGTCGACTTGCGGCGCCGCTTGCGCGAACGAGGCGACGAAGCAATAGCCGCGGCCGGGTACATTGACGACATAGCGGGCCGACTTGCCGGTATCGCCGAGCACCTTGCGCAGTGCTGCGACATGAAAGCGCAGACTGCCTTCGTCGACATTGACGTCGGCCCAGATGCGCTTGACCAGCTCGCGCTTGCCAATGACTTCACCGGGACGCTCGGCCAGGAAGATCAGAATGTCGAGCGCGCGGCCGCCGACGTGAAGCGGCGCGCCCTCCTTCTCCAAGAGCCGGGACTTGGGAAACAGCCGAAATGGCCCAAATGAAATGGCTGAGTCTTGGTTACTATGTGCTGGCACGCGCCATTGCCCCCTCGCGGGAGTCAAAAGGTATTTCGTTCTGGTCTAGCAGAACGAGGCGCCGAGTAAACTGGCCGAAAGCCGCATGGCTGGCAGACCTGCGCAGATGGCTTGGGTCGGCCTCGGCTGATTGAAATAATTCTTGAAAAGGAATGGGTTAGACCAGCACGCCACGGCGGTGATGCTGCCGCTCGATCGGACCGCAGCATTGACGGCGGTCGCGGATTGCTGCGATGGGATGACGGGGAGCCGGTCCCGCCTCGACAGTAACTACCGCTTCCGGAATTCGAACATGCCTTCCTTCTCGCGGCGACGGTTCGTCTCTGCGCTATCAGGCGCAGCGGCGCTGGCGACCATCCCACGCAGCGGACAAGCCGCCGACTATCCGTCCCGTCCCATTCGACTGGTGATCCCCTACGGGGCTGGCGGATCGGGTGACCAGATCGGGCGCCCATGGGTCGACAAGATGTCAACGCTGCTCGGGCCGACCTTCGTCGACTATATCGGCGGCGCAGGCGGCGCGATCGGGACTGCCGCGGTCGCGCGCGAGGAGCCCGATGGCTATTCGCTGCTGCTCGGAAACGGCAGCACGCAGGTCATCATTCCCTTGACCTCGGCAAATCCCGGCTATTCCGTCGGCGATTTCCGCGCCATCTACCGCCTGATCAACAGCGCGCTGGTTTTCGCGGTCCATCCTTCATTGCCCGCGGCCAATCTGCGCGAGTTGATCGCCTATGCGAAGGACAATCCGGGAAAGCTGTCCTACGGGACGCCGGGCGTCGCGACGGGAAATCATTTGGTCGGCGAATCCTTCAAGCAGCAGGCCGGCGCGCTCGACATCGTCCACGTGCCCTATCGGGGCATCGCGCAGGCGACCAATGATCTCGTCAGCGGCCAGATCTCGCTCGTCATTGCCGTCATGTCGGTCCAGTTGCAGCAGCTGAGCCAAGCCGGCAAGATCCGGCTGCTTGCGGTCACCACCGAAAGGCGGCTGAGCGGCGCGCCTGATATCCCGACGGCGATCGAATCCGGCATGCCGGATCTCAGCTATGAAGGCTGGTTCGGGCTGTTCGCGCCCAAGCGTACCGATGATGCGATCATCGATCGGATCGCCCAGGCTACGCGGTTGGCCATGGCCGATGCGACGCTGCTCGCGAATTATCGCGCGCAAGGCATGGAGCCGGACGCCGATTCAAGCCCCGAAAAACTCCAGCGCATCGTCGAGGCGACAACGGCAAGCCTGGCGCCCGTGATCAAATCGATCGGGCTCAATCAGTTGTGAGGCCGCTCACGCGCTGACGCGCGATGTCCGGCGTTGCTCCTTCGTGACGACGCCTGCCGATAGCGTGACGAGACCCATCAGCGCGGCCAGCAGCCAGAACGCCGTTGGCAGCCCACTGACGCGAGCAACGAAGCCGACGCCGGCGGGACCGATGAGGATGCCGGCATAGCCGGCGGTCGTGATCGCCGCGACGGCGAGGCCCGTGGGCATGGCGGTCTGCTTGGCCGCCCGGCGGAACAGCACCGGCACCAGATTCGATGCGCCGAGGCCGATGAGCAGGAAACCGGCTATGGCCACCGCCGCGATCGGAGCCGTGAGCAGGACCACGAAGCCCGCGATGGCAATGAGGCTTCCCCACAACAGCGTCGTGCGGTCGCCGATGCGCGCGACGACGGCGTCGCCGCCGAGCCGCCCCACCGTCATCGCGATCGAGAACACGATATAGCCGGCGCCGCCTTGCGCCTCCGAGACGAGGCCCGCGCCGATGACGAGCAGCGCTCCCCAATCGAGCATCGCACCTTCGACGAGGAAGGTGATGGCGCCGAGCAGCGCGAGCAGGAGCACGGCGCCGTGCGGCAGCACGAACAGCGGACCCTCCTGCACCTGGGCCGAGCGGAGCAGGCGCGGCCAGGTCACCAACATCGCGATCAGCATCAGGATCGAGCAGATCAGCGTGCAAGTGAGCGCGCCGAGTTGCAGCAAGAGCAGTGCCGTCATCAGCGCGGAGCCGGCGAAGCCGCCGATGCTGAACAAGGCGTGGAAGCCGGACATCAGCGGGCGTTTTGCGGCGCGCTCCACCTCCACCGCGTGGATGTTCATGGCGACGTCGATCGAGCCGAGCGCCGCGCCGAACGCAAAGAGCGCCAACGCCAGCGCTGCTGGCGAGCTCGCGATCGCGAGCAGCGGCAGGACCAGGGCGAGACCGAGCCCGCCCGCGACGATGATCGGCCGGCTGCCATAGCGCGCGCTCAGGACGCCGGTCAGAAGCATGGCGAGGACCGAGCCGATGCCGAGGCTGAGCAGCAGCAGCCCGAGAACGCCATCATCGACGCCGAGGCGCGTCTTCGCGAACGGCACCAGCGGCGCCCAGCACGCGATGCCGAAGCCCGCGACGAGGAAGGCGAGCCGAGTCGCAAGGCGCGTCGCCGGCCGGTCGGCAGAATGCATGGGAACTCCGGGGAAGCAGGCAAGGGTGGGATGCTCCAGAGGCCCCAGAATTGCCGCGCCTTTATGTCCGAGGCTTGCCCGAATTGTCGCAGGCAGCGCTCGAAAGCTGTAAGCGGACGCCATCGTTCCGTGGAAAGAGGTTCTGATGGCTCGCGGACGGGCCGGGCGAAGCGAGACCAGGCCGCGGCTGGCGCTCGGCAGGCGGAATGTTGCTGGATATGAACAGATGTTGCCCGACATCTCGGCGCCGGGCGAGACTGCCCGTCGGGCAAAACACCGGGCCATTCCGACACGCATCGGTGTCAAGCCGCGTTTGCAAAAATATTCCACTTTACCGAAATTCGGAATTGGCGTATGTGTTGGCCCAACCCGGCTCACCCTTGAGGGGCGATCATGTGTCGTGATGATCGTGGAGCCGGGGAGCGGTGGACGCGGCAGCGTCGGGCGCGAAAGCTGCGGGCAGGGCGGATTGCTCTCCGTGAGCCCGAGGCTTTCGTGCGGACGAGCGGCGCTGTCAGGTTCGTCTCGCCAGTAAGTTTCCTGCTCCGTCGACAGGGTTGGAAAAACTGCTGCGAATAGCGAACCGTGCGTACGGCAAAACCGTGTGGTCCTGGCCGTCGTTGCTCAAGCCCTGGCGGATGCGACATTCGTGTCAACCGGCGCGGTGCCGGCGACTTTCGCTGGGGTGAGGGAGGCCAGAAGGAACTCGGCTCCCGGGAGAGCGCGGCATAAGCCGTCAAACCACTGCGCAGGGAAGGCCGTGTGTTGGGCTTCACCTGTATGCTGCTGTGCGGTCTTCTCTGCGTGTGCGTTTCGCGCAGCGGACCGTGGGTGCCAGCCGGCACCCGGCCTTCCCTGCGCCCTCTTGGATCTCGAGGGTGGAGCGACGAAGCAAAGCTCGGGCGAAATCCGCCGCGAGAAGGCGAAGGCGTGTCTGCGACGCACATGCGGATTGGAGAGCGACGCCTTGCCCCTGGCTCCGTCATTGCGAGGAGCCCTTGCGACGAAGCAATCCAGAATCCCTCCGCGGAGGGATTCTGGATTGCTTCGCTTGCGCTCGCAATGACGAGCCTGTGGCACGCGCACGCCACACACTCGCTGTCATCGCCCGGCTCGACCGGGCGATCCAGTACTCCGAGACACTTGTGATTGATCCGAGAGGCCGCGGCGTACTGGATTCCCCGCTTTCGCGGGGAATGACAGTGGCAGTTGGAGGACGACGGCGGCGCCCCTTGCTCCGTCATTGCGAGGAGCTCTTGCGACGAAGCAATCCAGAGTCCTTCCGCGGAGGGGTGCTGGATTGCTTCGCTGCGCTCGCAATGACGAGATTGGGGCGAGCGCTAACCACACACTCGCTGTCATCGCCCGGCTCGACCGGGCGATCCAGTACTCCGAGACACTTGTGATTGAACCGAGAGGCCGCGGCGTACTGGATTCCCCGCCTTCGCGGGGAATGACAGTGGCATTTGGAGGACGACGCCATTGCCCCTTGCTCCGTCATTGCGAGGAGCCCTTGCGACGAAGCAATCCAGAGTCTTTCCGCGGAGAGATTTTGGATTGCTTCCGCCTACGCCAAGGCCGGTGGCGGCGGCATGTGCGGTGAAGGTCGAAGCGAGGACGGCGACCAGCACCGCTCTGGTCATGGCAATCGCGTTCATCGGCAAACACCCCTGCAAGTTCCTGATGTCGCCGCCTCTTGCACCGGCTTAAGGGCCTGTAAAGAATCCGGGCGTTGCGCGATGTTGCTGAACGTGAGCAAGGGCAAGCCGCCTGCGCGGCAGCTTCGACGCCGGTCGGTTGCCATTGACAGCCCGCGCGCTTGTCGTGGCCTCCACATTCACGCCACCGATCAACCAATCAAATTCAACGACCAGAAACACTACAGCAATCTCAAAGCCACACCGCGGCCACAGCCGTCTCGTTTCAGAGCAGGCGAGGTACTGTTGAGGTGTGGAATGTCGTTTTTGCGGGCCTGGCTGGTCGTTGCGGCGGTGAGTGGTGTGTCGATTGCAAGCTCACTGCCGGTTGCGCTGTTGCCGCGGCTGGCGGCCGCGCAAGTGGTGGAGACGATCGTCGTCGAAGGCAATCGTCGCGTAGAGGCCGAGACGGTCGGCTCCTACTTCAGGCCGGGGCCCGGCGGGCGTTTCGATCAATCGGCGGTCGACGAGGGCCTCAAGGCGCTGATGGGGACCGGCCTGTTTCAGGACGTGAGGATCAACCGGGCCGGCGGCCGCATCGTGGTGTCGGTGGTCGAAAACGCCGTGATCGGTCGTGTCGCCTTCGAGGGCAACAAGAAGATCAAGGACGAGCAACTCTCGGCCGAGATCCAGTCCAAGCCGCGCGGCACCTTCTCGCGGGCGCTGGTGCAATCCGACACGCTGCGAATCGCCGAGATATATCGCCGGTCCGGCCGTTACGACGTGCGCGTCACGCCTGAAATCATCGAGCAGCCGAACAATCGCGTCGACCTGATCTTCACGGTCGAGGAGGGCGTCAAGACTTCGGTCAAATCGGTCGAGTTCATCGGCAATAGCACCTTCTCGGCCTCACGCCTGCGCGATGTCATCAAGACGCATGAGAGCAATCTGCTCAGCTTCCTCGGCAGCAACGACATCTACGATCCAGATCGCGTCGAGGCCGACCGCGACCTGATCCGTCGCTTCTATCTCAAGAATGGTTTCGCCGACGTCCAGGTCGTGGCCGCGCTCACCGAATACGATCCGGAGAAGAAGGGCTTTCTCGTCACCTTCAAGATCGAGGAAGGACAGCAATATCGGGTCGGAGCGGTGAATTTCCGCTCCAGCATTCCCAATTTCGATGCGGGCTCGCTGCACACCTATTCGCGCGTCAATGTCGGCTCGCTCTACAACGTCGAATCGGTCGAGAAGTCGACCGAGGAGATGCAGATCGAGGCCTCTCGCCGCGGTTATGCCTTCGCCGTGGTCCGCCCCGGCAGCGACCGCAATTTCGAGGCGCATACGGTCTCGGTCGTGTTCAACGTCGACGAGGGACCGCGCACCTATATCGAGCGCATCAATTTGCGCGGCAATACTCGCACGCGCGACTACGTAATCCGCCGCGAATTCGACCTCTCCGAGGGAGACGCCTACAACCGCGCGTTGGTCGACCGCGCCGAGCGGCGACTGAAGAACCTGGACTACTTCAAGAGCGTCAAGATCGTCACCGAGCCCGGCTCCTCCAGCGACCGTGTGATCCTGATCGTCGACATGGAAGAGAAATCGACCGGCGATTTCTCGATCTCGGGCGGTTACTCCACGACGGATGGCGCACTGACCGAGGTCTCGGTCTCCGAGCGTAACCTGCTCGGCAAGGGACTCTACGCCAAGGCGTCCGTCAGCTATGGCCAGTACGCGCGTGGCATATCTCTGTCCTTTGTCGAGCCCTACCTGCTCGACTATAGGCTGGCGCTCGGATTCGACACCTATTGGCGCCAGCAATTGTCGAACAGCTATACGAGCTATGGCGTGACGACGCTGGGCTTCTCTCCGCGCCTGGGCTTTGCGTTGCGCGAGGACCTCTCACTCCAGCTCCGCTATTCGCTCTATCAGCAGAGCATTACGCTCTCCAGCGCGTACAATAATTGTAACAACAACTCATCGAACACGTCACTGGCCTTCAACCCGACGCCGGCCTACATCAAAAACGTTCTGGGCGGCGTCGACCCGACCAATTCCACGGACTCCGGCGTTTACGGATACGGCTGCTACGGCGACGGCGAATCGAGCTTGCCGGTCCGGAAAGAACTGGCGAACGGCGCGACCTGGACGTCGGCGCTCGGCTACACCTTGAACTACGATACGCTCGACAACACCAAGAACCCCACCGACGGCTTGCTCGTCGACTTCCGGCAGGATTTCGCCGGGGTGGGCGGCGATGTGACTTATCTGAAGACTGCGATTGACACGAAGTATTACACGCCGCTCGTGTCCGAGATCGTCAGCGTGATCCACCTTCAGGGCGGCATCCTCAACAAGATCGGCGACCAGCATCTGCGCATGCTCGACCATTTCCAGATGGGACCGAACCTCGTGCGCGGATTCGCTTCGAGCGGCATCGGTCCGCGCGACATCACTTACTGGAGCCTGGGCGCGAGCGGCGATGCGCTCGGCGGCACGAAATACTGGGGCGCGTCGATGGAGTTGCAGATGCCGTTCTGGTTCCTGCCCAAGGAGGTCGGCCTGAAGGGCGCGATCTACGCCGATGCCGGCTCGCTCTGGGGCTATCAGGGGCCGACGTCATGGACGGCCACCGGCGAAGTCAACACGGCGGCCTGTCCGACATGCGGGCTGCAATATGATGACGGCAATGTGGTGCGATCGTCGGTTGGCGTCGGCCTGATCTGGGCCTCGCCGTTCGGGCCGCTGCGCTTCGACTATGCCGTGCCGATCACCAAGGGCAAATACGACGTCGTCCAGGAGTTCAGGTTCGGCGGCGGCACGTCGTTCTAGCGATGCGGCGCCGGCACCGCGATTCTCGTGTCGCGTGACGCACGTTCGCCATTTGATCGTGCGTTTGTGAAAACGTGTGAAGCTCGCCTCGTGCGCGCACGTGGACAGTCGCCTGCGGATGTTGGATAATGTGAGCCTGAAATTGCAGGACACTGTGGCCTGCACTCGGCTTCCACAGAAAGGCAAATCCGATGACGCAGGCAGGCGCCTATGGACAGAGGCTCGGGCAGTTCCTGCGTCTGAAGGAGGCGCCGCCCGCCCTGGTCACGCGCTCGCTGCGCAGCGCCGAGCTCGCGGTCACCGAAACCCGGAATGATCACCCGGTGCCCGGTCTGTCCGGTTCGCTGACCGCCGAAGATGCCTTTCTCGTCAGCCTGAAGCTTCACGATTACCCGGATTGCGAGCTCTGGGAGCGCGGCAAGTGTATCATGAAGGCGGACGTCCACGCCGGTACGACCTATCTCTACGATCTCAAGCGCGATCCGCGCTATGTGATCGACAAGCCGTTCCACTCGCTGTTTTTCTACATTCCGCGATCGGCACTCGACGGCATCTCCGAACAGTGCAATGCGTCGCGGATCGACGAACTCGACTGTCAGATCGGCGTTGGCCATGACGACGGTATCATCCGCCACATCGGCGCGTCGCTGCAGCAAGGCCTGCGCAGGCCGGACGAGGCCAACCAGCTTTTCATCGACCACATGATGCTCGGGCTGACCGCCCATGTCGCCCAGACTTATGGCGGGCTCCAGCGCACGGCCGGACCCACCCGCGGCGGGCTCGCTCCGTGGCAGGCGAAACGTGCCTGCGAGAGACTGGAATCCGACCTCGGCGGCAAGCTCTCGCTGCAGAAGATCGCGACCGAGCTTGACCTTTCGGTCAGCCATTTCTCCCGCGCATTTCGAATTTCCGTCGGCATGCCGCCGCACCAATGGCTGCTTCATCAGCGCGTCAAGGCCGCCAAGCAGTTGATGACCGTTCGCGACCTGCCGCTGACGGAGATCGCGATCTCGGCCGGGTTCGCCAACCAGAGTCACTTCACGCGCGTGTTTTCATCGATTGTCGGGGTCAGCCCAGCCGTGTGGCGCCGCGAGGCGCTCGGCGCCTTGCGCGCGGGCACGTGAACCCCGGTATGTGGGGCGCCAGTGCCCTCAACGGCGTTTCGCCAGTGAAATGGCGTAGGCGGTGCGCCGCGCCGCAAAGATCTCATCCGGCGGATGACCGATGCCATCGGCGAGGTTGGCTGGATTGAAAATGGACGCGTCGCAAGCCTGGTTCGGCTCGAATCCCGTGATCACGATCGTGCCCAGGCGCACTTCTTCGCGGCAGTCCTCGTCCGGCCAGCGTATGGTCACGTCCATGACGGGGTCGCCGGGACGGTCGAGCAGCGCCATCACGTTGAAGCGGACATCGCCGGTGGCGATCCGTGTGTTCAGGTCGTCGTGCAGGAAGTCGGCCGGCTTCGTCCCGGCTTCCTGCTCGGTCAGCGTGATGTCGTCGCCAACCGGGGCGACCTTGAACTTGATGAAGCGCGTCTCGCCTCGCGCGCTGGTCGCAGGAAAGGCGTGCACGCCCCAATAGGTCGTGCCGGCAAAACTCCCGGGCAGCCGGCGCGCGGCGACATAGTTCGTCTGATTGAGCGTTTCAGGATTAGCCGTCGAGAAAGCTGCGACCTTCGCCTCATCCGGCCTGCCGTCCGGCCCGGGGATGCGCGCCTCGAGGAAGGCCAGCATCTGGTCGGGCGTCCTTGCAAAATGCATGGGAGCGCTTTCCGTGAGGATGTCGGATCGATGATCGCCGTCGCCGAGTCTGAAGCTGAAGCCGCGCAGCACGCGGTTGTTGGTATCAGCTACGTCAGGATTGCCGCCGCCCACCGAGAAGCGTGCCAGCACGCGCGATGGCATCGTGAAGCTCCGCGATCTCGTGACGTCCCCCGCCCGGTCCGACGGGGTGTAGGTGCCGCGAACACACCGGCCCTTCGCGAAGCTCGCACGCACTTTCGGCGGATTGCCGGCGACGGCTTTCAGGGCGTCGACGATGGAGGCGGGCGTTGCGACGCCGTTCGGGCTCTCTGACAAGGCGGACCTCTCGCATGCGAGCCCCGCTTCTAGGCACGCTTCGGGTCATGAGTCTTTCCCAAAGCGGGCGCGATTTGCCCGATCCCGCCACGATCGATGCCCGATGGATCAGGCAATGACGGCCCGCGTGCTCAGCCGCCGAGAATGCGGCGGCAGGCGTCGACGAATACCTGCGCGCCGGTGACGATGTCGGCATCGGCGGTGTTCTCGGTCCAATGATGGCTGATGCCGCCGATCGACGGCACGAACAGCATCGCCGCGGGCATGATCGTTGCCAGCATCTGCGCATCGTGGCCGGCGCCGCTGGGCATGCGGACGGATCGACCGCCAGCCAGGGCCTTGCTCGCCGCTTCGATGGCATCCTGGAAGCCGGCATTCATCATGGCCGGCGCACCGGTGCGCAGTTTCTCCACCGTGACGGTGCAGGGGCCCTTCGCGTTGATCTCGTCGGCCATGGTCCGCAGCAATTGCTCGAGCCGCGCGATGACCGCCGGGTCGTCGTCGCGGATCTGGAACAGCATTTCTGCTCCACCCGGAATGATGCTCGGAGCGCCGGGATCGAGCGTGATGCGACCGGTGGTCCACACCGTGCGCGGGCCGCAGGCATCGGGGAAACGTTCATCGATCGCGACACAGAATTTGGCCAGCGCCAGGCCGGCATCCTTTCGCACGGCCATGCGGGTGGTGCCGGCGTGGTTCTGCTCGCCGACGAAATTGATCCGGTATTGCCAGATGCCAACGATGGAGGTCACGACGCCGATCGCGAGGCGGCCGCTTTCAAGCGTGTCGCCCTGTTCGATATGCGCCTCCAGATACCCGACGTGCCGGCTTGGCGGGGCGGTGATGCGCGGGCGCCCCGAGAGCCCCATCTCGGCGAGTGCATCGCGCATGGTGCGGCCGCTGGTGCGGTCGCGGGCAGCATCGACGTCGGCCTCGGTCACTTGGCCGACATAGGAGCGCGAGCCGAGAAAGTGCCCGAAATGTCCTTCCTCGTCGCACCAGGCGGCGATCTCGACCGCGCCCTTGAACGAGGGATCAGCATTGAGCACGCGCGCGGCTTCGAGCGCATAGACGACGCCGAGCGGACCGTCGAGCCAGCCGGCGTAATTCTGGCTTTCCAGATGCGATCCCGCCAGCAGCTTTGGTCCCGGCTCTGCGCTGGTACCGAAGACATTGCCAATGCCGTCGATCGTGGCGGAGAGGCCGGCGTCGGGCAGCTTCCGCACCAACCAGTCCAGCGATTGCTTGTGCGGCTCGGAGAAGGTCGGCTTGTGCACGCCGGTCTTGTAGGCGCCGATGGCGCGCAGCGCGTTGAGGTCGGCGAGGACGCGCTTCCCGTCGGCGCGGGGCGGGGTGTCAGGCATGTTCGGCAACTTTCAGCGCCTCGGTGCGGATCTCCTCGACCAGCCGCTCCTTGAGCTGGACGAATTCCGGCGTGGTCTTGATCTTGTAGGAACGCGGATGCGGCAGGTCCACATGGATCTCGGCCTTGATGCGGCCGGGGCGCGCGCTCATGACGATGACGCGGCTGCCGAGGAAGATCGCCTCCTCGATGTCGTGGGTCACGAACAGCACGGTCTTCTGGTCGCGCTCCCAGATCCCGAGCAGCATCTCCTGCATCAAGGCGCGGGTCTGGTTGTCCAGCGCGCCGAAGGGCTCGTCGAGCAGCAGGATTTTCGGATCGTTGGCGAGCGCGCGGGCGATCGCCGTGCGCTGCTGCATGCCGCCGGAGAGCTGCTTGGGCCAGTGGTTCTCGAAGCCGGACAGTCCGACCTGGCGGATGAAAGCATCGGCGATCCTGTTCCGCTCGTCTTGCGACACGCCGCGCTCGCGCAGGCCGAAGGCGATGTTCTCGCGTACGGTCAGCCAGGGAAACAGGGTGTAGGACTGGAACACCATGCCGCGATCGGCGCCCGGGCCGGTCACTTCGCGCCCATCGAGCGTGACACGTCCGCTGGTGGGGCGATCGAGGCCGGCGACGATACGGAGCAGCGTGGACTTGCCGCAGCCGGACGGGCCGAGGATGGTGACGAAGTCGTTGTTGCCGATGACGAGATCGGTCGGCTCCAGCGCCCTGGTCGGCGCATTGCTATGGCGCGCGGGAAAGGTGCGCGAGATCTGCTCGATCTTGAGGATCGTCATGCGAGCCTCCACGGAAACAACCAGGCGTTGAACGCCTTGAACATGAAGTCCGACAGGAGGCCGATCAGTCCGATCACGATGATGCCGAAGATGATCTGGCCGGTGTTGAGCAGCGCCTGGCTGTCGGTGATCATGTGGCCGATGCCCGAGGACGAGCCGATCAGCTCGGCGACGATGACATAGGTCCAGGCCCAGCCGAGCACCAGCCGCAAAATTTCTGCGATCTCCGGCGCGGAGGAGGGGAGCAGCACGCGGCGGATGATGCCGCGGTCGCTGGCTCCGAGTGTATAGGCCGCCTCCACCAGATCACGCCGGGTCGCGCCGACGTTCACGGCAACCATCAGGATGACCTGGAACACCGATCCGATGAAGATGACGAGCAGTTTCTGCAATTCGCCGATGCCGGCCCAGAGGATCAGGAGCGGAATAAAGGCGGACGCAGGCAGATAGCGCGCGAAGGAGACGAACGGTTCGAGGAAAGCTTCGACCGGCTTGTATGCACCCATCAGCACGCCGAGCGGCACAGCGATGATTGCTGCGAGGGCAAAGCCGCCGACGACGCGCCAGATCGTCATGCCGATGTCGTAGACGAAGCCCTGTTTGGCTAGGAGATCATAACCTTCCTGCACCATGGTCAGCGGGTTCGCGAGGAACGTCTTCGACACATGGCCGCCGAGCGTCGCCCAGGACCAGAGGGCAACGAACAGCACGAAGAATGCAAGGCCGTACGCCATGCGTTGCTTCGATGTCACGGGATCCAGGGGACGCATCAAACTGTCTATCCGAATAGTCGATCATGCGCCGGCTCCGCCTCTTGGCGGAACCGGCCACTTGCAGAAGTTACTTGATGTAGCTCGCGTCGAAGAGGTCTTCGACCTTCGGCGCGGTCTTGATGATGCCGATCTCGAGTAGGAGCTCGGCGGCCTCCTTGTTGAAGGTCAGGAAATCGCCGGCGAAGAACTTCTGGTTCGCCGCCTTGTCCTGCCAACGCAGATATTTCGCCGAGTTGCCGAACTGCTCGCCGGACTGCTTCACGTCGGCGCCCATGATCTCGTAGGCCTTTGCCTGATCCTTGGCGATCATGTCGA
This sequence comes from Bradyrhizobium zhanjiangense, assembly GCF_004114935.1. Classification (NCBI taxonomy): domain Bacteria; kingdom Pseudomonadati; phylum Pseudomonadota; class Alphaproteobacteria; order Hyphomicrobiales; family Nitrobacteraceae; genus Bradyrhizobium; species Bradyrhizobium zhanjiangense. The sequence continues at coordinate 3,248,663 of NZ_CP022221.1, forward strand.
GCGCCTCGAAATAGCTGTCGGCGAGCGCCTTGGCGGCCTTCGGGTTCTCGGTGAGGAACTTCGGCGTGCAGCCGAACGTGTCCATGACCATCGGGTAGTCGAGCGTGGTCGCGATGATCTTGCCCTTGTCGGGCGCGGCACGAACCGTCGAAAGATACGGTTCATACGTCATCGCGGCATCGTTCTGGCCGGAGACGAAGGCCTGCGCAGCCGCAGCCGGCTCGAGGTTGACGACGGTGACGTCCTTCACCGACAGACCGTTCTTCTTGAGCATCCAGGCCAGCGCGAAATAAGGCGAGGTGCCGGGCGCGGAGGCGGCGACGGTCTTGCCCTTCAGATCCTTGATCGAAGCCAGGTCGTTGCGCACGGCCATGCCGTCGGCGCCGTAGCTCTTGTCGAGCTGGAAGATCTGCTTGGTCGCAACGCCGTTGGCGTTCCATGAGATCCAGGTCTCGACGGTGGTTGCCGCGCACTGGACGTCGCCGGAGGCGATCGCGAGGTGACGGTCCTTCTGCGGGATCTTCTTGATGGTGACGTCGAGGCCGTTCTTCTTGAAGATGCCGGCCTCCTTCGCCAGCGTCAGCGGCGCGAAGCCGGTCCATCCGGAGATGCCGATGCCGACCTTGACGTCGTCGGCGAGCACCGGAGTGGCGGTCGCGAGGGCAATGATTGTCACAAATACTTTCGAACTACGCATGATTGTCGTCCTCTTGCCGATCGATGGAATGACGTCCTGTTGATCCTTGTCGGTCCATTTGGACCGTTGCCCGAAGCATTGCACGAATTGTGCCGACATTATTCTCTCAGCCTCCCTTGAATCGGGCGACAAGGCGGTGAGAGTCACCGGGATAAAGCAGGCGCACCGCGGTGATCGTGCGCGCGCTGCGCCAGGTATAGCGGTCGATCACGAGGCAGGGCGCGCCGATTGCGATGTCGAGCGCCTTCGCCGCGCGATCATCCGCAACGATGGCGCTGATGGTATGCTCGGCCTCCGTCCATGGCACATGATGGAGCAGCCACGAGCCGGGCGGCTCGCGCGAAAAATCCGCGGTCGCAGCATTCGGCACGGACGACAGATCGATCAGCCTGTCCTCGACGGCGAAGGGCACGTTGTCGGCGCTGTGCCGGCAGGCGATCGCGACCACCTTGCCGGCCTTCTTGACGCCCAGGCGGTCGCGGTCGGCGGCGGTCGCCGTGCGCAGCTTGCGGCCGATCAGCTCGTAGCCGTAAGCGCGGCCGAGCGCGATGATTTCGGCGCGGATGTCGGCGATCTTGAGCACGGCGGACTGGTGCTGCGGCCGGCGCACGAAGGAGCCGGCGCGCCGCCGCCGCTCGATCAGGTCGGCTTGCGCCAGCTCCGACAGCGCCTTGTTCACCGTCATGCGCGAGCAGCCGTAACGCGCGACCAGCTCGTGCTCGAAGGGGATGCGATGTCCGGGCGGCCATTCGCCGGTCAAAATACGCTTTTCGATATCGGCGCGGATTCGCTTGTAGAGCGTCGGCTTGTCGGTCGCACCGGTCGCGAGGCTCATGCGACGAGTCTCCGGATGGAGGCGTTGAAGCGCTCGCGTGCGGCTTGGCGCAGCTTGTGCCGGCCATTCTCGACGACCTTGGCGCCGCCGGCCCAAACGCAATCGATCGCGCCGCCACCGGCCGCAAAGATCCAGCCGTCGATGATGGCGTCGCGTGCGCGTCCCGCCAGCGACGGATGTGCCGTGTCGAGCGTGACGATATCAGCGCGCGCACCCGGCGCGAGGCCGACTATCGGCTGCGCCAGCGCTTGCGCGCCGCCTGCAAGCGCATGATCGAACAGCGTGCGTCCGGTCGAGCGCCCCGCACCGCTGGAGAGTACGTTACGCTGACGATGCTTGAGACGCTGACCGTATTCGAGCTGGCGCAACTCGTCGGCGACGCCGATCAGCACATTGGAATCTGTGCCCACGCCGAACGTGCCGCCGGCGGCGAGAAATTCGCGCGCCGGAAAGATGCCGTCGCCGAGGCTCGCTTCCGTGATGGGGCAGAGACCCGCGACCGCGCCGGTCTTGGCGAATGCGGTGACTTCCTCATCCGTCGTATGGGTGGCGTGGATGAGGCACCAGCGTTGATCGACGGGCGCGTGCTCCAGCAGCCATTGCACCGGCCGCCGGCTCGACCATGCCAGGCAATCCTCGACTTCCTTCACCTGTTCGGCGGCATGAATGTGTACCGGCCCGCCATCGGCCAGCGGAATGATCGCGGCGAGTTCGTCCGGCGTCACCGCGCGCAAACTGTGCGGCGCGATGCCGATATTGGCGCCCGGCAATGTTGCGATGGCCTTGCGTGATGCGGCCATCAGAGCGGCGAACTGATCGACCGAGCAGATGAAGCGGCGCTGGCCGGCATGCGGCGCTGCGCCGCCGAAGGAGCCATGCGCATAAAAACTTGGCAGCAGTGTCAGGCCAATGCCTGATGCCTCGGCAGCCTGTGCGATGCGCGCGGCCATCTCGCCGAGATCAGCGTAGGGCGAGCCGTCGCGATCATGATGAAGATAGTGGAATTCGCCGACGCGGGTGAAACCCTGCTCCAACATCTCGACATAGAGCAGCGTCGCGACGGCTGTAACGTCATCCGGCGTCATCGCCAGCGCGAAGCGATACATCGTCTCGCGCCAGGTCCAGAAGGTATCGGTGCTGCCGCCGCGCAACTCGGCGAGGCCCGCCATACCGCGCTGGAACGCGTGGCTGTGCAGGCTCGCCAATCCCGGAAGCGCGATTGCGTGGCGCTCGTCGCCGGCGGCCGGCGCCACATTCGGCGTTACCGCCGCGATCGCGCCGGCGGTGATGACCACCTGCACGTCATTGGCCCAGCCCGAGGGCAGGAGCGCGGAGGCGAAATGCAGTCGGGTCATGATTACACGCCGGCTGGACAGAACCGCCCCACGATTATATGTCTAGACATATAAGTCAAGCATCCCACGAAGGGGCCGTTGCATGGCAGAGCGCTTCGACCGGATCTGGCACAATGCCCGGCTCGCCACGATGCGGGCTGACCGTCCTGACCTTGGCGAGATCGAGCGGGGCGTAATCGCCGCGCGCGGCGGCCGTATCGTCTATGCGGATGCGCAGACCGATTTTCCGTCGGATGCTGATGCGCCCGAGAGGATCGATTGCGAGGGACGCTGGATCACGCCCGGCCTCGTCGATTGCCATACCCATCTGGTCTATGGGGGCAACCGCGCGCACGAGTTCGAGCTGCGCCTGAAGGGGGCGAGCTACGAGGAGATCGCGCGCGCTGGCGGCGGCATCGTCTCGACGGTGGCTGCGACGCGGAAGGCGAGCGAGGCCGAGCTCGTCGCAGGCGCGCTGCCGCGGCTCGATGCGTTGATCGCGGAGGGCGCAACCACGGTCGAGATCAAGTCCGGCTACGGCCTCGATGCCGAAACCGAGATGCGTCAGCTTGCCGCCGCGCGCAGCCTCAGTGGCCATCGGCCGGTTGCGATCCGCACCTCCTTCCTCGGCGCGCATGCACTGCCGCCGGAGGCGGAGGGCAACAAGGATCGTTACATCGATCTCGTGTGCAAGGAGATACTGCCCGCGGTCGCTAAGGCAGGCCTTGCCGACGCCGTCGATGCCTTCATGGAGGGAATCGCGTTCTCCGCCGAGCAGACCGCGCGGGTGTTCGAGACGGCGAGGGGGCTTGGACTTCCAGTCAAGCTCCATGCCGACCAGCTCTCGAATCTCGGCGGTGCCGCGCTTGCCGCGAAATTCTCGGCGCTCTCGGCCGATCATCTCGAGCACACCGACGAAGCCGGCGCTGCCGCGATGGCGAAGGCCGGAACGGTGGCGGTGCTGCTGCCTGGCGCCTTCTACTTCATCCGCGAGACGCAAAAGCCGCCTGTCGAGACGTTTCGCAGGCTGGGCGTGCACATGGCGCTGGCGACCGACTGCAATCCCGGCAGCTCGCCGCTGACCTCGCTGCTGCTCACGATGAACATGGGGGCGACCCTGTTCCGGATGACGGTGGCCGAATGCCTTGCTGGCGTGACGCGCGAGGGGGCGCGGGCGCTTGATGTGCTGGATGAGACCGGCACGTTAGAGGCCGGCAAATGGTGCGACCTCGCGATCTGGGACATCGAGCGGCCGGCCGAGTTGGTCTACCGCATCGGCTTCAATCCGCTGCACGAGCGGATATGGAGGGGGCAGTGACGGAGCAGGACACAGCGATCGTCGTCAGACCGGGGACGGTCAGTCTCGATGATCTCGCCGGCGTGCTCGATGGTGCGCCCGTCGTGCTCGATCCCTCATTCTGGCCGCGCGTCGAAGCCGCGGCGGAGATCGTCGCAAGAGCCGCGCGCGCGGATGTCCCAGTCTATGGCATCAACACCGGCTTCGGGAAGCTTGCGTCGAAGCGCATTCCGCCGGACCAGACTGCGCTGCTCCAGCGCAACCTGATTGTCTCGCACTGCTGCGGCGTCGGCCCGGCGACACCGGAACCGATCGTGCGGCTGATGATGGCGCTGAAGATCGTCTCGCTCGGGCGCGGCGCCTCTGGCGTGCGCTGCGAGGTGATCGAGCAACTGCAGGCAATGCTGGCGCGGGGTGTCTATCCGCTGGTGCCGCAGCAGGGCTCCGTGGGCGCCTCCGGCGATCTTGCACCGCTCGCGCATATGACGGCAGTGATGATCGGCGAGGGGCAGGCCATCATTGACGGGAAAACTGTATCTGGCGCCGAGGCACTAAAGGCCGCCGGTCTCGCGCCGCTGACGCTTGGCCCCAAAGAGGGCCTCGCGCTGATCAACGGCACGCAATTGTCGACGGCCTACGCGATCTCCGGCGTGCTGCGTGCGTTTCGCCTGGCCCGCGCAGCGCTCGTGACCGGCGCATTGTCGGTGGATGCCGCGATGGCCTCGACAGCGCCGTTCCGCCCTGAAATCCAGGCGCTACGCGGTCATGCCGGGCAGATCGCCGCGGCGGCGACATTGACGGCGCTGCTCGACGGCAGCGATATCCGCCTGTCGCATCTCGAAGGCGACGAGCGCGTGCAGGACCCCTATTGCCTGCGTTGCCAGCCGCAGGTCGCGGGCGCGGCGCTCGACCTGATCACGCAGGCGGCGCGCACGCTGATCATCGAGGCCAACGCCGTCACCGACAATCCGCTGGTGCTGGTCGAGACGGGCGAGATCGTCTCCGGCGGCAATTTCCACGCCGAGCCGGTGGCTTTTGCCGCCGACGCGATTGCGCTGGCGCTATCGGAGATCGGCGCGATCAGCGAGCGGCGCATCGCGACGCTGGTCGACCCCGCGCTCAATTTCGGCTTGCCGCCGTTCCTGACGCCCGACCCCGGCCTCAATTCCGGCTTCATGATCGCCGAGGTCACGGCGGCCGCGCTCTATGCCGAGAACAAGCAGCGCGCGCTCGCCTGCTCGATCGATTCGACCCCGACCAGTGCGAACCAGGAAGATCACGTCTCGATGGCCGCGCATGCCGCGCGACGCCTGTCCGACATGGCCGACAATCTCGCTGCCATACTCGGCATCGAGCTTCTGGTCGCTGCCCAAGGCATCACACTGCGCGCGCCGCATGCGACCAGCGCGCCGCTCGTTGCCGTCATTGCCGCGCTTCGTGAGCAAGTGCCAGCACTCGGTGCCGACCGCTACATGGCCGGCGATCTCGCCAAGGCAGCTGAACTGATCGAGGCCGACGCGCTGCCGGCGATCGCGATCACCGCACTTCCATCCGATCCGTTTCCGAGACTTGACTAAGAGGTCCGCATGAACCGCCGACTGGACAATGACCGTACCATCCGCGCGCCCCGCGGCAGCGAGATCAGCGCCAAGAGCTGGCTGACGGAAGCGCCCTTGCGCATGCTGATGAACAATCTCGATCCCGATGTGGCGGAGCGGCCGAGCGAGCTCGTCGTCTATGGCGGCATCGGCCGCGCCGCGCGCGACTGGGAGAGCTTCGACCGGATCACGGCGGCCTTACGCAAGCTCGAAAACGACCAGACCCTGCTGATCCAATCCGGAAAACCGGTCGGTGTCTTCCGCACCCATGCCGACGCGCCGCGTGTCTTGATCGCGAACTCCAACATCGTGCCGCACTGGGCGACGCTCGATCATTTCAACGAGCTCGATCGGAAGGGCCTGATGATGTACGGCCAGATGACTGCAGGCTCCTGGATCTATATCGGTAGCCAGGGCATCGTGCAGGGCACCTACGAAACCTTCGTCGAGGTCGGTCGTCGCCATTATGGCGGCAGCCTCGCCGGCAAATGGATTCTCACCGCCGGCCTCGGCGGCATGGGCGGCGCGCAGCCGCTGGCTGCGACCATGGCCGGTGCTTCGATGCTCGCGGTCGAATGCCAGCCGAGCCGCATCGAGATGCGCTTACGCACCGGCTATCTCGATCGGCAGGCCGCAACCCTCGACGAAGCGCTCGCCATCATGGAAGAGGCCGCGAAGACGAAGAAGGCGGTCTCGGTCGGCCTGCTCGGCAATGCCGCCGAGATCTTCCCGGAGCTGGTGCGCCGCGGCGTGAAGCCCGACGTCGTCACCGACCAGACCAGCGCGCACGATCCGATCAACGGTTATCTGCCCAAGGGCTGGACGCTGGCCGAATGGGAAGCCAAGCGCGCATCCGACCCGAAGTCGGTCGAGCGTGCCTCGAAGACGTCGATGGTCGAGCACGTGAAGGCCATGCTGGATTTCCACGCGCAGGGCATTCCGACGCTCGACTACGGCAACAACATCCGCCAGATGGCGCAGGATATGGGCCTGAAGAACGCCTTCGATTTCCCGGGCTTCGTTCCGGCCTATATTCGTCCGCTGTTCTGCCGCGGCGTCGGGCCGTTCCGCTGGGCCGCGCTCTCGGGCGACCCCGAGGACATCTTCAAGACCGACGCCAAGGTCAAGGAGCTGTTGCCTGACGACAAGCATCTGCACAATTGGCTCGACATGGCCAAGGCGCGCATCAAGTTCCAGGGCCTGCCGGCGCGGATCTGCTGGGTCGGCCTTGGTGATCGCCATCGCCTGGGCCTTGCCTTCAACGAGATGGTGGCGCGCGGCGAATTGAAAGCGCCGATCGTCATCGGCCGCGATCATCTCGACAGCGGCTCGGTGGCAAGCCCCAACCGCGAGACCGAGGCGATGAAGGACGGATCGGACGCGGTATCCGACTGGCCCTTGCTCAACGCGCTGCTCAATTGCGCCAGCGGTGCGACCTGGGTGTCGCTGCACCATGGCGGCGGCGTCGGCATCGGCTATTCGCAGCACGCCGGCATGGTGATCGTTGCCGATGGCACGCCGGAAGCCGCAAAACGCATCGAACGCGTGCTCTGGAACGATCCCGCCAGCGGCGTGATGCGCCATGCCGACGCGGGTTATGACATTGCGATCGACTGCGCCCGTGACAAGGGTCTCGATCTGCCGAGCTTGACGAAGTAGCCGCGCCTCAGGCCACGACCTTGGCGTCGGCGCCGTCGAGGCGCAGCTGTTCCTTGGCGAGATAGTCGCCGATCACGCCGGCCGGCATGGGCTTTGCGAAATAATAGCCCTGGATGAAGTCACACCCCAGGCGGCGCAGGGTGTCGAGCTGAGCACGAGTCTCGACGCCCTCGGCAACACAGGCGATCTCCATGTCGTCGCACAGGCCCGTGAGCGACTTGATGATCTTGTAGCTCACGGGATTGTCGTTGATGTCGGCGACGAAGCTGCGGTCGACCTTGATCTTGTCGAGCGGCAGCCGGTGCACGTGGCTCAGTGAGGAATAGCCGGTGCCGAAATCATCCAGCGAAATGCCGCAGCCCATCGCCTTCAGGTTGTGCAAATTACGTCGTGGCCGGCGTTGCGGGCAACTGCTTCGTGCCTAGAAATATCGATGTGCCGCGTGGGAACAACGCGAGTCGGCCGAAAGCGGTGCGAGACGCCTAGCGCCCGATCGTCACGCCGGCGGTCGAGCGCATGGCGTCCCGAAGGCTCGTCGCGTTCATGTCGTCGAGGACCTGCCGCGTCAGCACGGTGGTCTGGCCGGGCGTGTTGAGGATTGTCTCGCCGCGTGAGGAAGAGAGCCGATCGGCCTTGTAAGGCGCGGCCGGATCGGTGGCAGGAGCGGCCGCATGACGTGGCTGTTTGTCCGCGGCCAGAGCGGGCTGCGAGATGCAGAAGGCGGCGATCAGGATCAGAGACAATGACCTTGCGCGCATATGCGATCTCCCATGTCGGGACATCAACCTAGCACATCGCACCGGTGGCCGCAGAAGAAAGGATCAGGCGAGGGCGGCCTGGCGCTCCCGCACCGGCTCGCGGGCGCGGTCGTGTTTCCCAGGCTCGGCGAGCCGGGTGAAACTGCGCTGGCTCGCATGCGCAGGCGCCTCGACGATGACACCCTCGCAGACGATCTGCCCGCCGAGCATCCTGAATTCCAGCTTGTCGTAGCGCGGCATCGTCTCGCCGGGCGCCGGCGGCAGCAGTCCGACACTGCCCTGGATGTTGAGCGTGGCGTCGCCGGTGCCGTGCAGGCGCGGATTCCACATCCTGATCCCGGTCTCGGCCCAGCGCTGCCGGATCAGCGCGGCGCGGTCGGTAGGCTCTGCGACCTTTGGCCGAGGCTTCCGCGTGCTGGGTTTCTTCGCAGCGGGAGACTCGAGGATCGGCTCCGGCGCGACATCCGTGACGACGCTCGGTGTGTTGGTGGAAGCGTCCGCTGCGACGATCGTTGCGACAAGCGCGGAATCGCCAGCGAAGCCGGGCTCGATCTCTACGGCGACACTGGGAGACGGAGCCCTGTCGATGCCGCTCTCGGCAATATCCTCCGCCGAGACTTCGCTCTCGGCAAGCGCGACACGCGAGTCGTCTACGACGGCCAGCTCAACATCCCCTGGGAGGTCGGTGGAGGTGTCATCGTGGACGATGAGAACGGGTGCGTCAACCGAGGCAATCGCGACGTCGGCGGCCGCGACCGGCGCCTCCTCCGCGATGGGTCCGACGTTGGCCTGGAGTTCGCAAGTTGGATTGCTGCTGATGAGGGGCTCAGGAATATCAACCGGCTCGACCTCGACGGCGACGGTTGCGACCGCTGCCTCTTTCACGACGGCGGGTTCAGGGTTCGCCGAGAGTTCTGCGGGCGGATCGTTGCTGATGACTTCAGGAACATCAACCGGCTCGCTCTCGGCCGACGAGAGCGCAACCTCTTCGACGACGACCGGTTCGACGTCTACCGGCATCTCCAGGGTCGGGTGGTCGCTGACGTCGACATCGATTGGCACCGCAGATGGGCTTTCCGCGATGACAGTATCATTCCCTGCGACCGGAGTCGCGACCGCGATCTCGGCATCGCTGCAGCGCGGAGCGGTGCTGAGACCGGTGTCGAGAGACGGAGCTGCTTCTGCAATGTCGGAGGTGACGGCGGGTGAGTCGCTTGCGGCACTCGGTGCGACGTCGACACTGCCGCTGTGCGGCAGGGGCCGGAGCCGGGTGAACGCCCATTTCACCGCAGGGATGCGGCGCAGCAACGATATCAGTCTCGAAAGCACTGGGAGTTGTCCAAGAGGTACTCGGCGTGAGGCAATCGCTGATTCGTCAGCAATGTGAAAAACTGCCCCGGCCGTCACACCGATGTCAATCTAGGTGGGACCAATTGCAGAACATCCGCGTACCATTGTGCGCGTTGGCGCGATCGTCTGGCGCCAGCCCAGCTAACAAGAGCAAATTCCGAAGCGGACGCCAAACGTGCGAATAGCGGTGGTTAGCGATCGACATGAGCGGGGCTCGCGCTTGGCAGCGAGCCCCCAGAAATCTTCAAGCTGCGCGCAGCTGCAACGTCATCGCGCTATTTCCCGCCGGAGCCGGCACCGCCGCCAGAACCCGCGCCGCCGCCGGCCTGGTTGCCCATGTTATTCGTATTGGTGCCACCTGCGGATGGCGACTGTGCGCCCTTGCTGTCGCTGGCCTCGTTCTGCATGTTCGATGCGCGGCCCGTCGTCATGCCTTTGGTCGCGGGCCCCCGCGATGAGGGACCAACCTCGCCCTGACTGGATGCGCCAGGAGCGGGTTGTGTCTGCGCGAAGGCGCTACCGGTCGCCAGGGCCATGATGCACGCGGATGCCAGAATGATCTTCTTCATTGGATTCTCCTTGACTTAGCATCCCGGACAATCCGCCTCCACCAACGACGTTCCTGCCGATCTATCACCACCGCTTCAACTCTTTGCGGCCGAAGTCGGGGTTCCCGTTTTCATCGCCAGCGGCTATTCAGGCCCCTCATCATTCGTTTAGGGAGGACGTATGAGAAGGATTGCTGCCATCGGAGCGCTTCTGCTCTGGTCCACCATCGCGTTCGCGCAGGATCGCACGATCACCGTGGCCTCGACGACGTCGACGGAACAGTCGGGGCTGTTCGGCTATCTGCTGCCGCTGTTCTCGAAGGCCGAGGGCATCGAGGTGAAGGTCGTTGCCGTCGGCACCGGCCAGGCGCTTGACATCGGGCGGCGCGGCGATGCCGACGTGGTGTTCGTTCATGATAGGGCTGCCGAGGACAAGTTCATGGCCGAGGGCCAGGGCGTGAAGCGCTTCGACGTCATGTACAACGACTTCGTCATTATCGGTCCCAAGAGCGATCCCGCGAAAATCGCCGGCGGCAAGGAGGTCACTGATGCGCTGCGCAAGATTGCGGCTGCGAAAGCGCCGTTCATCTCGCGCGGCGACAAATCCGGCACCCACGCGGCCGAGCTGCGATTGTGGAAGGAAGCGGGTGTCGATATCGCAGCGGGCAAGGACGGCTGGTATCGGGAGATCGGCCAGGGCATGGGACCGGCGCTGAACATGGCCTCGTCGTCGAATGCCTATCTTCTGTCGGACCGCGGCACCTGGCTCTCGTTCAAGAACAGGGGCGAACTTGCCATCCTGACCGAGGGCGACAAGCGGCTGTTCAACCAGTATGGCGTCATGCTGGTGAATCCGGCAAAGCATCCGAACGTCAAGGCGAAGGACGGGCAGGCTTTCATCGACTGGCTCATCTCATCGAAGGGGCAGGATGCGATCGCAGGCTACAAGGTGGGCGGCGAGCAGCTATTTTTCCCCAACGCGTCCCACTAGCAGGAACGCAGTGGTCGACACCACGACGCTGAGCGCGAGCAGGATCAGCCCGAGCCCCAGCGCCAGCGGCAGGTCGCCCTTGCTGGTCTCCAGCGCGATCGCGGTTGTCATCGTGCGCGTAAAGCCGCGGATGTTGCCGCCGACGATGATGATGGCGCCGACTTCCGCGATGGCGCGGCCGAAAGCCGCGAGAAAGGCCGTCAACAGCGAGGTCCGTCCCAGCGCGAACAGCAGTGCCATGCTGCGCAGGGTGGACAGTCCGTCGATCCGCGCCAGATCGCCATACTCCGCCCACAGCAGGCTGGCCGGACGGTGCACCAGCGCCACCACGATCGGTGTCGCGAGCAGCGTCTGCGCGATCACCATGGCCGTCGGTGTGAACAATAGTCCTCCCGCCCCGAGCGGACCGGACCGCGACAGCAGGAGGTAGAGCGCGAGCCCGACCACGACCGGCGGCAGGCCGAGCAAGGCATTGGTCAGGATGATGATGATTTGCCGTCCGCGGAAGCGCGTGATCGCAAGCAGGGCCCCGAATGGTGCACCGATCAGCAGCGCGACGATGCTCGCGGTCAGGCTGACCCGCACCGACAAGGCGACGATGCCGAGCAGTTCGGCGTCGGCTTCGCCGATCAGCGTGAAGGCGGCACCGGTGGATCGTGCGAAATCGTTCATCCGGCCGGGCGCTTCCGCGTCGGGCAGGATGCCTCGGGATCGTCGATGTCGCGCAATCGCATCACGGGTTGGTCTCTGCGAGTCTTTTTGACATCGACAGAATACTCGGGCGAGACGATTTGGACAGGCGATTTAGCGGAAAATAACCGTCAAGTGCCGCGTTATGCAGGCTTTCCCGACGCGATCTGGGCGGCGTTCGCCTTTACAGAGGCTCGGCTCCAAAGCCAGCGCGCCAGCACAACGGCAAGAACTGCCCCGACGAATTGAGCGGCGATGAAGCCTGGCACGTCCCGCGGGGCGATACCCGCGAACGTATCAGACAGCGCGCGGGCGATGGTGACCGCAGGATTGGCGAACGACGTGGATGACGTGAACCAGTAAGCCGAAGTAATATAGAGGCCGACGGCGTAAGGAACCGCGGCGGGTGTCCGATACCGGACGCCAAGGATCGTCGACAGCAGGCCAAAGGTCGCCACGGCCTCGGCCAGCCATTGTCCGGCGCCGGCGCGTTCCGTGAGCGAACGCTGGAGGATTGGAAGCTCGAACATCAGATGTGCGATCTCAACCCCGGCGATGCCACCGGCTAACTGAGCGACAAGATAGATAGCGGCGTCCGTCCATGACGTTTCGCCGCGCAAAGCCAGGGCCAGCGTCACCGCTGGATTGAAATGCGCTCCCGAGATCGGAGCGAGCATCAGGATCAGCACGACGAGGATTGCGCCCGTGGCAATCGTATTGCACAGCAGTGCCAGCGCGACGTTTCCGCCAGCGAGCTTTTGCGCCATGATCCCCGAGCCGACGACGGCGGCGAGCAGGAACGCCGTCCCAAGCGATTCGGCGAAGGCACGCTGTCCCAGGCCCGGCATCAGGCGCCGCTATCGAGCCTGACGCGCTCGCCGTCTTCCTTGACGAATTCGCCCTGTTGCGCCGGCAGCAGATCGAGCACCCGTTCGGAGGGACGGCAGAGCCTGACGCCGTTTGGCGTCACCACGATCGGCCTGTTGATCAGGATTGGATGCGCCATCATGGCGTCGAGCAGCTGATCGTCGGTCAGTGTCGCGTTGTCGAGCCCGAGCTCCGCATAGGGCGCCGCCTTCTCGCGAACGGCGTCGCGCACCGAAATTCCCATGCGCGCGATGAGCTGCTGCAACAGCGCCCGCGATGGCGGCGTCTTTAGATATTCGATCACGTGCGGCTCGATGCCGGCGTTCCGGATCATCGCCAGCGTGTTGCGCGAGGTGCCGCAATCGGGATTGTGATAGATGATCGCATCCATGGTGGAGTCCTCGTGCTCAGCAGCACGCCTGCGACGGCGTGGGTGCTGCCTGCGGCGCGCAGCAGGCCGATTGCTGCTCCTGCTTTGCGTGAGCGACCCGCGCCCGGTTCTCGCCGCTGCCGTCGCCGTAATCGGTGCTCTCGCCCGTGGTGTAGAAGGTTTCCCAGGCGATGCCGGCCGGATCGTCTATCCAGGATTTTTCCGACTTGGCATAGCAGCAGGTGGTCTGCCCTTGCTCGACCACGTTGCCGCCGGCCTGGCGCAGTCGCGCGTAGACTTCCTGGAGTTCCTCGCCGGTCTCGACCTGGATGCCGAGATGGTCAAGGCCGGCCGCGCGGCCACGCGTCGAGATCGCAAAATTCACGCGAGGGTCTTCCAGCATCCATTTGGCATAGTCGGATTTCACGACCGAGGGCTCGCTGGCGAACAAGGCCGAGTAGAACCCGATCGAGTGGGAGAGATCCTCGACGGACACGTGAACGTGCAGGCGCTTCATGGTCGGTCCTTTCAGGCTGGCACTTTGCTGCGCTTTCGCGCGGGTTTCGAAGGCGTGGCCGGAGCGCACGACACGCCGCCGCAGCAGTTCTCGGTCAGGAAACCGACGAGCGCGTTCATGGTTTCGAACCGCGCCGCATAGATCATCGAGCGTCCCTCGCGCCGGACGGTCACGAGTCCGGCCGTCCGCAGCCGGTCGAAATGGAAGGTCAGCGTGTTGGGGGCGAGATCCAGCGTTTCGGCGACCGCGCCGGCAGTCATGCCGTTGGGGCCGGCCTGCACCAGCAGGCGGAAGACCTCGAGACGGTTGTCCTGTGCAAGCGCTGCGAGCGCCGCGACGGCATCTTTCGTTTCCATATTTCAACGATTATGGAAATAATGAGTGGCTGTCAATCGGGATTGTGCTGGGTCTACCCCAATCTCGATTTGACGGTCGGTCGCCGCCGTTCAGCGCTTGGCGCTTTATTCCCGCCTCGGATGCTTTATGGAAGGGGCACGATCAGGTCGCACCCGCCCGGTGGGGGTGCTAGACCCTGGTGCAGGAACAACGGGGCTGGGCCGTCCTAGCCCCCCAAGAATGAAGGATGTGACGCAATGATCCAGACCGTTGGCATCATCGGGGCAGGGACCATGGGGAACGGCATCGCGCAGGTCTGCGCGGCGGCGGGGCTTTCGGTCGTGATGGTCGATATTTCCGATGCTGCAGTGAACCGCGGACTTTCGACCGTCGGCGGCAGCCTCGAGCGGCTGGTCAAGAAGGACAAGATGTCGGCTGCCGATCGTGAGGCGACGCTCAAGCGCATCACCGGCACAACCGACCGGTCGAAGCTGTCGGATTGCGACCTCGTCATCGAGGCGGCGACCGAGAACGAGGAGCTCAAGGTCAAGATCCTGAAGGATCTTTGCGCGACGCTGTCGCCGCGCACGCTGGTCGCGACCAACACCTCTTCGATCTCGATCACCAAGCTCGCCGCGGCGACCGATCGTCCCGACCGGTTCATCGGCATGCACTTCTTCAACCCCGTGCCGGTGATGGCGCTGCTCGAGCTCATCCGCGGCCTGCAGACCTCCAACGACACACACGCCAAGGCGCTGGATTTCGCCAAGCGCGTCGGCAAGGTGGCGATCACGGCCAAGAACAGCCCGGGCTTCGCCGTCAACCGCATCCTCTGTCCGATGATCAACGAAGCGATCTTCGCGCTCCAGGAAGGCATTGCGACAGCGGAAGAGATCGACGCCGGCATGAAGCTCGGCTGCAACCATCCGATCGGGCCACTGGCGCTGGCCGATCTCGTCGGCCTCGACACCATGCTTTCGGTGATGGAGGTCTTTTACAAAGGCTTCAACGACCCCAAATACCGCCCGGCCCCCTTGCTCAAGGAAATGGTCGATGCCGGCCATCTCGGCCGCAAGACCGGGCAGGGCTTCTACATCTATAGCGCCTGATGAAGGCATCGGCGGCGGCACTCAGCGTCCGCCGCCAGATCCCGCAATTTGCGCTGCGACAAAGAAGCCGCGCGCAATTGGCCCGACAATGTCGAATGGGGCGGCTTGCGGGAACATCGGAACGGATAACGAAGGACATGTCGGATCGACTGAAAGCCGAGCGCGAGGCGGCGGCGGCGCGGCGGAACCTGCTGACCCAGGATGCGGTCGAGCGCACCGGGATCACCGAGGAAATGATTGGAGAACTCGTCACCCGCTTCTACGGACGCGTGCGCGAGGACGCACGGCTCGGTCCGGTCTTTGCGATCGTCCAGAACTGGGATGAGCATCTCGCCAAGCTCAAGGATTTTTGGTCGTCGGTCGTCCTGATGAGTGGCCGCTATCATGGCTCGCCGATGCGGGCGCATCTGCCGCTGAGCCTGGTTGGTGATCATTTCGATCGCTGGCTCGACCTGTTCGAGCAGACTGCGCGCGAGGTCTGCCCGCCGGCGGCGGCCGCGCTCTTCATCGACAAGGCACGGCGCATCGCCGACAGTTTCGAAATGGCGTCGGCGACAGTCGCGGGCCGTATCGCGTCTCCGCGTCATGTGCTCCGGTCCTGACGACGAGCGGCCTGCCTGCAAAATACGCAGCTCCTTTGCTTCGCTTTTGCGTTGCGACTGAGATCGCGGTGCACCAATTCCAACAGCATCGGCCTGATCTGCAAAATCATCATGCCAATCGCGCGGCATGACGTTGAAATTGCGAAAACGCGCTTGAATGCGTTCACTCTCGCTCAATCAAAGCGAGCAAAGCCATATTGATGCACTGCGGCGCCAACTCTTCGCCTTGTTTTCGGCAGAGTTCCAGCGCCTGCTAGCGTGCATGTCGCGCTCATCGTTCACTACCAATTCTGCATCCCCCGAGAATTCCACGGAACCCGAAGTCGACGCGGGCATCGAGCAGACGCGGCGAACGCTGCTGCTCGGCGCGCTTGCGAGCACCGCTTGCCTCGGCTGTTCGCCGCCGGCGCGCGCGGGTGAAGATCCGCCCGGCTCCGACGAACGGCCACAAAAGGGTGACGTGCTGGTCTTCTCCGAAGGCGACAAGGAGGGGAAACTCATCACTGCGGCCGATGTGCCGGCCGGCGGACCGCCGGTCCATGCCTGGCCGAAGGATCCCAACACGTCTGTGGTGCGCAGCGCCTCGCGTCTCAACGAGATCCTGATCATCAAGCTCGATCCCGCCGAACTCGACGAGAAGACCCGCGCGCGTGCCGTCGACGGCATCATCGCCTATTCGGCGATCTGCTCGCACGCGGGCTGTCCCGTCACCGCCTGGGTGAAGAGCGATGTCGGCGACAAGGAGGTGTTCAAGTGCATGTGCCACAATTCCGAATACGATCCCCGCGCGGGCGCGCAGGTCGTGTTCGGGCCGGCGCCGCGACGGCTTGCGGCGCTGCCGCTGGCACTCGCTGACGGTTCGCTCAACGTCGCCGGCAATTTCATCGGAAAGGTAGGTGGCGCGCAGCCAGGATGACGGACGGTGCGGGCCGTGCCCGCGTCACGAGAGGCCGCATCCGCCGATGGGCGGACGGGACGAACAACAAGAATTCACAACAAGAATTCAAACGGATGAAAAGGGGAACGTCCATGTCCAGGAAGCAATGGTTACTGTCCGGCTTCGTCGCCTTCACGTGTCTTGCCTCGACCGCCGCCATATCAGGCCCGATCGAGAATTATTCTCCGGTCACCACGCAACGGCTGGAAAATCCGGAACCCGGCAACTGGATGCTCTACCGGCGCACGTATGACGGGCAAGGCTACAGTCCGCTCGACCAGATCAACGCCTCGAACGTGAAAAACCTCACGCCGGCTTGGACCTTCGCTACGGGCGTCGTCGAAGGCCACGAGGCGCCGCCGATCGTCAACAACGGCGTGATGTTCGTGGCGACCCCGATGGGGCAGGTGATCGCGCTGAACGCGAAGACCGGCGACGAATACTGGCGCTACAAGCGGCAGCTCCCCGACGATCTGTTCCAGCTGCATCCGACCAGCCGCGGCGTCGGCCTGTGGGAGGACAAGCTCTATCTCGCCACCACCGACGACCACGTCGTCGCGCTCGACGCCAAGACCGGCAAGGTGGTGTGGGACACCAAGGTGCAGGACTACAAGAAGGGCCAGTACATGACCCTGATGCCGCTGATCGTCGACGGCAAGGTCATTGTCGGCGGATCCGGCGGCGAATTCGGCGTGCGCGGCTACGTCGCCGCCTACGATGCCAAGGACGGCAAGGAGCTGTGGCGGACCTTCACCATCCCCGGCGAAGGCGAGCCCGGTCACGACACCTGGCAGGGCGAAGACTGGAAGAATGGCGGCGGCTCGGCCTGGATGACCGGCAACTACGACAAGGAGACCAAGACGATCTACTGGGGTGTCGGCAATGCCGCGCCATGGCCTGGCGAAACCCATCCCGGCGACAATCTCTACACATCCTCGGTGCTCGCGCTCGATCCCAACACCGGCAAGATCAAGACCCATCATCAGTACCACCAGAACGATTCCTGGGACTGGGATGAGGTCGATGCGCCGATGCTGATCGACCTGCAGCGCGACGGCCGCAATATCAAGAGTCTCGTCCATCCGGGACGCGACGCCATCTTCTGGGTGCTCGAGCGCACGCCGACCAAGATCAACTATGTCGCCGGCTGGCCGTTCGTCTCCACGGACGTCTGGAAAGGCATCGAACCGGAGAGCGGCAAGCCGATCGTCGATCCCGCGCACAAGCCGGTGATCGGCAAGCGCGTGGAGTTCTGTCCCTCGCTCTGGGGCGGCAAGGATTGGCCGTCGGCGGCCTACAGCCAGAGGACCGGCCTCGTCTACGTGCCCGCCAACGAGAATTTCTGCGGTGGGTTCACCGGCGAGAAAGTCGCGCTGAAGCCCGGCGAACTCTGGCTCGGCACCAAGCCGGAGGATATCGGCCTCAAGGCGAAGCCCGGCGCGGATCATTTCGGCGAACTGCAGGCCTGGGATCCCGCGACCGGCAAGAAGGTCTGGCAGCACAACTTCCCGAAGTCGCAGCTGTTCGGATCGGTGACGGCGACCGCAGGCGATCTCGTCTTCGTCGGCGGCACAAACGACCGCAACTTCCGCGCCTTCAACGCCAAGACCGGCGAATTGTTGTGGGAGCAGAAGACCAACTCCGGCATCATGGGCATGCCGGTGTCCTATGAAATCGACGGCACGCAGTACATCGCGATCCAGTCGGGATGGGGTGTGGACGCACAGCGCATCCAGGATGCACTTGCGACCAACAACATTGGCATCGAAGCCAACGTCCCGCAGGGCGGCGTCATCTGGGTGTTCGCGCTGAAGAAATAGCTCCGCGGGCGGATCGAAGAAGCGGAGCAGCCGGGGGGGTGGCGAATGCGGCGGACGGCAACGTCCGCCGCATTTTTGCTAAAGTGATGACGCCCTTGCTGCGTGATCTCGTCATGCCCGGGCTTGTCCCGGGCATCCACGTTCTTCGTGTTGAGACAAAGGTCGTGGATGGCCGGGACCAGCCCGGCCATGACGGCGTGGCAACATCAGTGCACCAAACTCGGAGCGCTACTTGCCCTGGCGCTCGACCTTATCCTTTTCCTTCTGGTTCATATCCCGAACCTTCGGATCAGGGTTGCGTTGCCCGGTGGTCTGGCTGGTCGAGGCGGGCGGGGCGTTTGCGTTGGGCAGGGAGTTCTGGTCCGGCGCGGTGGGGCGCGTCGCCGTGGTTGGCGGGGCGGTGTTGCTCTGGGCGAACGCACCAGCGGTCGTCAAAAGAAAGGCGCCCGACAGCGAGACTGCGAGCGCCTTTGAGATGTTGGTCATCGATCCGCTCCTGTCAGATCGATGCAAACGGCCCGAGGCCGCTTGTGTTCCGGCTCACGCTTCCAATTGCTTGCCGATCGGAAGCGAGCGAATACGCTTTCCCGTCGCCTCGAAGATCGCATTGATCAGCGCCGGCGCGAACGGCGGAACGCCGGGCTCGCCGACGCCGCTCGGCGGCGTGTCAGGTCCGGGCGGCACGATGTAGACGTTGGTCACCACAGGAGATTCATCGATCCTGACGACCTGGAAGTCGTCAAAATTCTTCTGCTGCACCTTGCCGTCCTTGAAGGTGATCTCGCCATATTTGGCGATGCTGAGCCCCATGATCGCCGCGCCCTCGATCTGCGAGGCAATGCGCTCGGGGTTGACAAAGGTGCCGCAGTCGATCGCCGTGTCGACCCTTGGCACGGTCAGCTTGCCCTTGTCGTCGACCGCGACCTCGACGATGGTTGCGATGTAGCTGACGAAGCTGCGGTGCACGGCGATGCCGAGGCCGTGGCCCTTCGGGACCTGACGGCCCCATTCGCCCTTTTCGGCGACCAGCTCGACCACCTTGCGCAGGCGCGCGGTGTCGATCGGATAGCTGTCCTGGGGCTCGCCGTAGTTCCAGAGGTCCTTCACCGCGGGCTTGACGATCCGCGGGCTGCCGATCAGCGCGAGCAGGGTCTCCTTCTGGTCGCGGCCGGTCGCCTGCGCGATCTCACCGACCATCGATTGCACCGCGAAAGCACGCGGGATGTTCGAGACCGACCGGAACCAGCCGATGCGGGTATGTGCGGCCGCCTCCGGATTTTCGCAGGAGATGTTGTCGATCTCGAACGGCATGTCGACGAGTCCCATGCCGATCTCGAACGGCGCCTGGTGCACGGTGCCGGCGGCAAACGTCGAGGCGATGCTGGGCGCCACGCTGCGGTGGCGCCAGGCGATCACCTTGCCGCTCTTGTCGAGGCCCGCCTCGATCCGTTCGACCGAGACGGTGTGCAGGAAGCCGTTATGGATGTCGTCCTCGCGCGTCCACTGCACCTTGACCGGCGCGCCGAGCTCCTTGGAGAGCAGCGCCGCTTCGAGCGCGAAGTCGCATTTCGATTTGCGTCCGAACCCGCCGCCGAGCAGTGTGACGTTGACGGTGACGTTGCCTTCGGGAATGCCGAGCGTCTTGGCGACGTCCTCGCGGGTGCCGCCGGGGCTCTGCACCGGCGCCCAGATCTCCGCCTTGTCGCCCTTGACGTCGGCGACCGCCACCGGCGGCTCCATGCTGACATGGGCGAGGTGGGGGATGTAGTACTCGCCGACAATGACCTTGTCGGCGCTCTTCAAGGCGGCGTCCGCATCGCCCTCCTGACGCAGGACGAGGCCGGGCTTGCGCGAGGCCTCCTCGAGCTCCTTGCGGTAGGCGACGGAGTCGTATTTGCCGTTGGGGCCGTCGTCCCACACGAGCTTGAGCGCGTCGCGGCCCTTGATCGCCGCGCCGGTGTTGCGCGCGATGACGGCGACGCCACCGAGCGGCTGGAATTTCGACGGCCATGGCCAGCCGCGCACCTGCATCACCTTCTCGACGCCGGGAATCTTCAGTGCGTCGTCCGGTTCGAACTTGACCAGCTTGCCGCCGGTCACCGGCGGACGGGCGATCACGGCATATTTCATGCCGGGCAGTCGCACGTCGGCGCCGTAGCGCGCCTTGCCGGTGGTGATGTCGTGGAGATCGACGATGCCGATCTGGCCCTTGGTGAGATAGCGGAAGTCCTTGGGGTTCTTCAGCTTGAGGCCTTCGATAGCCGGCACCGATTCCTTGGCGGCATCGGCGGCGAGCTCGCCGAAGCCGAGCTTGCGTCCGCTGGCGCTGTGGACGATCTCGTGATTGACGGCCTTGACCTCGGTCGCCGGCACGCCCCAGCGCTTGGCCGCGGCCTGCTCGAGCATGGTGCGGGCGGAGGCGCCGATCTGGCGCATCGGCATCAGATAGTGCCGCGTGCTGCGCGAGCCGTCGGTGTCCTGGTTGCCAAACTTGACCTCGTCGCCATGGGCCTGCTGCACCTTGACTCTGGACCAGTCGGCCTGCATCTCCTCGGCCACGATCAGCGGCAGGCTGGTGCGCACGCCGGTGCCCATTTCCGAACGGTGTCCAACGATGGTGACGATGCCATCCGGCGCGACGGAAACGAACACCCGCGGATCGACCACGACGCCGTGCGGCATCTTTCCCGCGCCTGTTTCATAGGCGAATGCCTGGCGCGACATCACGGGTGCTGCAAGCACGAAGCCGCCGGTGACGCCGAGCCCCTTCAGGATGCTCCGGCGCGAGACTTTCTCGACCCTGATGTGCTTTTCGAAGCCGCGAAGCTTGCGGGGATTGTCGATGAAATTCATGTCACACTCCAGTCGATGCGAGATGGACGGCGTTCTCGATGCGCTGGTAGCAGCCGCAGCGGCAGATGTTGCCGGACATCGCCTCGCGGATCTGGTCGTGCGAGGGCTTTGGGTTATCCATCAAGAGTGCTGCGCCCTGCATGATCTGGCCGGCTTGGCAGAAGCCGCATTGAGGCACGTTGAGCTCGCGCCAGGCCTTCTGCACCGGGTGATCGCCGGTGGGGTGCAGTCCCTCGATCGTCGTGACCTCGCGTCCGGCAACGTCGTTCACGGACGTGATGCAAGCGCGGACGGCCTGCTTGTCGACGATGACGGTGCAGGCGCCGCACAGGGCCTGGCCGCAGCCGAATTTGGTGCCGGTCAGTCCGGCCTCGTCACGCAGGAACCAGAGTAGCGGGAGATCCGGGTCGCCGTCCCAGCTCTGTTCCTGGCCGTTGATCTTCACCTTGATCATGATCGTCCCTCGCTCTTCATAAGCCTGTTCAATTCAAAACTAACGACGCCGACCGGGCGTAATGCCGGTTGCGTCGTGTCGCCGCATTCCGGCCGCATTATCCTGCGCGGGCAGATCCCGGCGGGCGGCAGGAATACAAATCGCAATGTCCGGATGTGCTCGATACCTCCCGTTTTGTTCTTAATTGTTTGCATTTCGCGCGGCATCGTGACGGCGCGACCGTAGCAGAGATCGCGTCGGACCGGCGTTCACAGCCGAGTGTTCTCACCCGGAGAGATTGCATCGATGGTTTGTCAAAAGCAGGGCGCGGCTTGATGCCGCGCTACTTATGAGACGGGCGCAACCAAAAAAAGCTTCGTCCGCCAGGAAGACTGCACGGACGAAGCAGGATGCCTCAGTCGAGGGAGGGAGAACGCAAGCACCGCGAACTTCAAGCAAGAAGCCTGCGGCCCTGCGCAGTCATTCAGAGACCAGGACTGAGGAGCTGATGGCCCTCACATACGCGTGGTGCAGAAGCGCGGCATCGCCGCGATGGTCCCGGATGGGACCGATTCGGTTCGCTGGCGCTGGTCGGCACCAGCGAACCGATAGGGCTTGAGAGGGCTCGGCGGCCCTCGCTCGGGCGGCCTTCTTAGGCGGCCTTGGATTTCGCCACGTGGGTCGCGATCGCGTCCATCAGCGCCGGCGACAGGCAGTCATAGGGCTCCAGCCCGATCTCCTTCAGTCGCGCACGGATGCCCGCCATTTGCTCCGGCTTCACGCCCGATTCGATCACAGAGGAGACGAAGGCGGCGAATTGCGGCGCCTGCGAGCCCTGCTCCTGGAACAGCTCGGGATGGATGAAGTCGAGCCCGTAGAACGGATGGCCCTTGTTCTCGATGCGGCCGTACATGTGCGTGCCGCAGGCCTTGCAGGCATAGCGCTGGATCACCGCGGCGGGATCGACGATCTGGAGCTTGTCGCCGTTCTCGAGCACGGTGACGTTCTGGCGCGGCACCACGGCGACGACCGAGAAGGTCGCGCCCGGCGGCTTCCAGCACTTGGTGCAGCCGCAGGCGTGGTTGTGCGCGACGTCGCCCTTGATGCCGACCTTCACCGGATGGTCCTTGCATTTGCAGACCAGCGTGCCGCCGGCGAAGTTGCCGCTGCCTTGTTTGATGCCATTGTCGATCGATGGATGGAGTGCAACAGTCATGGGTCGATCCTCCTGGGTGTGATGGCTGTGACCTAGAACACGACGACGGAGCGGATGGATTTGCCCTCGTGCATGAGGTCAAAACCTTTGTTGATCTCTTCGAGCTTGAGCGTGTGGGTGATCATCGGATCGATCTGGATCTTTCCGTTCATGTACCAGTCGACGATCTTCGGCACGTCGGTGCGGCCGCGCGCGCCGCCGAATGCCGTGCCGCGCCAATTGCGTCCCGTAACGAGCTGGAACGGCCGTGTGGCGATTTCCTTGCCGGCTTCGGCGACGCCGATGATGATCGAGGTGCCCCAGCCGCGATGGCAGGCTTCCAGTGCCTGGCGCATCACCGTGGTGTTGCCGGTGCAGTCGAAGGTGTAGTCGGCGCCACCGTCGGTGAGGCCAACGAGGTGCTGGACGACGTCGCCGGTGACCTTCTTCGGGTTGACGAAGTGAGTCATGCCGAAGCGGCGGCCCCAATCTTCCTTGGAATCGTTGATGTCGACACCGACGATCTTGTCGGCGCCGGCCATCTTGGCGCCCTGGATCACGTTGAGGCCGATACCACCGAGGCCGAACACGACGACGTTGGAGCCCGGCTCGACCTTCGCAGTGTTGACGACGGCGCCGACGCCAGTGGTCACGCCGCAGCCGATGTAACAGCTCTTGTCGAACGGCGCGTCCTCGCGGATCTTGGCGACAGCGATCTCCGGCAGCACGGTGAAGTTCGAGAAGGTCGAGCAGCCCATGTAGTGGTAGATCGGCTTGCCCTTGTAGGAGAAGCGGCTGGTGCCGTCGGGCATCACGCCCTTGCCCTGCGTCGCGCGGATCGCAGTGCAGAGGTTGGTCTTCTGGCTGAGGCAGCTTTTGCACTGCCGGCATTCCGGCGTGTAGAGCGGAATGACGTGGTCGCCCGGTTTCACCGAGGTCACGCCGGGACCGATCTCGCGGATGAGGCCGGCGCCCTCATGGCCCAGGATCGACGGGAAGATTCCTTCGCTGTCGAAACCGTCGAGCGTATAGGCGTCGGTATGGCAGATGCCCGTGGCCTTGATCTCGACCAGGACTTCGCCGGCCTTCGGTCCTTCCAGGTCGACCTCGACGATCTCGAGCGGCTTCTTGGCTTCGAAAGCAACGGCTGCACGTGTCTTCATCGTAAACTCCTCAAATCTTCGTAGGACGCCAGGACGTCGTCGCGGCGATCCTGGCAACGTTCATTTCTTGCCCATGCAGGCGTCTTCCGCCTTGGTGTAGGCTTCTGTCTTCTCCTCCTTCTTGGAGGGACGCTGCCGGCCCCACGCGTCGGTGGAGCGGGCGCGCAGATAGACATAGAGATCGTCCATGTAGCAGGCGACGTTCGGGTTGTCGCCGAAGGCCGGCATGACGTTCTCCTGCGCGGTCGAGATGTTCTTGCGACCGGAGGCGATCACGCCGATAAAGTCGCCATAGCTCATCGATTTGACGGAATCCTTCAGCGCCGGTGCGTAGGTCGATCCCATGCCGTCGGGGCCATGGCACACATGGCAGTCTGAGTGATAGCGGCGGTATCCGGAATAGGTGAACCAGTCCACGGTGCCGTCGGCCGAAATCTTGTAGGTCGGGTTTCCTTCCTTATCGAGCCACTTCCCGTCGTCTTCCTTCTTCACCGCGGTCGGGTCTCCCGGACCGTCCGCGACCGCAACTCCTCCGGACGCAACGAAGATTATCACAGCAATGGCAGAGCAGATTTTACGCAAGAGATTTTCCTCGAAGGCGTTCGGTGGAGACGAGCCGGCGCGTGGAGTTGATCCACGCGCCGGAGCGATGCTGAGCGGGGCCTAGTTCGGCAGCGAGAACACGGTCAGCGTACCGCCGAGCGCCGTGTAGTTGCTGAGGGCCGCGTAGCCACCGACGGCGCCGAGACCGGCGGTCGGATCGGTCAGACCTGCTGCCAGACCGATGCCGGCCCAGCCACCCACGCCGGAGAGCACGGCAACGTACTGCTTGCCATTGTTCTCATAGGTGGTGACGTTGCCGATGATGCCGGAGGGAGTCTTGAACTTGTAGAGCTCCTTGCCAGACTTGGCATCGACTGCCTTCAGGTAGCCTTCGAGCGTGCCGTAGAACACCACGCCGCCGGCGGTTGCGAGCGCACCCGACCAGACCGAGAACTGCTCCTTGTTCGACCAGACGATCTTGCCGGTCTTGCCGTCCCAGGCGATGAAGTTGCCCATGTGGCTTTCACCCTGCGGCGGATACATCGAGAGCGTCGCACCCACATAGGGCTGGCCCGCGGTGTAGCTCACCTTGAACGGTTCGTAGTCCATGCAGACGTGGTTGGTCGGAACGTAGAACAGCTGCGTGTCCGGCGAGTAGGCTGCCGGCTGCTCGTCCTTGGTGCCGAGCGCGGCCGGGCAGATGCCCTTCACGTTGACGTCCTCGCCGGCCTTGTCGGTCGAAGCTGCGTCGAGCACCTTCGGACGGCCGTAGGTCGGCGAGCTCTTGTTCATGTCGACGCCGGAGGTCCAGTTCACCTTCGGATCGTACTTTTCGGCGACCAGCAGTTCGCCGTTCTCACGGTCCAGGGTGTAGGCGAGACCGTTGCGGTCGAAATGGGTCAGGAGCTTGCGAGGCTGCCCATTGATCTGCTGATCCGTGAGGATCATCTCGTTGACGCCGTCATAGTCCCACTCGTCATGGGGCGTCATCTGGTAGACCCACTTGGCCATGCCGGTGTCCGCGTCGCGCGCGAAAATGGTCATCGACCATTTGTTGTCACCGGGACGCTGCTTCGGATTCCAGGTCGAGGGGTTGCCCGACCCGTAATAGACCATGTTCAGAGCGGGATCGTAGGAGATCCAGCCCCAGGTGCAGCCGCCGCCGATCTTCCACTGATCGCCCTGCCAGGTCTTCAAGCTGGAGTCAGGTCCGACCGGCTTGCCGAGCGACGTCGTCTTGGCCGGATCGAGCTTGATCTGATCGTCCGGGCCTTCGGAATAGGCGCGCCAGACCTGCTTGCCGCTCTTGAGATCGTAAGCGGTGACGTGGCACTGCACGCCGAATTCACCGCCGGAGATGCCGACCAGGACCTTGTCCTTGACGACCAGCGCGGCAGACGTACCGGTCTCGCCCTTCGCAGGATTGCCGTTGGTCGCCGACCAGGCTACCTGGCCGGTCTTGGCGTCGAGCGCGACGAGGTTGGTGTCGGCCTGATGCAGGATGATCTTGCCGTCGCCGTAAGACAGGCCGCGGTTGACCGTGTCGCAGCACATCACCGGGATGACGTTCGGATCCTGCTTCGGCTCGTACTTCCAGATGATCTTGTTCTCGTTGGAAAGGTCAAGAGCGTAGACCTTGTTCGGGAACGGCGTGTGGACGTACATCACGTTGCCGATGATCAGCGGGCCGCCTTCGTGACCACGCAGCACGCCGGTCGAGAAGGTCCAGGCGACCTGGAGCTTGCCGACGTTCTGTGCATTGATCTGGTTCAGCTTGGAATAGCGGGTATTGGCGTAATCGCCCGCCGGCATCACCCAGTCTTTCGGGTTCTGCGACATCTTGATCAGCTCGTCATTGGCTGAGGCGCTGCCGACGGCGAGAGCCGCCGCGGAGCCAAGATAGGTCGCCAGTAGCACCTTGCGCATAGTTAATTCCTCCGTTGGTCGTTTATTGTTTCCGAAGCATTGCTTAATCACCGGGCTTCTCGTCCGGCGTCTGCTCGTGCAGGGCGGTCACGATCGAGACCAGAAACGATGCTGTGCTGTTTCCTCCTCCTGATGAGAGCCACGGGTCCGTGTGTGCAGGAGCGGCCCGTTCTTGTTGTTCCTGCCGCAATCCCTAACGACTTCGTCAACGGGAAACTTGCCCAAGAGAGAAGCCGGTTTGCTCGACAGCGCACGGGCGCGAAGATTTTGATTTTGCAGTAGCGAATTCAGCGGTTTCCGCGCCGGCTTGCGCGGCGGTCCGCGCCTATGTTCCCCTTGACGGCGCTGCAACTAAGGCGGAGGATTAAGTTTCAAAGGTGGCAGTGGAACGGAGGCGCAAGTTCCAAAAGATCGCCTAAGTTTGAGGTAAACGTCACGCAATCACGGCTGAGGGCTCCAGCAGCGCTGGTCGCGATTCGCGTCGAATCTCCGGATCAAACCAGTGGCTGGATCAATGTCCGACACAATTCACACGCTCTCGACGACCGGGCTGACGCCGAAGCGGCAGATCCAGAGCTGGATCGATGGGCTGACGAGCCTGTGCGGCTATTTCGACGTCGATCCGCTGGAGGCCTCCTCGCTCGAAGGTCGCATCGACTACACCACCGTTTCGCGCCTGAAGCTCTGCCAGATCGAGGTCAGCCAGCACCGCATCGCGCACACGATGGCGCGCGCCAAGGCCAACGAACATCCGTACATCAAGATTCACTTCCAGACCTACGGCGTGTCCTATTTCGAACAAGAGGGCCGCCACATCGAACTCAACCCTGGCGACATCATCGCCTATGACGTCTCCTGCCCGCATTCGATCATCAGCCCCGCCTTCACCCGCCACGACGTGGTGATCGTGCCGAAGGCGCTGCTGCGCGACCGCGGCTTTCCCTCGCAGCGGATGCCGGCGTGCAAGTTGTCGGCGAAGACCGGGACGGGGCGGATCGCCCATGATTTCGTCCACGCCACCTTCGACGAGGCGGCGAAGCTGTCGGCGAACAGCGCGGTCGGCGTGGCCGATTCGCTGATCGACCTCTTGCTGCTGCCGCTGCGCGAGGCCGACACGATGTTCGACCGTGTCGGACCGGAAGCGATGTATGTGCGCGCGCAGTTCTTCATCCGCGAGCATCTGCGCGATCCGGATCTGTGCATCGATCAGATCTCGACCGAGCTCGGCTGCTCCAAACGCTATCTGCACATGCTGTTCTCGGAGCGCGGCACGACGGTGAGCGACTACATCTGGCAGGCGCGCCTGCAGAACTGCCGCCAGGAGCTCGAGGCCCACGCCGGCAAGACCATCACCGACGTCGCGTTCTCCTGGGGCTTCTCCAGCTCATCGCATTTCAGCCGCGTGTTCCGGAAATATTTCGGCGTGGTGCCGTCCTCGATCCACAAGGCGCAGCAGGGCACCGCGAGCTCGAACGAGCATTAGAGCATGATCCGGAAAAGTGTGCAGCGGTTTTCCGAAAAGATCATGCTCAAACAATAACCTCAAGTGCGACGACGACTCGTCCCAATCCCATCTCGCTTTAGGCTCGTCGCGCTGCGGCCGGTCGCCGACAATGTTGTGCGAGCGTACTGGATTCCCCGCCGGAGCCTGTCATCGGGCTCGCCGAAGGCGAGACCCGGTGGCGGGGAATGACGGCGGAGTTGATGGATACGCCCGCGTGCCATCGCTCTTCGCGACGAACTCTCACCGCTGAATGATTTTCATCCAGACATCGCCGAGGATCGCAGGCTCGCGCGGCGGCAGATAGGTGAGGCCGGCCTGCTTGCCGAATTCGGCGATCTTGCCTTCGGCGGCAAGCTGGCCAAGCGCCGTGTTGACTGCCTCGATCAGCGCGGGATCGCTGGCAAGCCCGACATAGCCGCGATTGGCGCCGATCGGATAATAGTAGCCGGACGCGGTGATCGCCGTATCGGGGTGCGCGGCGCGATGGGCATCGAAGCGCGCAAGATCGATCAGCGTCGCGTCATGGTCGCCGCGTTGGAGCGCGCCGAGGAGGTCGTCGCGGCCGGGCACGAGATGGGTGATGT
The DNA here is from genome assembly GCF_004114935.1 of Bradyrhizobium zhanjiangense. Classification (NCBI taxonomy): domain Bacteria; kingdom Pseudomonadati; phylum Pseudomonadota; class Alphaproteobacteria; order Hyphomicrobiales; family Nitrobacteraceae; genus Bradyrhizobium; species Bradyrhizobium zhanjiangense. The sequence continues at coordinate 3,277,179 of NZ_CP022221.1, forward strand.
TGTCGATCAGGCGGCCCTTGTCGAAGGTCATCAGGATGGCATCGCCGAGCGAGCCGCTTTCGATGACGAGGCGAAGGCTGGCGAGATCGCCGATGTCGCCGATCTTGCGGCCTTTCGCCTTCGGCCCGAGCACCACCGTCATCGGCGAATAGACGTAAGGCTGGCTGGGTGCGAGCACGCCGAGCGCGACGCGGCGCCGCCGGTCCTCGCGCGTGGCGCCGGCGAAATCCGGCAGGCGCGCCGTTTTCATGCCGGGCTTGACGAGCGAATCCAGCGTCAGCGCGTAGCCGCCGACCAGCGCGCAGCGTCCGTCCGAGAGCAACGCATTGGCCTCGAGCTGTGGGCTGGAATCCTCATCGAGCTTGCTCTCGAACCACTGGATCGTCAGCGGCCGTCGCAGGCGCTCGGCGACCGCCTGCGCCAGCAGCACGTCGAAGCCCGCATCCGGCTTGCCCTTTTGATGCACCGAGAGCGGCGGCCGGCCTTCATCAAGACAGATCCTCAGCGGGTCATCCGCCGCGTGCGCAACCGCAGGCGCCGCCGCGAGGATCGCCGCAACGCTCCACGCGGCGAGCCAACGCCTCATGGCTTCCTCCGGCTGGAGATGAAGGCCCAGAGGTCCCCGATCTGGTCGTCGTTGAGGATGTCGCCCCAGGGCGGCATCTTGTTGTTTTTGCCGTTCTTCACCGTGGTGACGAAGCGCGTCTTGTCGTCGGGGATCGCGCGCAGGTCCGGCGTGATGGTGCCGGAGTTCATCAGGTTGGGGCCGTGGCAGTGCGAGCACTTTTCGGCATAGGTCGATTTGCCGTGGTCGATCTGTGCCTGCAGAGGATTGCCGGTTGCGTCATCCGCGGCACGAACGGTCGCCGCAAATGCGACCGTCAGCACCGCGACGGCGGCGAAGATCGCCGCCGTCTTGTGAGATATCTCCTTCAGCATCGTGCCTGTGGTCACTGCTTGAGTGCAAAGACCCACAGCGAGCCGCCGGGCGGCACCTTGGCCAGTCGTTCGTCACCGGAGAACAGCGAGTAGACGCCGCCATAGCCGCTCGTCACGGCGACATATTGCACGCCGTCCTGCTGCCAGGTGACCGGCTGTCCCTCGATGCCAGAGCCGGTCTGGAACTGCCAGAGCTTCTTGCCACTGTCGGCATCGAAGGCCTCGAACTCGCCGGTCAGCGCGCCCGTGAACACGACGCCGCCTGCGGTCGACAGCACGCCGGAGAAGCGCGGGATGTCGACGGGAGCCTCCCACTTCGCCTTGCCGGTCAGGGGATCGATCGCCTTGAGATGGCCGCGCGGGCCGTCTCCGTACTCCCAGAGGTCGGTCAGATCCATGCCGAGATACCATTCACCCTGCTTGAAGGTCACGGGCTCGGTCTTGTACCTGCCGCCGAAGGCGAGCGTGTTGGCATAGGCCAGTCCGGTCTGCGGATTGAACGACATCGGCTCCCAGTTCTTGCCGCCGAGGATCGACGGATAGACGGTGACCTTCTTGCCTTCGCGCGCGTCCTTCGAAACGTCGGTCTCGATCGGACGTCCGGTCTTCATGTCGATGCCGGTCGCCCAGTTGACCTTCACGTAAGGGTTGGCCGCGAGCAGCTTGCCGTTGGTGCGATCGAGCACGTAGAAGAAGCCGTTGCGGTTGGCGTCCATCAGCACCTTGGTCGGCTTGCCCTCGACGTTCATGTCGGCGAGCACCATCTCGGCCACGCTGTCGTAGTCGAACGGATTGTTCGGCGAGAACTGGTAGTGCCACTTGATCTTGCCGGTCTTGGGATCCATCGCCAGCACGGAGCATGTGTAGAGGTTGTCGCCGGGCCGCACCGCCGAGTTGAACGGGCCGGGATTGCCGATGCCCCAATAGACGGTGTTGAGCTCGGGATCGTAGGACCCGGTGATCCAGGTCGAGCCGCCGCCGAGCTTCCAGGTGTCGCCCTTCCAGGTGTCGCCGCCGGGCTCGTCCGGCGAGGGGATCGAATGGGTGCGCCAAAGATGCTTGCCCGTCGCCGGATCCCAGCCGTCGATGAAGCCGCGCGTGCCGAACTCGGCGCCGGAGATGCCGGTGATGACAACGCCGTCGGCGACCAGCGGGGCCACCGTCATCGAATAGCCTTCCTTGATGTCGGCGGCCTTCTGCCGCCACAGCTCCTTGCCGGTCTTGGCGTCCAGCGCGATCACGTTGGCGTCCAGCGTGGTGCGGTATACCTTGCCGTCATAGAGCGCGGCGCCGCGATTGATGATGCCGCAGCAGACGATGCGCGGCGTCTCGGCGGGATACTCGACCTTGGTTTTCCAGATCTGCTTGCCGGTCTTGGCGTCCACCGCCATGGTCGCATTGTGCGAGGTCACGTAGATCACGCCCTGGTACACCAGCGGCTGCGATTCCTCGCTGCGATCGTCGTTGAAAGAGTAGTTCCAGACCGGGACGAGGTTCTTGACGGTGTCCTTGTTGATCTGGTTCAGCGTCGAGAAACGCTGGAGATTGTAGCCCATCCCGTAATTGAGAACGTTCGATGTATCGGTCGCGCCCTTGACCAGTTGCTCGGTGGTCTGTGCGCTTGCACAAGTCGATGCAAGCATGACGAGGCTCGCGGCCATCGCAAAGCGTTTCATCCGTTCCTCCCAATATGCGCGTCTTTTGACGCTGCAGGAACAACACTCCGCCCGAATGCAAAACGCGTCAATACGAAAGTCGTGAGTGCGACGCCAACCTGTTGAACGCCAGAGGCCAGTCACCTGACGGAAACCTGACAACCCGTTCTCACTTGTGCGCAGACGCTGGAGAAATTCCGCGACGCGAAGCGGTCCGACGGAAGCGGCCAGCTTGGCGCGGCGGAGTTCCGCGAGTTGTAGCGCGCGCAGGTTGCAGTTTCCGATTTGAAGCAGGGCACATTCGTGGGATTTATGTCGGATCCGCTCGAATCGAGTTTCTCAGGAGGTTTCGATGAGGTCAGGTCGCTCAATTGCGTTTGCGCTCACGATTGCATTGCTGTCCGGTCCGGCTCTCGCGGCATCCGGCAACGCGGTCAAGATGTTCGATACAGATAATGACGGCACGCTCGATCTCGCCGAGGTGAAGAAGGCGGCCAGCGCATTGTTCGCCAAGCTCGACCCCGATCACGACGGCACGCTCGATGCACGCGAGTTGCGCGGGCGGTTGTCAGCGAAAGAGCTCGCCGCCGCCGATCCCGATCATGACGGGACGCTTACGCTCGACGAATACCTGTCGGTAGTGGAGCAACGCTTCAATGCGGCCAATCCGGACAAGGATGGCACGCTTGATGCAAAAGAGCTGAACGCGCGGGCTGGCCGCGCGCTGCTGCGGCTGCTGCGCTGAGTGCGTACGCCTGGAACGGACGTGGGCGGCGGCAGTGCGATTAATTCCGCTCCGACACTCGGAACATCGGGCTGCCGGGCCTGTTCTCCCCGAAATGGCCTGCCTGGCGCGTTGGGGCTGCGCGGCGGGAGGAGAGGAGATCATGCAGATGAACACCAAACGATCCGTTCTTGCTGCCTGCGCGATCCTGACGTTGAGCGCCGGTGTCGCCGTCGCGGGCCCCTGCAAAACCGGCAGTGCAGCCGCTGACAAGGATGCCGGGTCTGGCCCGGTCACCGTGGGCTCGGCGCAATCCCATCCATCGAGTTCGGCGAGCGACACCAGTCAGCATCCGCCGACCAGCACGATGAATCGTGCGAGCGGCGAAACGCCGGCTTCATCCGAGGATGCGCAGCGGCAGATGCAGAGTGAACCGACGGCGGCTCAGCAGGCCGAAGGTGCCAAGCCGAACCCGGCAATGGCCGACAAGGACTGCTGACGCGCGGCGCTGGTCGTGTCGATTCGAGGCGCGGTGTGTCGCGCAAGGTGATGTCCTCCAGGTCTGTGCTTGACCAAGAGGGAACTGGCTTTGCCCGAGAGAGAAATGCGGCCGCGAAGAATCGACACAGACGCGTTCGGCATTCGAATCGGCGCTTGAACTATAGGGGACCGAGCCCTAGGTTTTGCCCCGCGCGATGTCGCGCTCAATACCTTGGGAGACCCCGAATGGCTTGGAAAGCTCCGAAGATCGTGGAAGTGCCGGTCGGCATGGAAATCAACATGTACGCCTGCGCTTCGCGCAAGTAAGACTGACGACCTGCCGCGGCTTCGATGGCAAACGCCGTCGAAGCCGTGGCAGTGTCGGATCCTCGTCAGCCGTTGTGTGTCACGCGTTGTTGTTGACGCGCTTTGCCATTGATGCAAAGCCACACCCGGGCAGCGCTTTACTGCTCTCGCCTTCAAAATCTCGACCATGCTCCGCGGCGGTGTGTTACGATCATGCCGGGTCAGCGCTGCTGCCGCATCAAAGCGGGGGCGCGTCTTCAGGGCACGGGATGCGCGGCGGAGCTCGCAAATTTTGGCTGATGATTGCGTGCGCGGGCGTGCTGGCACCGGCGTATGCGTATGCCGAGGAGGGCTTCGATACCGAGCACATCTTCGGTTTCATGATCGGCACCGATGTCGGCACTGTCGGCGAGCGCGAATTCCAGAGCGAGACGACGGGACGATTCGGTAAGGGCGCCGGGGCCTATCGCGCGCTCGCGCAGGAGGTCGAGATCGAGGTGGTGCCGCTGCCGAACTTCCGCATCGAGGTCCGCGGCACCGCCAGCCTGCACGACATCACCGGCGTCCCCGACATCGACGATCGCCGCCAGTTCAACTTCCAGGGCGCCTCGCTCGACCTGCGCTATCGCCTGCTCGACCGCGAGCACGCGCCGTTCGGCCTGACTGTCGCCGCCGAGCTCCATGGCAGCCGCATCGACGAGACCAGCGGCGCGAAGGGACGGATGTACGGCACCGATTTCACGCTCGCCTTCGACCGCGAGCTCGTGCCAAACTTCGCCATCGCTGCGCTCAATCTGATCTATCAGCCGGAATGGGCGCGCTTCGAGGTAGCTGGACTGTCCGAGAAGAGCTCGACGATCGGGGCGGCGTTTGCCAGCATGGTGCGCGTGCGGCCCAATGTGCTGCTCGGCGGGGAGATGCGCTATTTCCGGCAATACGAAGGCATTGGCCTCGGCGAGTTTTCGGGCCAGGCCCTATTCGTCGGCCCCACCGCTTACTTCCAGCTCTCCGAGCGCTCGCGCTTGACCTTGAGCTGGAGCATGCAGGCCTGGGGACGTCCGGCCGGGTCATCCGCCAATCTCGACCTCGTCAATTTCGAGCGCCACCAGGCGAGGGTTGTGTTCGGGGTCAACTTTTAAGGCGCAAGTGCGCAAGGGCACGAAAACACTCCAATTTCAGCCCCGGTTTGAAACTTCCCGCTCCTTGGAACGTATCCTTTCGTGCTAATCTCCATCGCCTCTTGCGACAGGATCCCGGCATGAACCCGATTGACCTGGTGGTGACTGTGTGTGCGGTGCTCTCGCCTGCGACCTGCGAGGAGCAGCATCTGGTGTTCAACTATTCCGGGTCGCCGCGGCAATGCGCGATGGCCGCGCCGCCCTATATCGCGCAATGGGTCGGCGAACATCCGAAGTGGCAGGCGGTGCGGTGGCGCTGCGAATACCCGCACACGCATGACAAGGCGTGAGCGGCGGCGCTACTTGGTGCAATCCTTCAAATCCTTATCGGCGATTGAGAACACCGCGTCGGCCCTGATCTCGATGCCGCGGACGATGCACTGCCGGCCATTGGGATAGCTCACCCTGGCGTCGTAATGGCCCGGCTCGACGCCGGTGATGCGCAGCCGCTCGTCGTGGTCGACCTCCTTGTCCTTGTCGTTCAAGCATTGGTTCGGACCCCAGTCAGTCCTGCCGGCGGGAGCGAGCTGGAAGCCGGAGATCGTCTCAGTCGTCAGATTCCAGAGCCGGATGCCCTTGCCCTTGGCCTGCGCGGCGGCTTCGCCGGCAAGCGTCAACAATGCGATCAAAGCTAGAACCCAACGCATCAGCCAGTCCTCCCAAAGGCGGGCCGTCATTCCCTGATCAGGCGCTCGCGGTTCTTTGCCTTGTCGAAATTTTTGGCGCGGTCAAGGCCGTTCGGTGCGATCAGCTTCGCCGAGACGAGATCGGCGCCGTCGAAATCGGCGTCGATGACGATGGCGCCGGTCAGATCGGCTCCGCCGAGTTCGGCGTTTTTCAGTGATGCGCCGCTCAGGTCGGCGCCCCTGAGGGCCGCGAATTGGAGGTCGACGCGCGACAAATCGGCGTTGCGCGCGTTCAGCCGTTCCAGGTTGGCGGATCTGAGAACCGCGCGCATCAGCCCCATCGACTGGTTGCGCATGTCAGCGCCAAGCTTTGCGTCCGCGATCGAGGCGCCGACCATGCTTGCGCCGGTGAGATCGGCAGCGATGCGCGCTCCCGACAGGTTCGCGCCGTCGAGACGCGCGCGCGCCATTTGCGAGGCGAACAGATTGGCGCCCTTCAGGCTTGCGCCGGTAAGATCCGCATCCAGCAGCCATGCCTGATCGAGGATAGCACGGTCGAGCTTGGCGTCTCGGAGTATTGTCTTGTTGAGCCGCGCGGCGCGGAGAACCGCGTTGGACAGGTCCAGCCCCGAGAGATCGAGGCCCGACAGGCGTTTGCCGGTGAAATCGGCAGGCTGCGCGGCGCTCGCTTTGGCCAGCACGGCCTCGACCTCTGGCCTGGTCATTTCGGCCGAGACCATCGCGGGGGAGGTGAGGTCGACGTCACGCATCATGTCCTGCGCGCCCGCCGTCATCGTGACGAGTGCAAGACCAAGCGTTGCAAGCGTTGAGAGGGCGACCGTCCGCGTCATCATCAACTCCGCTGCCAGCCTATCTAGCACATCCGCCAAGCGACCGGCTATGAGATATCTCGCTCGGCGCGGTCGCCTTGAGTTCGTTGGGCGAGGCCGGCCTTGATGGCCGCAATCTCGGCTTCGCCGCGAGTGTCGCGCGGGATGTCGATAGGTACCTCTGCCACGATCCGCGTTGGCCGGGGCGACAGGAAGAACAGCCGATCGCCCAGGTGCACTGCATCGTCCAGGCTGTGTGTCACCAAAAGCGTCATCACTGGGCGGCTCGCGACGAGCGTCGCAATCTCATCCCGCAGGCGTCCAGCGAGAGCGTCATCGAGCGATGCCAGCGGTTCGTCAAGCACCAAAATATCCGGCTCGACGGCAAAGGCGCGGGCCAGCGCGACGCGCCGGGCAAGCCCCAGCGACAATTCGCCGGGGAAATGGCTGCGATGTGCCTCCAGCTCCAGGATTTTGAACAGCTCCGACAGCCTGGCATCGGTGACATCGGGTGCAGCGAGCCGCACATTCTGCTCGACCGAACGCCACGGCAGCAGCCGCGGCTCCTGGAATACCATGCCGATCCGCGCCTGCGGCGGCCGTTCGATCCGCCCCTGAAACTCATGATCGAGCCCCAGGATGATGCGCAGCATCGTGCTCTTGCCGCAGCCGGAGGGGCCGATCAGCACACCGACCTCGCCGGATTCAAGCGTGAACTTGACCGGCGCCAGCACCTCGTGCGTTCCGCCGGCGGCACTTTTGAACGTCTTGCCTGTGATCTCGACCTCAAGCCGCACGGGGGCGCCACCGTGTTGCGCGGGCTTCGAACGGCTGCACCAGCAAGGTTTCGATGACGAGCACGACTGCGGCGAAGGTCAGCGAATAGGCGAGCAGCCGCGGCGTGTCGAACAGCTGGAAGGCGACGCCGATCTCGAAGCCGACGCCGTTCGGACGGCCCAACAGCTCGGCGACCAGCACGATCTTCCATACCAGCGACAATCCGGAGCGCGCAGAGGCTGCGATATAGGGCGCAAGCTGCGGCAGCACGACGTGGCGGAAGGCACGCCAGCGTGGCATCGCGAATACGCTCGCCATCTCGTCGAGCGAGCGGTCGAGCGCGCGCGCGCCCTCGCGCAAGGTGACGATGGCGGTCGGCAGCTTGTTGATGGCGATTGCCGCGATCGCGGCGGCCTCGGTGAGGCCAGCCCAGATATAGGCCAGCACGATCACGACCAAGGCGGGTAAATTGAGCAGCAGGATCAGCCAGGGATCGCCGAGCCGGTCGGCAAGCTTCACCCGTCCCATCAGATAGCCGATGGCGCTGCCGAGCGACATCGCCAGCACGAAGGCGAGGGTGACGCGCGCCAGCGTGGCGCCGAGATGCAGGAACAACGCGCCGCTCGCGGCCTCCGCGATCATGACCTGGAGCACGGCGGGCGGGGAGGGCAGCTTTGCGCCGCCCGCGAACAGCGCGGCGATCCACCAGATTGCGAGGAACAGGACAAACGAGAGAAGGCGCAGCACCTCAGTCTCCGGGGACCGCGTGATAGAAGGTGCCGGGATCGAGCTCGGCCGCCGGCCCGACGAGGTCGCGGCCACCGATCTCGGCGAGCACGCGGTAGAGCACGCGCGCATCCGCCTCCTCGTCGCCGATGCTCCGGCGCGGGATACCGTCGCGATAGCGGTCGCGATAGGTCTTGAGCATGGCCGGATCGGTGGAGCCGGTAAGCGGTGCGATCTTGTCCCAGGCCGCGTCCGAGGTCACCAGCAGCTCTTTGGCCTTGCGGGTCATCGCGATGAATCGCGCCACGGCGTCACGATGGCTTGCGGCCCAGTTCTCGTCGAAGACATAACCGACCGCGGCGACCGCGCCCTTGGCACCGAGTCTTGGCAGGATGTCCTCGATGCCGGCGAGGCGGCGAAAGCCCTTGGCCTCGAGCTGCGCGCAGAAATTCCAGAAGTTGAGGCTCGCATCCATCTCACCGTCGAGCGCCTTGGCGGCGATCAGGGGCGGGGCGCCATAGACGATGGTCGCCGCAGACTTCAGGTCGATGCCGTCCTGCTTCATGCGGGCCTGGAGCATCAGCCAGCTCTTATCGATCGCTCCGCCGGCGACGGCGAGCTTGCGTCCCCTGAGGTCCGCGAGCGTCTTGATTGGCGAAGCCGCCGGCACCATCACCGCGCCGAGCGCGCTGGAATAGGGATAGAAGGTGAGCTTGGCGCCGAGCGCGCGCTCGCGCGATACCCACAGCCAGTCCGACAGGATGATGTCGGCGCTGCCTGCGCGCATCGCGATCTTGCCGGCCTCGGTACTCGCGAGCTCGCTGACCTCCAGCGACAAATCGGCCTCCTTGTCCAGACCGTTCGCGCGGATCGCCGCCAGCTCCCAGGAGAATGTTCCGGTTTTCTGCACCGCAAGGCGGATGGTCTCCGCGGCGCGGCCGGGTGCGGCTAGCGTCAACGCCAGCGCCACCGCGAGCGCCAATGTTCGACCAAGTACCTTTATCGCACCAAGTGCTCTCATCACCTTGTGAGCCGTTTCCTCTGACGGAGTGCTTTTCAGGACAATACGCATAGCATAGCTTTGGTCGCAACCATCGGGAGGATGCGCATGAAACTGGCGGGACGGCTACGACCGATTGTCGCCGCAATGGCGGTATTGGCGGCGACCACATGCGCGGCGCAGGCCGAGGATGCCAATGATTATCCGACGTCGGCGCGCGCCGAGTACGTCTATGGCTGCATGAAGGCCAATGGCGAGGCGCGGTCTACGATCGAGCAATGTTCCTGCTCGATCGACGTGGTCGCCTCGATCGTGCCCTATGCGCGCTACGTCACCGCGGAGACCGCGCTCAGCATGTCCCAGGTGCGCGGTAATCTCGGCGTTCAGTTCCGCACCTCGGAGCAGGCGAACTCGGCGGTGAATGATTTGAGGCGCGCGCAGGCGGAAGCCGAGGTGAGGTGTTTTTAGCTATCGCGGCACAGACGGTGTCATCCTTCTCCCCTTGTGGGAGAAGGTGGCGCGAAGCGCCGGATGAGGGGTATCTCTCCTCTTGCTCAGACGTTGAGAGTTGCGCTCGCGGAGAGAGACCCCTCACCCGCCTCGCTTCGCGAGGCATCCTCTCCCACGGGGGGAGAGGGTAAGAAATCTTCACGTCCCCGGCTTCTCCACGTCCCACTCGTTGCGGAACACGTGCCCATCCGTGTCCTTTGCCTCCGCGCGAAAGCGCTTGGCGCCGTTGGAGACATAGGTGAAGCGCAGATTGGGATCTTCCGAGATCGAGATGCCGCCTTCCATCGACAGCACGGGGCTGTCGTCCTGCATCAGCTTGAGCTGGTTGATGAAGAAAGCCGGGATATAGAGCTGCGTGACCTGATCCATCTGCAGGCCGGAATTGTTGGGATGGCCGATCATGATCTGCGCCTCGCGCACGCGACTCGCCGGCGCCTCCTCGCGTGCGAATTGCCGGTAGCGCATCTGGCCGAGCCGGTTCCTGGCTTCCTCGATGTTCTTGCCCGCCGGCGCCGAGCAGCCGCCGGAGGCCTTTACATAGACCTTCGAGACATAAAGCTGGCCGTCGCTGAGCTCGGCCACCGCATGCACGTCGGTGTAGTTGTTGACGCGCACGCGCGTCGAGATCTCCGTGACATTGGCATCCGGCCCGAGTTCGAACTTCGCGGCCATCGGCGCCGGGTTGCGGTCGATCACCAGCGTGATCGAACGGATGCGTCGCGCATCGCCGGGTGACAGCTTGCTGCGCAATGTCACCGGCACGATGGCCGCGTCCTCGGCGCGATAGGGCATCTCGATGCCGATGACGGTGCTGCCGTCGTTCATCGGACGGCTATTGAAGATGTCCTGCACCAGGCCCGGCCAGGGATCATAGGCCTCTTCCGCCGGCGCCGGCACGACGAAGGCGATGCCGAGCAGTACGGCGGTCAAGGTCAGGCGGCGAGTGCATGCCATCATGGTCACGGTCCTGCGGGCGTTTTGCCTATCGTAGCGTGCCGGCTACTCCCATTCAATTTCCGAGAATGCTGCGGTTGCGTTGCGGGGATTGTACTCCTCGAACAACTCCCAGCGCGGCCTTTCCGACGCGGCGGCCTGGTCGGCGGCGGTTCGGATCGGCTCGCCCTTCTTGTTCAATGCGCGGACGTCGGACAGCAGCGTCGACAGGTAGCGTCGCTCATCGGTCAGTGCGGCAGGCCAGTCGCTCACGGGGCCGTGACCAGGAACGACGCGCAGCGTCGGAATGGCCTCCAATCCCTTCAACGTGGCGAGCCAGCCGCGGATGCTGCCGTCCATGACCGGAATGTGGCGGAGAAAGACGAGATCGCCCGCGAACAGGGTTTTGCTCGTCTCATCGAACACGGTCAAATCGGCGTCGCTGTGCCCGGCCGGCCAGGCGCGCAAGATCAGTCGGCGCGACCCGAGATCGAGGGTCGTCGTGTCCGAAACGAGCAGGGTAGGGGCAATGATCTTCACGGGATCAATCAGCTCACTGCCCATGATGCGGCGGAAATTGTCGAGATAGAAAGGCCCACGCGCCGCGAGCGCCTGCGGAAGCTTGCTATGGCCGACGAAGGTGGTGGTTCCGGCGGCGAAGGCGGCATTGCCGAAAACATGATCGGGATGGCCGTGGGTGTTGATAACGTAGCGGATCGGCTTGGGCGTCTTCGCCCGCACGGCGGCCAGCAGCGCCTCGCCTTCGCGGTAGCTGCCGCCGGTATCGATCACAGCCACCGCATCATCGCCCACGATGAAGCCGACATTGGCGATGTCGCCCTCGTTCGCGCGGGTCATCAGGGCGATGGTCCCGGAGTGTACGAAGATTCCCGGCGCGACTTCGCTCACAGGCAATTCGGATGCCTCGGCGCGTGCTAGCGTGACGATCCCCAGCAGGGACAAGGCTGCGATCATTGAAGCGACGTAAGACACTTTTCCGCCTCAGTTCAGAGGGTTTGCTGCATTGCGCTGCAGCAAAGCAAAGCCAACACCAAGCTGGCAAAACTTGGCGCGTCATGCGTTGCATGGATAACATTCAAACAAAACGAGGAGGAAGCGCGATGACGGAGGCCGGACGACATCGTCGCTGGTTGTTTTCACTGTGGGTCCTGATGGCATCCTGCGTGTTCGGCGATGCTGCGATCGCGCAGACCAACGACACCGGCGACCTCTCCTTCGAATTGGTGGACCCGAAGGTGCTGCGCGTCTGCGCCGACCCGCGCAATCTGCCGTTCTCCAACGAGAAAGGCGAGGGGTTCGAGAACAAGCTCGCCGAGTTCTTGGCGGACAAGCTCCAGAAGAAGCTCGACTACGTGTTCTTCCCGCAGGCCACCGGCTTCGTGCGCATGACGCTGGGTGCGCATCGCTGCGACGTCATCATGGGCTTCCCACAGGGCGACGACCTCGTGCAGGGCACCAATCCCTATTACCGCACGACCTATGCGCTGGTCGCCAAAGCCGGCAGCGGGCTCGAGGACGTCGATACGCTGGAGGACACGCGCCTGAAAGGCAAGCATGTCGGCATCGTCGCCGGCACGCCGCCGGCGACCAACATGGCGATCGCCGGTCTGATGGGCGATGCAAAGCCCTATCCGCTGATGATCGACACCCGCTTCGACAGTTCGGCGCAGGCCATGATCGACGATCTCGCCGCCGGCAAGATCGACGCCGGCGTGCTGTGGGGCCCGATGGCCGGCTACTATGCGAAGAAGGCCGGCTCTTCGCTCCACGTTACGCCACTGGTGAAGGAAACCACCGGGCCGAAGCTGGTCTATCGCATCGGCATGGGCGTGCGTCCGGCCGATCAGAACTGGAAGCGGCAGTTGAACAAGTTGATCCAGGAGAACCAGGGCGAGATCAACAAGATCCTGCTCGACTTCGGCGTCCCGCTGCTCGACGAGAGCGATCGGCCGCTCGGCGCGGAGACGGTCAAGAAGACGCCATGAAGCGGCATCTTGCCGTTGCGCTGCTCGCCGCTGTTCTGGCAGGGCCGGCATTGGCGCAGCAGCAGGAGCCGTTCGAGCCCGAGGGATATCGCACCGACAATTACCGCGCGCCGGTGCCGGCAACGCTCGCCGGCGCGCGCGTGCTGACGACGGCGGAGGCCGAGGCGATCTGGCGCGCGAGGAGCGGCGCCTTCGTCGACGTGATGCCGCGGCCGCCGAAACCGAAGAACCTTCCCGCCGGTACCGTGTGGCGCGATGCGCCGCGCAAGAATATTCCGGGCAGCCTGTGGCTGCCGGACACCGGCTACGGCGCGTTGCCGCCCGCCATGGACGATTATCTGCAACGCGGCCTTGCGCTTGCATCGCACGGCGACAAGGCTGTGCTGCTCGTGATCTATTGCCTTGCCGATTGCTGGATGTCCTGGAACGCCGCCAAGCGCGCGCTGGCGTACGGCTATTCCAACATCGCCTGGTACCCTGACGGCACCGACGGCTGGGAGAGCGCAAAACTCCCGGCCGAGGAAGCGCAGCCCGAGCCGCGCCCGGAGCAGTAACGATTGGCCGAGGTGCGCTCTCTCGCCCCGCTTGCGGGGAGAGGGGCGGGTTGGGGTGAGGGGAGCCTCCGCGATCGCGCTGTCAGCAATAGACACAGCACTCCCCCTTCGTCATTGCGAGCCAACGTGTCCGCGCGAAGCGCGGCCCGATGACAGGCTCCGCGAAGCAATCCAGAATCATTCCGCGGAGGAACTCTGGATTGCTTCGCTTCGCTCGCAATGACGATCTGGACCAGTGCTACGGCTTCTGCTTCTCCAACTTCGTCAGCGTGCCGGTGCCGTTCGTCTCGGTGGCTGCATAACTCACCCTGTCGCCGGCATGGACGGCGTCCAGCATTGCGGCGTCCTTCGCCTTGTACTCCTGGAGCGCGCCGGCGTTGCCTGAACTGGCGCCGATCGTGCCTTTCTGCGTCTGCTGGATCGAGATCGTGCCATTGAGCCGATCGATCCGCGTGACCATTCCGGTCATGTCGTCGGCAAAGGCGCTGGATGCGAGCATGGTGATGACCGCAGCGCCCGCGAAGATGAATCTTGTTGTTCCCATCGAGGCCTCCCGATGTCCTGGATTGGATGTCTTGGATTGACTTCGACAAGACATCCTGGAGTGATTTGGTTCCGCCAGATCGCGCGGCGAAAGGTTAACGATCGCGCTGATATCACGGGAACTTTGGTGAGCCGTCAGCGAGGCTGACGCTATTCCATTTCCTGCTGGATCACGCGCCCGAGCGCGAACAGGCGCTGGTCGATCGTGGTCGGAACCTCGCAGACGAATCGCACCACTTTGTGACGATCCTCGAAAATGCGGGTCTTCCAGATCAGTTCGTTGCTGAGTGCCTCGACCTTGGCATCGTCGCGCGGTGTTGCGCCCTGGAGCGCCTGGAGCGCCAGCGTCTCCTCACGGATCTTGTCGGCGGCCTCGCGCTGCTTGCGGCTGACGCGTTCGAGCCCGTTCATGACCTGGGAGCGCTGGGCATTGAGCGTGTCGAACAGGCCGGCGAACAGCAGCTTGGCATTCGCCGTCTTGTCGGACGCGGAGGCGGCCAGAAACTCCCTCACCGACTTCTCGGCCTCGTCGAGCGGCGTCTTGCGCGCCGACAGCTTTGCGACCAGCGCGCTGATCTTGGCATCGTCCTTCCATTTGTTCTGGACGTCGTCGAGCGGCGGGCCGGCCCAGACAGCCGCCAGCGAAATCTCCGGCACCTTGGCCTGGGTGCAGGGCCAGTCCGGATAGCGCGAATCGGCCGCGCGCGCGGCCGTGCTCGACAGCGCAATTGCCATGGCAGCCAGGATCAGAACCTTCATCCTTCGCCTCCTGCAGGCCCGCGTCGCGCCAGCCCGCGCGACGGATCATAGGCGAAAATCGCACCGATCATGAAGACGATTGTGCAGATCGCGACCACCGCCAGCGAAATCCAGTTGATCTGTCCGTACAGCGCAAATCGTATCAGCTCGACCGCATGAGTGAACGGATTGGCCTCGCAGAGGTAATACAGATAAGGGCTGCCCTCCTGGACCCGCCAGAGCGGATAAAGCGCGGAGGAGGCGAAGAACATCGGGAAAATGACAAAATTCATGACGCCGGCGAAATTTTCCAGCTGCTTGATGCCGGAGGAGATCAGCATGCCGAGCGAGCCCAGCATCAGCCCGGACAGGATCAACGCCGGCAGCACGGTGAGATAACCCGATGGAGGCGGGGTGATGTCCCAGAACCAGGCGATCAAGAGGAACGCATAGACCTGGAGCAGCGACACCGCGGTGCCCGCGAGCAGCTTGCAGAACAGCAGGAACCCGCGTGGCAGCGGGCTAACCAGCAGCGTGCGCATATTGCCCATCTCGCGGTCATAGACCATTGAGAGCGAGGACTGCATGCCGTTGAAGAGCTGGATCATCGCCATCAAGCCGGGCGCGATATAGACCTCGTAGAGGATGTAGGTCTCGTAGGGCGGGATGATGGAAATGCCGAGCACCTGGCGGAAGCCGGCGGCGAAGATGAACAGCCACACCAGGGGCCGCACCAAAGCCGAGACGAAGCGCTCGCGCTGATGCAGGAAGCGCAGGCCCTCGCGCCAGACGATGCCGGTGAGGCAAGTCATGTACTCGACGAACGAGAAGCCGCGCGGCGCTTCGCGGGTGGTGATGCTGCTCATGCGCCGCCTCCCGGCATGGTTTGCGCGCCGGTCAGGCGCATGAAGGCGGTGTTGACGTCCTGCGCGCCAGCGTCCGTGACGACGCGGCTCATCGGGCCCTGCGCCAGCACCTTGCCCTGGTGCAGCACCACGAGATCGTCGCCGGGCATGATCTCGTCGAACAGGTGCGTGGCCCAGAGCACTCCGATGCCTTGCTCAGTCACGAGCTGGCGGACATGGCCGATGATGTCGGCGCGCGCCTTGACGTCGAGGCCGACGGTCGGCTCGTCCAGCAACAGCAGCCGCGGCCGGTGCAATAGCGCCCGCGCGATCTCCAGTCGCCGCATCTGCCCGCCCGAGAGATCGCGCACCTTGCTGCCGGCGCGCTCTTCGAGCCCGATGCGCCCGAGCAGCTCGGCGCTACGTGCAGCCGCCTCACGCCGGCTGATGCCGTGCAGCGCGGCGTGATAGAGCAGGTTCTGCGTCAGCGAGAGGTCGAGATCGAGCGTGCGCGGCTGGAACACGACACCGAGCAGCCGCAGCGCCTCGCCGGGGCTCTTGCTGATGTCGTGACCGAAGATGGAGACACGACCAAGCTGGATGCCGAACAGGCGCGTGATCAGTGAAAATAGCGTGCTCTTGCCGGCGCCGTTGAGGCCGAGCAGCGCGGTGAAGCTCGCCGACTGCACGTTGAAGGAGACGTCGGTCAGCGCCCGTCGCGGCCCGTAAGAATGGCTGACGCCGTCGATCGACAGCGCCGGCACCGCGGCCGCTTCCGGCCTCGAGGTCTCGCGCGGTTCGGCGATGGGGGCAGGGCTGGTCATGGCGCGATCGCGACGCCCCAGGGCAGTTCGCCCACCTGAATGGTCTTGATCACTTTTTGCGCGGCGACGTCGATGACGGACACATCATTCGACACGCCGTTGGTGGTGAGCAGGTATTTTTCATCCGGCGTGAACGCCATGTGCCAGACCCGCTGCCCGACCAGCAGATATTTCGTCACCTTGCGCGTCGCGACGTCGACCACGGCGATGCGGTTGGCGGGGCCGAGCGCGATGAAGGCGGTCTTGTCGTCCTTGGTCATGCCGATGCCGACCGGCTGGATCGCCTCTTTCCGCAGGCCGGGAATCTCGAAGGTGACCTTGCCGATCACCTCGTGCTTCCCGGGATCGATGATCGAGACGGTGCCGCCGATCTCCGAGGACACCCACAGTTCCGAACTGTCATGCTTGAATTCGGCAAAGCGCGGCCGCGCATCGACCAGCACATTGGCAACGATCTGGCGCGAGGATGTGTCGATGAAATGCGCCATGTTGGTCGTCTCGGACGTGTTGATCAGCGTCTTGCCGTCGGGGCTGATGGTCATGCCCTCGGGCTCGACGCCGACCTGGATGTCGCTGAGCCGGGCGCGCTTCTCGAGATCGATCACGGTCACCGTATTGTCGTTCTCGTTGGCGACGTAGAGGACCTTTCCGGCGGCATCCTGGGCAAACAATTCAGGGTCGGGGCCGGAGGGCAGGCTGTCCACCACGCTTTGCGTCTTGGCGTCGATCACCTGGATGGTGTCGTCGTCGCCGACCGCGACCATCACGAACTTGCCGTCGCGGGTGAAATCGATGCCGCGCGGGCGCTGGCCGACCTTGATGGTCTTGGTCACGGTCCAGCTGTCGGTATCGATCACCGACACCGTGTTGCTCTTCTCGTTCGAGACATAGGCGATGAACGCATGCGCGGGCGCTGTGGCGAGCGCTAGAGCCACAAGCAACGCAACCCCCAGCATGCGTGACGTCTGTCCGCGGGCTGGCTTCACCTCCCCCGCTTGCGGGGGAGGTCGTATCGCATCGTGAGATGCGATACGGGAGAGGGCTCGCTCCGCTTGGGGAGTCTTCTTCGCGGAGACACCCTCTCCCCAACCCTCCCCCGCAAGCGAGGGAGGGGGCGCAGTGTCGTCGCGGTGGCAGCTTGACCTCATCTCACGATTCTCATTTCAACTTGCATTTGCTCTCCGGGCGATCATAGCCGAGCGTGTCGAGCTCGGAGACCTGGTGCAGGAAACCCTCTTGCGGCGACACCGACACCACCATGCGGCCGTCGACCAGCAGGATCGGCTGGCGAAGCTGGAGATTCCAGTCGCGCAGGGTGAGCCGCGTCCCCTTGAAGGCGGCGATCGAGAAATCCGGGCCCTTGATGAAGTCGGTGACCTTCTTGACGTCGCCGGAATTGGTGCGCGAGGTGGCTTCGCCGATCATGCGCACCGCGGTCCAGGCCTGCATGTCGAGCGCTGTCATGCGCCGCGAATTCAGCTTGACGAAGCGGTTCTGCATCTGGATCGCGCCCCACTGGTCCTGCGCGGCATCCCAGCTGCGCGGCACGAGGCCGGCCGAGCCCGCGACGGGACGGGGATCCCAGGTGCGATAGGGCAGATACGCGCCGAACACCTCGCTCTCGTCGGCGACAACGAGCACGTCGTACGCCGGGGCCTGCTGCGTGAACACCGGCATCTGGCGCTGGATCAGCGTCACGCCGGAATCAGTCCGGCGCGCGCCGCCTTTGTCCTCGAAGGTGCGCTCCTGCACGATCTTGGCGCCGAACCGCGTTGCGGTGCGCCGGAGCGCATCGGCGAACAGCTTGTCCTCGTCATGCGAGCCGACCACGAGCAGCCAGCGTTTCCACTGCTTCCACACCAGATATTGCCCGAGCGCATCCGCCAGCATCGCGCGCGTCGGCGCGGTGTGGATGACATTGGCGCGGCAATCGGCCTCGCGCAGCCGCTCGTCGATTGCGCCGACGTTGAACAGCAGCGTGCCGCGCTCCCGCAGCGCATCCGAGACTTTCAGCAGCGCATCGGCTGGCAGGTCGGCGATGACGAAGCCGTTCTTCTCGGCGAGCGCGGTCGCGGCCCGGACCGGATCCTCACCTTCCTTGATGCGGCGCTCCTCCAGCGTAAAGCGCTGGCCCAGGAATTTTCCGGTGGTGTTGTTGTCTTCGATGGCGAGACGGGCGCCGGCGAAGCCGTCATTCTCCGCGGGCTGCTCGACCAGCGACAGCGTTGATCTGGTGCCGGCGACGCCGAGATAGCCGACGCCGATCGTAACAGGGTCCGCCGCGAGCACGCTCGTCGCGGCAACACCCAAGCCGATCAGGCCGACCAACCATCGGATCATGTTTCCTCCGGACGATCTCTCCGGCTTGACCGCCGTTGGAGAATTGTCTCTGCTAAAGCATGACCAATTTGTCAGGGCATGCAACCCCGCATTTCGTCCTCGCGCGTATGGGGACTGGAATCACGATCGTGCGAGCGCTGATATGTCTCGCCGCTTTGCTATTGACCGGATCGGTCGCGCTCGCCGACCCGCCGAAACTGGCGGTGTTCGATTTCGAGCTGATCGACACCAGCCTGCCTGGCGAGTTCTACGGCTCAAGGCCCGAGCTGGCGCGGCTGGAGCGCATCAGCGAGCAGCTGCGCAAGGAGCTGGCTGATTCAGGCAGGTTCCAGGTGCTCGACATCGCCCCAATCAGGGATGCCGCCCGTCACGCGAACTTACAGGCTTGCGGCGGCTGCGACCTCAAGCTGGCCGGGCAGCTCGGCGCCGAGCTGGAGATCACCGGGCTCGTGCAGAAGGTCTCGAACCTGATCATCAACCTGAACATCTATCTGCGCGACGTGAAGACCGGCACCATGATCACGGTCGCCAGCGCCGACATGCGCGGCAACAGCGATGAATCTTGGACGCGAACGATGAGCTATCTGATCCGCAACCGCTTGCTGGCCCCGAATTACGGGCGGCCGTGAGGTCTTCGCCTCTCCCCGCCTGCGGGGAGAGGCCGGAATTTGCGAAAGCAAATTCCGGGTGAGGGGGAGTCTCCGCGGCTCCAACTGTTACTGTTTTCGCGGAGGCGGCCCCTCACCCCAACCCTCCCCCCGTAAGAACGGGGAGAGGGAGAGCAGAAAGCTCACCCCTTCAATCTCTCCGCATGCCAGTGCAGGTGATCGCTCATGAAGGTCGAGATGAAATAGTAGCTGTGGTCGTAGCCCGCCTGGCGCCGCAGCGTCAGCGGGATGCTCGCCTTGGTGCAGGCGGCTTCAAGCAACTCCGGCTTGAGCTGTTCTTTCAGGAAATTGTCGGCCTCACCGACGTCGACCAGGAAGCCGGAGAATTTCGCGCCGTCTTCGATCAGTGCCACCGTGTCGTGGTTGCGCCAGGTGTCCTTGTTGGGCCCGAGATAACCGGTCAGCGCCTTGATGCCCCAGGGCACGAGCGAGGGCGCCACGATCGGGGCGAAGGCGCTTGCCGCGCGGTAGCGGTGCGGATTGCGCAGCGCCACCGTCAGCGCGCCGTGGCCGCCCATCGAATGGCCCATCACCGATTGCCGCTTGGCATCGACCGGAAAATTCTCCGGCACCAGCTTCGGCAGCTCGTCGGTGACGTAGCTCCACATGCGATAGTTGCGCGCAAACGGCTCTCGCGTCGCGTCGACGTAGAAGCCGGCGCCGAGGCCGAAATCATAGGCGTTGTTGGCATCCCCAGGTACGTCGGGCCCGCGCGGTGAGGTGTCGGGCGCGACGAAGATCAGGCCGAGCTCGGCGCAGGTTTTGCGGAATTCGCCCTTCTCGGTGACGTTGGCATGCGTGCAGGTGAGCCCGGAGAGGTACCAGACCACGGGCAGCTTGGCGCCGTCCGCATGCGGGGGGACGTAGACCGAGAACACCATGTCGGTTCCGGTCGCCTGGCTCGCATGGCGGTATACGCCCTGCACGCCGCCATAGGATTTGTTCGTCGAGACAGTCTGAATCGTCATGCCCAAAAGCTCCGTGGCATCTCACCACATCAAGATTGCAACGCTTGTGTGACCGAAATTTGTGGCGATGTCAGGCAACGCCGCTGTCGATCGCCAGCCGCACCAGCTCGACCGAGGTCTTCACGCCGAGCTTCTGTCGCATGATCGAGGAGGTGTTGGCCACCGTCTTGTAGGACGATTGCACCAGCCAGGCGATCTCCGACAGGCTTTTTCCGGCGCTGAGCAGCCGCAGGATCTCCATCTCGCGCGCGTTCAGCTTCGAGAGCGGGCTTTGCGCCAGCGTCGGTCCCGCAAAGGCAATGCTGCGCGCGATCGCGCTCGGCAGATAGGTGCCGCCGCTTCCGACAGCGCGGATCGCCTCGACGAGATCGTCGGGGTCGCCGGTCTTGGAGACGTAGCCCTTGGCGCCGCATTCGATCGCGCGCGCGGCGAAGGCCGGATCGTCGTTCATGCTGAACATGATGATGCGGGCCTCGGGCGCGCGCTCGAGGATGCGGCGCGCGAGCTCGAAGCCGGAGACGGTCGGTAGGTTGATGTCGATGATGCAGAGGTCAGGGCGCTCGACGATGAAGACGCACTCGCCGTCTTCGGCGTCGGCGGCCTCCAAGATCTCGATCTCGCCCTCGTCGGCCAGCACGGCACGGCAGCCGGAGGCGACGATGGGATGATCGTCGACGATCAGAATGCGCATAGGCGTTCCCCGCGACAGCCGCGGCCTGTTCTGCGCCGCATGAAGCCGACTAGGCAAGACGCGCGTCTTATGTCGCCTCATGCAACCCGGCCGGGATTGCTGTACGCTTCCGATTAGATATCCGCCGCTTCGCCTCTGTCAACGTCATCGGACAGGCGCGGGCAAAACCTTCGCGGGGCACGAGCGATACCAATGTGGCAAAACCTATCTTTGCGCGGGCGCATCAACCTGTTGCTGGCGCTGCTGCTGGCACTCGGGCTCGCCGTCAATATCGTCCGCCAGGTTGCGGAGGCGGGGCCGCGCGTGCAGGCCGAGGACCAGAGCGTGATCCGGCTCGCGCGCGAGTTCATCGAGATGATCGTTGCCGATCTCAACGAGGCGCCCGATCCGGATGCGAGATTGAACCAGATTGCGCGCGATCTCAGCCGTCTCCGCCATGTCAGCATCGCGCTACGGGATGCCGGCGGAAATCCGCTGACGCCGCCCCGGCCTGATGTCGACGCCGACACGCGCGGGCCGCCGGCCTGGTTCGTCAGCCTGGTTCATCCCGAGCAGACCGCGGTCAGCGTGCCCGTCTCGATCCATGGCAAGCCCGGCTCGCTCGTGATCACCTCGCATCCGAACGACGAAATGGCCGAAATCTGGGACAGCATCGTGACCCAGCTCGAGGTCGGCTCGGTCATCGCGGTCGTGCTGTTCCTGGTGATGATGAATGTGGTCGGCCGGGCCCTGGTGCCGCTCCAGTCGTTGGCCGAGACGATGGCCGAGATCGAGGGCGGGCATTATGACGCGCGGGTCACGCCGGGCGGCGCGCCCGAGCTCGCCGCGATCTGCGGCAAGCTCAATCATCTCGCAGCAGCGCTCGGCGAGGCGGTCGAGGATAAGCGGCGCCTTGCCGGGCGTGCGGTGTCGCTCCAGGACGTCGAGCGCAAGGAGATCGCGCGCGAGCTGCATGACGAGTTCGGGCCGTATCTGTTCTCGCTGCGCGCCCATGCCAGCGCGCTGGCGAAGCTGGCGGACGGTCGTGCGCCGAGTGCGGAGGCCGTCCGCAAGCACGGCAGCGCCTTGCTGGAGCAGATCAATGCGCTCCAGCAGTTCACCCGCCGCGTGCTGGAGCGACTGCGGCCCGTCGGCCTCGCCGAGCTTGGCCTGCGCCAGGCGCTCGAATCGCTGTCGCGGCTATGGCGGGAGTCGCATCCCGAGGTCACGATCGAGACCTCGATTTCGCCTGCGCTGGGCGCGACCGGCGAGACCGCCGACCTCACCATCTACCGCATCGTGCAGGAGGCGCTCACCAACGTGTTCCGCCATGCCGGCGCGACCTCGGTCAACGTCATCATTGAACCGGCGGTGCTGGCGACGCGCGACGGCCGCGTCTGCGCCCGGGTGAGGGTCAGCGACAATGGCCGCGGCATGGAGCCGGGTCAGAAGCTCGGTTTCGGCCTCGTCGGCATGCGCGAGCGGATCCTGGCGCTGGGCGGCACGCTCAATGTCGTCTCCGGCGAGAGCGGTTTGACCGTCGAGGCGTTGGTTCCGACGGCGGCGGCCTGATCGCGCCCGAGATCATCGGGAAGAATTCCCGATTTGGTCGGGAAAACGGGTGCGGATATCTCCCGACCTTTTGTGGCTGGCGCGCCCACTGCCGCTGATTACACTTGTCTCGACCAAACGGCGAAAATCAAAACAGCCGGTGGTCACGGATGGGAAGGCGGGGATGGGCAAGGGTCTTTCGTTCAAGCGTCGTTTGTTGATGGCCTCGGTGTCGACGGGGCTGATATCGGGTTTGGTCTTTGCAGGCCCTGCCGGGGCGGCGCAGGACGATGAGACCAACGTTCAGAACCTGCCGCCGGTCGAGGTGACCGCACCACCGCCATCGACGGCGAGGCGCACTGCGCCGTCGCGACCGGTCGCCCGCGTGGGCGCCCCGTCGTCCGCGAGCCCCAGGACACGCATTTACGTCTATCCGACCGCGCCGGGCACCGGCCGGGGTCTCGATGTCGACAAGGTCCCGTCGGCGATCAATGCCGTCGATGCCAGCCAGATCAAGCGCACCGGTTCGCTCAACGTCACCGATGCGCTGCGCGACAACATCGCCGGCGTCAACATCAGCGAAGTCACCGGCAATCCGTTTCAGCCCGATGTCGAATTCCGCGGTTTCGTCGCTTCGCCCGTGACCGGCACGCCGCAAGGCCTCGCCGTGTACCAAAACGGCGTCCGCATCAACGAAGCCTTCTCCGACGCCGTCAATTGGGACCTGATCCCAACCGCCGCGATCAGGTCGGTGACGCTGGTGACCAACAATCCCGCCTTCGGCCTCAACGCGCTGGGCGGCGCCATCAACCTGCAAATGAAGGACGGTTTCACCTATCGGGGTGCGGAGCTCAATGTCATGGGCGGCTCGTTCGGCCGCATCCAGGGCTCAGCACAATGGGGCAAGCAGGTCGACAAGAATTTTGGCGTCTATGCCGCGCTCGAAGGCCTGCACGACAACGGTTTCCGCAATTTCTCCCGATCGGACGTGCGGCGCTTCTACGGCGATGTCGGCTACAAGGCTGGCGACAGTGAATTCCACGCCAACATGGGCGTCGCCAAGAACGATTTCGGCGCCAGCGCCACCGTTCCGGCCGAGCTGCTCGACAAATATTGGGGCGCGACCTACACCACACCGCAGACCACGAGCAATCGCGTCGGCTATCTCAACCTCACCGGCAAGGTCGATGCGACGCCGACCTGGACGCTCGAAGGCACCGCCCATGTGCGCCGCTACGAGCAGAAGCTCGTCGATGGCAATCCGACCGATGTGCAGGAATGTGCCATTGCAGGGCTGCTGTGCTTCGGCGACGATACGACGCCGGCGAACGGCACGAACGGTCTTCAGCTCGCCGATCCCTTTGCCTCGGGAACCTTCCTCGGCGAGATCGACCGGAGCACGATAAGGTCGACCACCCTCGGCGTGTCGGGACAGGCCACCAACACCGATCAACTGTTCGGCCACGACAACCGCTTCGTGATGGGCGCAACCTATGACGCCAGTGTCACGCGCTATACTGCGACCGCCGAGATCGGCTCGATCGGAGAAAACTACGTCGTCAGCGGCAGCGGCGTCTTCTTGGGAGCGACCGGCACGCCGGACCCGGTTGCCGGTCCGGTCTCGCTGCGGACCGTCAACCAGTATAACGGCATCTACGCGATGGATACGTTCAACGTCACGGACGCCTTCGCCATCACCGGCGGCGGCCGTTTCAACGTGGCGCGCATCACGCTGGAAGATCAGCTCGGGACCGACCTCAACGGCGATCACACCTTCACCCGGTTCAATCCGGTGGTTGGCGGCACCTACAAGATCACGCCCGAGCTGACCGCCTATGCCGGCTATTCCGAGGCCAACCGCGTGCCGACGCCGCTCGAGCTCGGTTGTGCCGATCCAGCCCGTCCCTGCTTGCTTGCGGCGTTTCTCGTCTCCGACCCGCCGCTGAAGCAGGTCGTGTCCAAGACAGTAGAAGCGGGCCTGCGCGGCACCAAGGAGCTGAACATCGGCACGCTCGGCTGGAAGATCGGCGGCTTCCGCGCCACCAACTATGACGACATTGTTGCGGTACCCGCCGTCGGGCGCACCGGCTTCGGCTATTTTTCCAATGTCGGCCGGACGCGCCGGCAGGGGTTCGAAGCCGAAGTCAACATCAAGTCTCCCACGCTCCAGTTTCAGGCGAGCTACGCCTTCCTCGACGCGCGCTTCCTTGATCCGCTGGAACTCGGCTCGGAGAGCCCGTTCAGGGATCCCGTCACCGAGACCATCCAGGTCTCGCCCGGCAACCAGATCCCCGCAATCCCGCGCCATCGCGTCAAGATCGGCGTCGACTACGCCGTGACCGACGTCTGGAAGGTTGGCGGCAACGCGCTGTTCGTCTCCAGCCAGTATCTGGTCGGCGACGAGTCGAACCAGTTCGCGAAGCTACCGTCCTACACGGTGTTCAATCTCCACACCTCCTATCAGGTCACGAAGAACGTCCAGCTCTACGGCCGCGTCGACAACGTCTTCGATAAGCGTTACGCGACCTACGGCCAGTTCTTCGACCGCGAAGCCTTTCCCAACTTCACCAATGGCGGCGCAGAGTTCACCGACCCGCGCTCGCTCAGCCCGGCACGGCCAAGGGCGTTCTATGCGGGCATGCGGGTGACGTTTTGAGTGTGACGAATTGCGCTACGGATATTTCGTCGGGCGCGCTCCGTTCCCTCTCCCACAACAGGAGGGAAGGAAAGACCTTTAACCGATCAGAAACCATAGAAAATGATCCGAAAATTTTAACGAAACTCCCCTGCCGTCTCTGCGTCGGTTCGTCGGAGGGCCCGTCTGATGACAGAGCACCAGTTGAAAGAGCAGGAATTCCGGATCGCGCGTTACAGGCGCCTGGAGCGGGAGGTGACAGATCCGCTCGCCGCGTGTCTGCTTCACAGCATCATCGAGGAGCTTGAAGCCGAGCTGCGCAAGGACAGACCGGATTGGCACGGGCCGCGCGATTAACGCTTTCTTAGCGCTAATGATGCGGACTATCCGCTTGGGAATACCAGGGGAGACGGCTCCCATGCTGAAGGACGGCACCTACGCGGCTTGGTACAAGACGCCGCTCGACCAGGGTACCGGCATCGTCCATGTCGCAGACGGACAGATCTGGGGCCGCGACAGCCTGATGACGTATCATGGCTCCTGTCAGGTCGATGGAGATCGCTTCACCGCCACGGTATCGACGAAGCGTCATACCGATGGACGCGCAACGGTGTTCGGCAACGATGATGAGTTGACGCTGACCATCGAAGGAAACTGCCCCGGCAAGATCGCGACCTACACGGCGACCGCCGTACAAGTCCCGGGAATGATCCTCCAGGGCACGCTCATCCTGACTGAAAAGCAGCCACCGGCACCTGAACGAACCGAGCAGATGCCGGCGTTCAATCCCGACAAGCTGCCGAAATTGCCGAAGCGCTCGCGCTGAGCGAGGAGAGGCATCGCGCTGGCCTCCGATACCCGGGTTGATAGCGGCAAGCGGCAGAGGGACAGCCTTGAGGGCGTGAAGCCACTTTACAGATCTTCGAGGACGAGAGCGACAGACATGCGCAATACCACTGCTCGGTCATTGCGCACTTCGACTGCTATCCGCGTCGTCTGTCGATGCTCGCTGTTGGTTGCGGGCGTCCCGCATCGGCAGAGGAGACGCTCGCCGGGGCTGGAGCCTGTACCAAGCCACTTGACCGGGCTCGAATTGGGCGCGGTCATGTCTCGACCAGAACGGCGGGGCATGGTCGCCGACCACCAGGATGTCGGCCGGCGCCACGGCTGGGTCGCGAGCTATCTTTGCGACGACGGCAAATACGTCGTGCCAAAGTTCGGCCATCCTGCAAACCTTGGGTCGACCGAAGACGCCGTCGGTCTCGCAATGAAAATCCGTCAGAGCTTGACCAGGCGCGACCGGAATATGGGTATTCAATGTGAGCCAATAGATGAAGCGTGGCTTGCCTTGCTTTCCCGCTTCGCGGGAGGCCGCGGAAATCACGGGCGCGAGATCTGCATCGCACGCGCCAGCGAAGGCGCTGCCGCATACGCGGCGGGTCGTTTTGACCAGCTCGTCGCGGAAGAGTTCCTGGTCGAAGCCGATTGTCGGATACCACTGCTCACGCTCGAACATACCTCCAGCGAAGCCGTGCACGGCGATGTTGCTATACCCTCGCGCGGCCAGCAGATCCGGCAGGCAGGTGTTGGTGTCATTCTGAACGTACTCTGTATAGAATGTGCGCGTATTACATAGTTCCCGCATCTCGCCCGATGTCGTCGAACCGAAATAGACCGTTTTTCCGGAGGTGATGGTGTAGTCCCTGGTCAGACTTTGATCATACAGGGGTTCTGCTATGCGCGTTCGGGCGTTCTGGTCCTTCAGGTAGCCCAAGCTCTCGACGATCACCAGGACGACGTTGTTTCCGTCGGCCCCTGCTGCCTGCCTAAAACCCGACACCTCCGCAGCGGATTGGATCGGCTCGTTGCGTCCCATCGTGGAGCCGAAATGGTAGTGTGGCGACGCGTTGCTGACATAGTCCATCACGCCGAACGCCTGTGCCAAGAAGAAGAGAACCGGTATGTTCGCATTTATAAGCATGGCGCGCGGCCTTAAGCATGCCAGGCTTAGGCCCGTGGTCATGACGAGTGTGACGATCAAAGCGAAATAAAGCGGTGAGGCGAAGAAATTGATGCGCCTCGCGTGGTCGACAGCTGCCATTAAGTCACTCAGCCCGATGCCGAACATGAGAGACAACGTTTGCACGATGTCGAAGGTGAGCACGGCAAGAAACAGCGCGACCGTGAGCATGAAGGGAATACGCCGCGCCAGGATGGCAATGCTGGCATAGAGAGCGATGGCGATGGTCCGCGGCGGCAAGCCGATATCGACCAATGAAGCCATCGTTGCGAGCGAGATTAGGTTTGGTATCAGCAGCCCGCCCGCGAGGAGCCGCACGTTGGGCGAATCGAGCGTGCCAAAGAACGTGGCCCACTTTTCGCGACCTTGCGCGGCCCGCCGCGGATTGGCGGCAATTGACGACGGAGGCATTTTCGCAACCAAAAAGGGACTGTTTTTTCTGAGTGCAGCCTATAGGCGAGACCTGAAGCTTAGATTAATTGCGCTGCGGAAAAGGCGTTGAATGAGTTAACTATGGGGAGGCGGCCCCGGCTTGCCGACTTTCCAGGACGTCGAAGCCGGACATAATGCCTGAGCGTCCGCGACGAAGCTCGGGCATCTGGCCCAAACCATCCCAGGAGGCAGCATCAATGTCGGACAAGGTCTCGCGTCGCCAATTCGCGAAAATCGCGGGGCTGTCCGCAGCCGGAATGGCAAATCCCGTTGGGGCCGTCGAGGTCAACCCGGCACCGCCGCCGCGCGCCGGCACCGGCTTTCCGGCAGGCTTTGTCTGGGGCACGGCGACCTCGTCCTATCAGGTCGAGGGCGCGGTCAACGAGGATGGGCGAGGGGCTTCGATCTGGGACAAGTTCGTGCGCATCCCCGGCAAGATCGAGGACGGCACTACCGGCGACCGCGCCAATGAGCATTATCACCGCTACAAGGAGGATATCGCGCTCATCAAGGAGCTCGGCTGCAAGGCCTATCGCTTTTCGGTCGCCTGGCCGCGGGTGTTTCCGGATGGCGATGGCAAGCCGAACCCGAAAGGGCTCGACTTCTACAACCGGCTCGTCGACGAGCTCCTCAAGAACGGCATCGAGCCGTGGCTGACGCTCTATCATTGGGACCTGCCGCAATCGCTCCAGGATCGCTTCGGCGGCTGGCGCTCGACCGAGACCTGCAAGATTTTCGGCGACTACGCGGCCTATGTCGCCGAGCATCTGACCGACCGGGTCAAGAACGTGTTCACGCTGAACGAGAGCGGCCGCTTCGTTTATTTCGGTTACGGCATTGGCATCGACGCGCCGGGTCTGACGCTGCCGCAGGCCGAGCTCAACCAGATCAGGCACAACAGCGCGCTCGCGCACGGGCTCGCGGTGCAGGCCGTGCGCGCCCATGGCCGCCACGGCACCAGGGTGGGACCGGCCGAGAACATCGATGCCTGCGCGCCCGCGATCGACACGCCGGAGAACGTCCGCGCCGCTGAGATCGCGCTACGCGAGATGAACGGCGGCTATCTCAACGTCATCATGACAGGGCAGTATACCGACGCCTTCCTGAAGTTCGCCGGGCCCAACGCGCCGAAATACATCGATGCGGAACTGAAGATCATCTCCTCGCCGGTTGATTTCCTCGGCCTCAACATCTACGCGCCGCAGAACTACGTGGTGGCTTCCGACCAGGGTGCCGGCTTCATGCCGCTGCCGATCCCGAAATCGTTCCCGCACATGAATTCGGACTGGCTGCGCGTCGGACCCGAGACGATCTATTGGGTGCCGAAGCTGGCTGCGAAGATCTGGAAGACGGACGCGATCTATATCAGCGAGAACGGCACCTCCGGCGACGACGTGGTGAGGCCCGACGGCAAGATCTACGACACCGACCGCATCATGTATCTGCGCAACTATCTCGCCCAGCTCCAGCGTGCCACCAGCGAGGGCGTGCCGGTGCGCGGCTACTTCCTCTGGAGTCTGATGGATAATTTCGAATGGGTGTACGGGCTGAACAAGCGCTTCGGCCTCTACCACGTCAATTTCGACACCCAGGTCCGCACCCCAAAGCTCAGCGCCAGCTTCTACCGCAACGTGATCGCGACCAACGCGGCGGGGGTGTGATCTCTTCGCGTCTCCCCGTTCTTACGGGGAGAGGGTCGGGGTGAGGGGCTCTACCCACGAGTCCATCTGCCACCGTCCTTGCTGAAGCTCCCCCTCACCTGGATTTTCCGCTGCGCGTAAAATCCAGCCTCTCGCCGCACGCGGGGAGAGGCGAGGCGAGCCACCACGCATTGACTCACCTGTCCCCCTGATTCACAACGCCTCTCAATACCCATCAACAAGAGGACAACGCCAATGGTTGACGCGCTGATCATCGATGCCTGCCGCACCCCACGCGGCATCGGCAAGGCCGGCAAGGGAGCGCTCTCGGGGATTCATCCGCAGCAGCTCGGCGCAACCGTGCTGCGCGCGCTCGCCGACCGCACCGGCATCGACACCGCCGATGTCGACGACATCGTCTGGGGCTGCAGCGCGCAGGTCGCAACGCAAAGCGGCGATCTCGGCCGGATGTCGGCGCTCGATGCCGGCTACGACGTGCGCGCGAGTGCCGTGACGCTCGACCGTTTCTGCGGCTCCGGCATCACCAGCGTCAGCATGGCCGCAAGCTCGATCATGGCGGGCGCCGAAGACCTCGTCATCGCCGGCGGCTGCGAGATGATGTCGATGGAGGGACGCCGTGGCGGCGGTCCGATGATGATGGACAACGGCAATCTGCGCCTGCGCGCGCGGCACCCGCAGTCGCATCAGGGCGTCTGTGCCGACGCGATCGCGACGCTGGAAGGCATCACGCGGCAGGACGTCGACGCGCTCGGCCTCGAAAGCCAGAAACGTGCCGCGCATGCGATGGCAAATGGTCACTTCAAGAAGAGCCTCGTGCCTGTCCACCGCGAGGACGGCAGCCTTGCGCTCGACCATGAAGAATATCCGCGGCCGCAGACCACGATGGAGGGCCTCAGCAGCCTGAAGCCGGCGTTCCCCGCCATCGCCGACTATGCGCTCGATGACAAGGGCACGACCTATCGCGGCCTGATCCTGCAAAAATATCCGGACCTGAAGATCGACTTCGTGCACCACGCCGGCAACTCGTCCGGCGTCGTCGACGGCGCCGCCGCGATCCTGCTGGCCTCGCCGGCCTACTCCAAGGCGCATGGCCTCAAGCCGCGCGCCCGCGTGGTGGCGATGGCCAACATGGGGGACTCGCCGACCCTGATGCTGAACGCGCCGGTACCGGCGACGCGCAAGGTGCTGGCGAAGGCGGGGCTGACCGTCGACGACATCGACCTGTTCGAGATCAATGAGGCCTTTGCTGTGGTTGCGGAAAAATACATCCGTGATCTCGAGCTCGACCGCGCCAAGGTCAACGTCAATGGCGGCTCGATCGCGCTCGGCCATCCCATCGGCGCGACCGGCTCGATCCTGATCGGCACCGTGCTCGACGAGCTCGAACGGCGCGACCTCAAGCGCGGTCTCGTCACCATGTGCGCGGCCGGCGGCATGGCGCCGGCGGTCATCATCGAGCGCATCTAGCTTCACTCTCTCTCACCTCTCCCCGCTTGCGGGGAGAGGTCGGATTGCATCGTCAGATGCAATCCGGGTGAGGGGGACTCTCCGTGCGTCCGGCTGTCACCTTGAGCGCGGAAGCAGCCCTCACCCCAACCCTCTCCCCGTAAGATCGGAGAGAGGGCGAGCAACTGCGATGGCGGCAATACACCAATCTAGCCCTTATTTTTCAGGGCGAATCGCGACCGGCCTCCGCCAAAGAGGCCGGTCGTCGCTTGTCGAAAGCATCGAATCAGCTTTAGCAAGGTGGCTTGCGGGCCTTTGAAACAAGGCAAAAACCGCTGCCTGAGGCTCCTTTCGCTCCGGAAGCAGCTAAAATGCAGGGTTTTTTGTCACAGGGGGCCAAAAAAGCCCGTAAAAACGCGATAAAACTGTGCAGAAGGCTATAGGCCTTCGCCGCTTGGTCTAATATGCAACCGGCAACGAATCAGAGGAGACACGATGCCAACCCAAATGTCCAAATCGCAGCTGATCGAAAAGATTGCGACCGCCACCGAGCTTTCCAAGCGTGACGTCAAGAGCGTCATGGAGACGCTGACCGACGTCGGTCACAAGGAGCTCAAGAAGAACGGCCTGTTCCTGGTGCCGGGCTTCGCCAAGTTCGTGGTCATCAAGAAGCCCGCCACCAAGGCGCGCAAGGGCACCAACCCGTTCACGGGTGAAGAGATGATGTTCAAGGCCAAGCCGGCCCGGAAGATCGTCCGCGCCCGCCCGGTCAAGGCTGCCAAGGACGCCGTGGCCTGACAACGCAAAGGCCCCCTCGGGTAGGAGGGGGCCTTTTATTTGGGGCTGCCGCGAGGGCTCGAGACGGAGGGCTCAACCCTTGCGGCGCTTCACCCGGACCGGGACCGGCTGAAGCCGCGGTCCTGGCGCCGCCAGGACATCGCGAACCCGGTCGATGGCGCGATCGAGCAGCTGGCGCAGCCGCTGCGTTTTCCGTGATCGCTTCGCTCTTTCCAGCAATCCGCTCATCGCATTCACTCCGCCGCCTCGACCTTGGCATCAGCCGGCTCGAGCGCCGCGGCGATGGCTTCGTCCACGCGTTCCAGCCAGATGAATTCGAGGTTGTCCCGCGCGCTCTTCGGGATGTCGTCGTAATCCCGCTTGTTGCGCGCCGGCAGCATCACCCGCTTCAATCCGGCAGCGGCCGCAGCCACCACCTTCTCCTTGATGCCGCCGACTGGCAGCACCAGGCCGCGCAGCGAGATCTCGCCGGTCATCGCGGTGTCGCTGCGCACCGTGCGATTGGTGAGTAGCGACGTCAGCGCCGTGAACATCGCAACGCCCGCGCTCGGCCCGTCCTTCGGGGTCGCTCCCGCGGGAACGTGAACGTGGATGTCGCTCTTCTCGAACAGCTGCGGATCAATGCCGAGCTGGGTGGCTCGGCTCTTCACCAGCGTCAGCGCAGCTTGCACGCTCTCGCGCATGACGTCGCCGAGCTGACCGGTCAGGATCAGCCCGCCCTTGCCGGGGACGCGCGAGGCCTCGATGAACAGGATGTCGCCGCCGACCGGCGTCCAGGCGAGACCGGTGGCGACGCCCGGAACGCTGGTGCGCAGCGCGATCTCGCCCTCGAAGCGCGGCTGGCCGAGCACGGTAGCGATGTCCCTCGGGCTCACCACGACCTTCGCGGCCGTGCCCTCGGCGACCTGCACCGCGGCATGCCGGAATACCTTGCCGATCTCGCGCTCGAGGTTACGCACGCCGGCCTCGCGGGTGTAGCTCTTGACGATCAGCTTCAGCGCCTCCGGCTCGATCTCGGCCTGTTCGGCCGAGAGGCCGTTGGCCTCCAGCTGGCGCCGCACCAGGTAGCGCCGTGCGATCTCCAGCTTCTCCTCCTCGGTGTAGCCGGCGAGGCTGATCAGCTCCATGCGGTCGAGCAGCGGACCCGGGATCTGGTCCAGCATGTTGGCGGTCGCAATGAACACCACGCGCGACAGGTCGAAGGGCACGCCCAGGTAATTGTCCCGGAAGGTCCCGTTCTGCTCGGGGTCGAGCACCTCCAGCATCGCGGCGGAAGGATCGCCCTGCACACCGCGGCCCATCTTGTCGATCTCGTCCAGCATCATCACGCAGTTGCGGGCGCCCGCCTTCTTGATGCCCTGGATGATGTTGCCGGGCAGCGCGCCGATATAGGTGCGCCGGTGGCCGCGGATCTCCGCCTCGTCATGCACGCCGCCGAGGCTGACGCGTACGAAGGGACGATCCATCGCGCGTGCGATGGATTGGCCGAGCGAGGTCTTGCCAACGCCGGGAGGGCCGACGAAGCACAGGATCGGCGCCTTGCCCTGCGGGGCGAGCTTGCGCACCGCCAGATATTCGATGATCCGGCTCTTGATCTTCTCCAGGCCGAAATGGTCGGCATCGAGGATGCGACGCGCCTCCTTGATGTCGATCGGCTTCTCCGCGGGCAGCGCCCAGGGCAGCTCGATCAGCCAGTCGAGATAGGTGCGGACCATGCCGGCTTCGCCGGCGGCCTCCGGCATGCGCTCGTAGCGGCGCAGCTCCTTCTTGGCGTGCGCATCCGCCTCGGGCGGCATGTTGGCCTTGGCGATGGCAGCCGTCAGCTCGGCGACCTCGGCCGCCTTGCCGTCGCCTTCGCCGAGCTGGCGCTGGATGGTCGCCATTTGCTCGCGCAGGATCGCCTCGCGCTGCCGCTCGTCGAAACTGGCGCGGGTCTTCTGGCCGATTTCGTTGCTGATGCGCAGCACCTCCAGCCGTTCGGCCAGGTGCTTCGACACCTTCTCGACGCGCAAGGCGAGGTCGATGGTCTCCAGCACCTCCTGCTTGTCCTGCGGCTTGATGTCCATGAACGAGGTCGCCAGGTCCGCCAGCGCGCCGGGCGCGCTGGTGCCCTGGAACATCGCTGCCAGCTCGGGCGGGGCCTGCGGCAGCAGCTCGATCGCCTCGATGGCCAGGCGCTGCAGGTTCAGCACGCGCGCCTCGATCTCGGGCGAGGTCGTGGTCGGCTCGGGGATCTGCTGGATGCGGGCAGCCGGGAAAGGCGTACCGGGCAGGAAGTCGAGGATGCGCGCGCGCTGCACGCCCTGGCAGACGATGTGGTGAGTGCCGTCGGGCGCGGTGATGTAGCGCACGATATTGGCGATGGTCGCGACCCGGTAGAGGTCGTCCGGACCGGGCTCCTCGATCTCGGGGCTGCGTTGCAGCACGATGCCGACCGGCCGCTGCTCGCGCAGCGCCTGCTGTGCGGCGGCGATGGACTTTGCCCGGCCGATCGAAATCGGCGCGATCGCGCCGGGGAACAGCACCATCTCGCGCACGGGGATCACGATCAGCGCGTCTTCGGGGACCTTCACGTCGGAATTGTTTTGGGAATTGGTCTGGGCGTTATTCATCTGTTCGGTGGCCATGATCGACCTCAGGATTTGGCGAGGCGCAGCGCAACGCAGCCGTCCATCACGAAGCGGCTGATGGCGTAGCGGCCAAGGGGGAGCGCGATGCGCCGCTCGAAGCGGCCCTGCGGTAGCTCGAGCCGGTGGATGCGGGCGTTGCGAAGCTCCGGCGGAAGGGTGCGCTGGCCGGAGATGACGAGCGCGCCGTCATGGATCACCGTCTCGACATTGTCCGGATTGACGCCGGGAAGCGCGACCAGGATCAGGAGCTCATGCTCGGTTTCGAGCACGTCGATCGGCGGCTCCCAGCAGGCTTCCTGGCGGCCGAACTGCTGGCGCAGCCGTTCGGCGCGGGTCAGCGAGTCCAGGGCTTCGGACAGCATCCAGTCGAGGGGATTTTTGGGTTGCATGATGCGGGCTCGGCGGTGGGAAAGGCTGCATATGGGGCCGGTTCCGCGGAAATCCAGCCCGACGATGCGGGCGTGCCATGCGCCATCGTGTGATCCCGAACAGGCAAACGCCGCGGCTCGGACCGCGACGTTTCGTCATTGCGCGGGTACGGCTCAGGCCGCCGCGCGGTACTCGTCTTCCGCTTCGAGGTTGATCACGGACGTCGCTAGCTCGGTCAGCGTGTGGTCGGTCGCCTCTTCCTCGTCCAACGTCTCCTGGAGCAGCCTCGCCGCATCCTGCATGCCGAGCTCCTCGGCCCAGGTCCGCAGCGTGCCGTAGCGGGAGATTTCGTAGTGCTCCACGGCTTGCGCCGCCGCGAGCAGACCGGCGTCGAGGGCAGGGGCGTTCTTGAATTCCTTCATGATCTCGGCGCCCTCGTCGGTAATGCCGTTGATGGCCTCGCAAGTCTTGCCACGTGCGGGCTTGCCCAGCATCTTGAAGACCTGGTCGAGACGTTTGACCTGGCCCTGGGTCTCGCGCAGATGCTTGTTGAAGGCCGCCGCAAGATCCTTCGAATGCGCAGCCTTGGCCATCTTCGGCAGCGTCTTGATGATCTTGTTCTCCGCGAAATAGATGTCCTTCAGCGTCTCCAGGAACAGGTCGCTGAGCATCTTCGGCGCCTGACGCGGTCGGCGCGCGGCGGTCTTCTTGGTTGTGCGTTTCTTCGCTCGTTTAGCCATACGTCCTCCTCTTGAGGTCACATCGGAAGGCGTCGCCTCCCTCAATCCTCAGGCGATCAAAGCCCTTTGAAAAACGAAAGTTCCAAACTGCAACCGGCGCTCACGGCGATCTCTCAGGTTGGATGCTTGTAGGGGTCCTCCTGCCGTTGCCGGGCCTCGGTGTTACGGTCGAGCTGCGCGCGTTCGCTGCGCCGCAGGCGTCCGGCCTTCATCACGCCGTAGACGAGGACCGCGCCGAGCAGGAAGGCTCCAATGAACCAGAGCCAGAGCAGGTTGGCCGAGAGATGGCCGAGCAGCATTCCGATTCCACTGTCGCTCATTGATCGTCTCCAGTGATTTCCAAAATGGTTCTGCCGGGCTAAGTCAGTCCGCCTGCCATCGTTCCTTCCGCGGAGCCCCCCGAGACATGATCGATTTCGCCCTGTCGGCCTTCGTGACGCTGCTGCTGGTGGTCGATCCCGTCGGCCTTGCGCCGGCCTTTCTGGCCGCCACCGCCGGCATGCCAGACAAGATCAAGCGAACGGTCGCGTTGCGGGCGCCGCTGATCGCCGCCTCGATCCTGGTCGTGATCGCGCTGGTCGGAAACGGCCTGCTCCGCCAGCTCGGGATCGGCATTCCCGCCTTCCAGATCGCCGGCGGGCTGCTGCTATTCGGTGTCTCGTACCAGATGATCTTCGGTGACCGTCCGCATCGCGAGGCCCGGGAGGCCGACAAGGCGACATCCGAGCATGCCTCAGATGTCGCGGTGTTTCCGCTCGCCATTCCCATGATGGCCGGCCCCGGCGCGATCGCGACCACGCTGCTGCTGGCGGGCGATGCCGGTTATGGGGCGAGGCTCGTGATCATCATCGCCGTGGTGCTCTCGGTCTGCCTGCTCTGCATGCTGTGCTTCGTCTCCGCGAGCCTGATCGCCCGCACTCTCGGGCGCACCGGAAATGCCGTGCTCTCGCGCGTGCTGGGCATGCTGCTCGCCGCCTATTCGGTGCAGTTCGTCATCAACGGCATTGCAGCCGTTCGGGCGAACCTGTCGTAGGGGGGGCGACAATCTGTTAATTTATTGATTTTACGGTTCATTTCGAGGAGCAGCGGATCCGTCGGCAAGATGGCGCCCGATCAGGTCGCTTTCGCTTGCACTGCGACATTGCTTTGCCGTACTTCCCCTCTGACGTTCATCGCCAAGAAGCCGAGAAGAAGAGAGATGTCGATGACAGCGGACGAGCTCGACAAGAGACAGGCCATCATCGACGCCTGCCGCCGCATGAATGCGCTCGGCATCTACCAGGGCACCTCTGGCAATATCAGCGTCCGCATGGCCGGCTCCGGCCTGTCGGAAGGGTAGGGCGGGCAGAAGGTGTTCGTTCGAATCAAACATCTGATCGATAGCAAGAGAACGAACCGCACCATGGTTCGGCTGCGTGCCCTGCTGCGCAGCAACGAGTTCTACCTGATCCCGCTCGCGCTCGTGATCGGCACGCTGGCGGGCGCGATCGTGACGCTGATGGCCGAGATCGCCCAGATCGCGCACGTCGTGATCTACGGCATCCCCATCGATGTTCGCCTCTCGTCCAATGCGAGCGTCAGTCCCTGGGCGGCGCTGATTGCGCCGGCGCTCGGCGGGCTTTCGCTCGGCATCATGGAATGGTCGCGGCGGCGCATGAAGATCTCGAACGCGGTCGACCCGATCGAGGCCAACGCGCTGCGCGGCGGCAATCTCTCGATGCGCGACAGCCTGGTGGTGTCGAGCCAGACCTTGATCTCCAACGGCTGCGGCGCTTCGGTCGGCCTCGAAGCCGGCTATACCCAGATCGGCTCGGGTATCGCCGCGCTGCTCGGCAAGTTCTTCAATCTCCGCCGCAACGATATGCGCCTGATGGTCGGCTGCGGCGCTGCCGCCGCGATCGCGGCGGCGTTCGGCGCGCCGATCACCGGCGCCTTCTACGCCTGCGAGCTGATCGTCGGCGTCTATTCGGTCGGCAGTGCCGCCCCGATCCTGGCGGCCTCGCTCGCCGGCGCTCTGACCGCGCAATGGCTGGGCGGCGCGCCGTACTCGCTGGAGATACCGAAGGTCAGCGCCGTCGGTGTCGAGCAGTACCTGGCCCTGATCGGGCTCGCCCTCGTCACCAGCGGCGTCGGCATCGCCGTGATGCGCTCCTCGCCGACGTTCGAGCGCCTGTTCGCCTGGATGCCGGTCTGGCTGCGTCCGGTGATCGGCGGTCTCATCGTCGGCGGCTTCGCGATTGTCACGCCGCAGGTGCTGGCCGCCGGCCACGGCGCCATGGTGCTCGATCTCTTTCACGACATGACGATCGGCTTGATCGCGCTGATCATCGCCCTGAAGGTGACGGCCTGCCTGGTCTCGCTCGCCTCGGGCTTCCGTGGCGGCCTGTTCTTCGCCTCGCTGTTCGTCGGCAGCCTGATCGGAAAGTTCTTTGCCGCGCTGCTGCTCTTGATCAGCCCGAACTTCGTGATCGATCCGCTGGTCGCGATGCTGACCGGCATGGCGACGCTCGGCGTCGCCATCGTCGGCGGCCCCTTGACCATGTCGTTCCTCGTGCTCGAGATGACGCGCAATGTCGACGTCACCGCCGTGGTGCTGGCCGGTTGCATCGTCACCTCGATCTGCGTCCGCTTCATGTTCGGCCACTCCTTCTCGACCTGGCGCCTGCACCTGCGCGGCGAGACCATCCGCAGCGCCAACGACGTCGGCTGGCTGCGCAATCTCACCGTCGAGCGGCTGATGCGCTCGGACGTCGGCAAGGTGCCGTCGACCACGACGATCGCGGCCGTGCGCCGCGAATTCGCGCTGGGGTCGCGGCCCGGTATCGTCATCGTCAATAATGCGGACGAATATGTCGGCCTCGTCCTGCTGCCCGACCTGTTCTCCAGCGATCTCGACACCATCGCCGACGAAATCCAGGTGATCGAGCTCGCCCGTCTGATCGACATCGTGCTGATCCCGGAAATGAACGTGAAGTCGGCGATGGCGGTGTTCGACGAGGCCGAAGCCGAGATGCTGGCGGTGGTCGATTCCACCGACAGCCGCAAGGTGGTCGGCTTCCTCACCGAGAACTTCGCGCGCCGCCGCTATGTCGAGGAGATCGACAAGGCGACGCGCGGCGTGCTGGGGGCGCTGTCGTAGGGGCGCTCCGGCTATTGGCCTGGTTGAGGTGGGGGCGGCGACGAGGCAGGCCACGATCCGGCGGACCAGCGGCAACACCACGAGCAGCGTCGGGAAAGCGACGAGCCATGACAGCCCCCAGGCGCCGGGCCAGGTTGCCAGGAAGGCCGGCGTTGCGCCGAGGCTTCGCAGCGTCGAAATGACTGACACCACCGCCGTCATGAGGATGGACAGCACGAATGGCATCACGATCGGCGCATAGCGCGCCGGCAGTTTACGAACCGCAATCATCTGATTTCTTTCGAGGAAAAGGACGCGTCGATCACGGTGAACCTTCGAA
Organism: Bradyrhizobium zhanjiangense; assembly: GCF_004114935.1. NCBI lineage: Bacteria > Pseudomonadati > Pseudomonadota > Alphaproteobacteria > Hyphomicrobiales > Nitrobacteraceae > Bradyrhizobium > Bradyrhizobium zhanjiangense. Next base: position 3,315,759 of record NZ_CP022221.1, read on the forward strand.
AATGGCATCGATTCCGACGGCGTCGGTTGATGCGTTGGTTCACGTGACACGCTTACGGCGACCGAAAAACGGCGCGGCCGTTCATTATCCGCTCAGGTTGGATGGTTCAAGCTGGATCTGATCGTTCGGTTTACAATCATTCAAGGCGTGGCAGATCGCCGCGATCAGGAAACCATTTCAGTGGTTTGCGCGCTACGTGAGGCTAGAATAGAGGAAGGTCAGAATGAGTGAAGGGCCGATGATTTCCGCAGCCCGCCGCAACATGGTCCTGGCCGCGTTCGCAAGCCTGGCATTGGTCGCAACCCCCGTATCGCCCTCGGCAGCGGCATCCTCAGCACCGGCCAAGACGGTGTCCGCAAAGGGTGTCACGGCAGGTCAGGGCTCCTCTGACGTCACTGATTTCAGCGCTGCCCGTCGCCGCCATTACTATCGACGCGGGCCAAACGCCGCAGGTCTCGCCTTCATGGGCATGGCGGCCGGTCTGATCGGAGGCGCGATCGCCGAGAGCCAGCGCCGCGAGTACTATGAGAACCGCTATTATTATGGCCCAGGCCCTTACTACGGCGGCCCCGGCTATTACGGCGGCGGTCCTTATTACGGCGGCCCGCGCTACTATTATCAGCCATATTAAGCGGTCGTTTTCGTCCAAAAGGGGTGGTGCTTTGCACCGCCTCTTTTTGCTGTGCGCCCTCTGTCAATCCTCGTTCGCGAAAATATTCCACTTTACCGAAATTCGGAATTGGCGTATTTGTCGCTTATCGCGGCTCACCCTTGAGCGGCGATCATGTGTCGTGATGATCGCAGAGTCGGGCTTGCGGTGGACGCGGCAGCGTCGGGCGCGAGAGCCAAGAGCAGGGCGGATTGCTCTCCGTGAGCCCTTAAGGTTTCGCGTGGACGGACGGCGCTGTCAGGTTTCGTCGCGCCAGCATTTCGATGGCAACGTGCACAACGCCGTCGAACCCTGCGGTGCCAACGAACCGCGCGTACGGCAAAACCGTATGGTCCTTGCTGCAAGCGATTTTTCGGCCTGTTGAAATCGCCGAAGCGCCTGAAGATAAAAGTATATTTCTGTTACTGCCGACGGGCGAGAGGCCCGTCCGAACCTGCTGGGCCCTAACAGGCCCTAGTTTCACGTGGCGCGAGCCGGTCCCGTCCCCTGTAAGCCCGGTTGCGTTGTGCGGCCTTCCTGCGGCCATTGGAACGCCGGGACCGGCACGATGTTAGATGGATTGTGCACCATCGCGGCGGCGCTGACCGCGCGCTGGATCGGAGGCAGCACATGATCATCGTGGACGAAGACGGCGAGATCATCGCCACAGCATCCGATGACCATACTCTAATCGGCGGCCACCACCGCCTCGCTGTGGCGGCCAGCCTTGGTAAAAAACTGTTCTGGCGACATACCGGCGAACCAGTGAAGCTTGATAACTTCTTCAAGCATTATGGAAGTTCTCTTCGACATTCAGCCTAAGCCGCTCGACGAGGGATAATGTCTCGCTCACTTGCCCTGCATCGTGTGCTGAGCAAGCGCCCAGTCAATCTTCGGCGCGCGCGCCCAGGTTACAGCCCATCGTGTGCCTGATCGCGCTCGCCGAAGCCGCCCTCTGCCCTGCCACGGTTCGGATCGCACTCATTGACCGCGTTTCCGCCAAGCGACGATCTCATCCTCGTGCCCCCGCTGAACCCCGATTACTTGCGCCGCTCCCCCCGGTCGTCGTCTTCAAGAATGTCCGCCCCACCGATCAAGGACGTGCGGAAGGGACTGCTGTTCGGCCTCGTTGACGATCCGGCACCGTTCCCATGCCTCGGGCTCGATGTGCTCGTTGATTTCGGCTTCGACGCGCGCCCGCAGGTCGTTCGGGTCCATTGCGTCCAATTCCCAGCATCGCTGACCGAATGTTTTCCGGAACCACGGAGCGCGCGTGGTCCTTCCTCTTGTCTGCGACGTTGAAGGCAGGCCTTCCACCGTTGTCCGACGCAATGGTCACGACGAGAACGATCCCATTTTCGAGATCATCGACCACAGCGATGACGACGCGTCCTGGCCGGGTGTTGTTGTTGAAAAGAACGATGTCCCTGTCGTGGAGCCGAAAGTACGGAAGAACGATATGGACGACGATATTCCGTTCTGAGTGTCCGCACCGGCGCAGTCAGGCGCCGCTCCGATCGGATGCCGAAGCAGTAACCGATCAGGAGCATCCGGATCATCAGCTCGGGATCGATCGAAGGTCGACCGATGCTGCTGTAGAAAGGCGCCAGGTCCCGCCGGACCTGTTCAAGATCGACAAACCTGTCAATCAACCGCAGCAAGTGATCAGTCGGGATATGTCTTTCGAGCGAGAACTCATAGAACAACGTGGCCTGTTCGACTTGCCGATGCCCCATCATGATCTTCAGTCCTGCCAATTAGACAGACTGAATCACTGATATCTCTGCGTCGCAACAGCCGCCTTTTTCAACAGAATCGGCCAATTGCATAAGTTTCACCCACCCGGGAGCTAAGGGGCGCTCGCGCGCGATCTCGCGCCTCCATAAGGTACTTTTCGATTGTTAGGTCGGCGAGCCTGCGTTGAGAAGCTGCGATACGGCCGTGACCAATTGCGCCGGGGCAAAGGGCTTTTTCAGCAGAATGCTGTTCGGCACGCCCTCCGTTGTCTATGACTGGCGCTGCTGCCGAGGAGTGGGCTCGGAAGTTGCGCGCTTCGTCAGGCAAATCGATGATGGGCAAAATCTGGCAGCTCCCCCTCCGCGTAATCGGTTGAAACGAAACGGTTCCGTCGAACTCCGTAACGCGATCCGGGCGGAAAGTTCAAAAGTGAACATTAGTCGGGGAACGATCGGGCAGTGCCGTCCTTTGTACTGTGGCAGTCCTTCTTCCATGGGGGCGTGCCATGAATGATTGCGACAACAAGCTAAACGGTTGCCGTGTTCTCATCGTCGAGGACGAGTATTTTCTGGCGAACGATCTGGAAGTAGCGCTCAAATCCCATGGCGCGAGTATCATTGGACCCTTTGGTGACTTTGATGCAGCGTACCGCCGAGCCGCACGCGATCACTTCGACGTCGCCATCATCGACATCAATCTCCACAATAGGGCGGCTTATCCCATCGCAGACGAACTGATCCGGCAGGGCGTACCCTTTGTCTTCTATACTGGATACGGCGGCGAAATCATCCCGGAGCGCTTTGTGGGGGTGAAACTGTGGCAGAAGCCTTTCGATCCGCTAGAACTCGTTGAGGATATCGGGCGGCTGTGTCGGCGATGATCGTTCAGGCCGAGCATCGTGCGGTGTCGCATCAGCGCGGTCGTCGTCTGTCCGACTTGGGTCAAAATCGGCGGTCCTGACCGCTGCAATCAGTTTCCGCTCCACGCCCGACAGCCGACACCCCAACGACCATTCCGCTGGGCGGTGATGGGCCAACAGGAGACATTCGCAGTAAGAGGCCGCCAGCTGAGGCGGCCTTACTTCTTTCGGGATCGCTCCAGTATCTCAAGGACCTTGCCGGATCGGTCCAAGACCAGCGTGCTTTTTGCCAGCGTCATGTAACTGTCCGCCAGCATCTGAAGCTGGTAACGAGAATGCGAGTCAGAAGCCTCTTCGGCCGCTCTGCTGTAATGGGCCGCTAGTTGCGCAAATTCGTCCGGCATCATCATGGCCGGGCGTGAAGGAAACGGTCAGCGGGCGCGCCGACGCCATCAATTTGAACACGCTCCTGCTTGCGCAATTCATTGACTAGACGTTCGAGGTAGGGCGGCAGAGGCGAGGCTTCGAGAAATAAGTCCTCTTGCAACCTGTTACCCACCTCGTCGCAAATCGACTGGGCAGTCAGACGTTCGATGTGGTCCGATGCTCGACTGGTCGGTTCCATATCGCGACCTTTCGATTTTGGCCCCACGATTCACTTAAGTTTCAGGGGTGAAGAATGTTTCGCGTAGCTTCGAAGGATGCCGATGGTTCCAACGGAACGAAAGCTCAACCCAAATCGAACCTGGCGCAGCCTTTATAGAGCAGCATTCCGTAGGGACGAGCCTTCGCGATGTGCGTCAGGCTTATTGCCATCGTCAGCGCTGGTGCCAGTACCGCGCCGAGTTAGTGAAGCTCTAGGCGCGCGACTTTCAACACGTTCAGAATGTCTGTTCCGGATCAAAATGCGAAGAACTCAGGCTGAGCACATGAAGTCCGCTACGGTCCACTGAGCCGACCTCATGAGTGTGCAGCCACATCAACGCTGGCGCTCGTCTCAGTCCGAGTTTGTATGAACAGATTGGCGGCCCCGGTTGTGGGTTATCCCATGATAAACAGATCGACGGGCAAGCTGATCAGCGAGGTCGCCGAGACTTCTCTTACCGAAGCGACCGCCACTTGCTCTTTGCCCCGGTAAATGGGGTAGGAGCCGTTTACCGGGCTTTACGCAAGCCGGGGGTGGCTCCCTAGCCCGCGCCGGGAAAGCCAATCAGCGACCCCTTACGGCCCGAGCCGTTGGAGGTCCGTCGTGGTCAGCGCGATGTCTGCGAGGGGCGATCCCCTTTCGCCACGTCCTCCGCCGCGTCGCCGCACCGCTGCCGCGCGCTCTTGGGCACAGTCTTGGCGGAGTAACGAGAGGAACATGGCGCGATCCCGCCGAGAAAGCACCCGCCAAGCTCCTGCCAAGCCCGTTCTAACTCGCTCATCGGCCCTATCCCGTTGAATTAGCGATATTACCGGATGCAGCAAAATCGGAAAAGTTCGGGGCCAAATACGCCAAACGGGGGCCGTCGCGCGTCCCCGCGCCTCAAGGCCCGTTTCGAAGGATCCGCCAAAGCGCCGACACAAATTTCGAGAGTAGCCGGGATGGGTAAGCATCGTCCTGGCGATCCGGCGCGGCCGACGGCGCGCCGCCATCTAATTCGGTCAGCCGCTCCACCATGCCTTGCAGTCGCAACGGTAGCGGAGTGAGATCGTCCGCGAGCGTCCCGCGAAGCCGCCGGCCGATTTCGTCGCAGATCGCCCGGAGATGCTCCGGCTCTAAGTCGGAGGGTGAACCATGGGCGCGAGTTGGAGGGCTGTCCGCCACGGCTGCGACCGTTCTGGATTGCACAGCTTCCCTGCCGCCTTAAACGCGTACGACCCTTCGTTGCTCCTACGAGGCTGTTCTTTTGTTCGTGATCTCGAACCGAGCTACCGGTGCTATCAATCCGTGATAGGCTTCCGGCCAGAGACGATGCCGGAGAGCGGCCATGCCGAAGGCTTACGTGATCGCTGAGCACCTCATCACCGAGCCCGCCGTATTCGAGGAGTACCGGGTCAAGGTCGGGCCGATGATCGAAAAATATGGCGGGCATTATCTGACCAAGGGCGGCGCGCATCAATTCCCGAAGGCGGTCACTGGGAGCCAGACCGCGTGGTGATCATCGAGTTCCCCGACAAGCAATCGCTCGACGCGTGGTACAACTCGCCAGAGTATCAGCCACTCGTAAAATTACGCAAAGAGAGCACGAGTGATCTCGATATGCTAATCACGCTTGAGGGCGTGTAGCCGCCGCAATCGGTACAGTGGAATTCGAAGTTGAAGTGATATTGATCAGGACAGTTCGGAATTTGCTGATAATCTCTGATCGAGATCGATAGCACGGGTACGGTTCGCCCGTTGCCGCTCTAGGCCTTTTCGAAGATGGAAAAAGTAGCTCTCGATATTGCGGGTATCGATTGGCTAGGTCTGTCAGCGTGCCGCCTCCGTTTGACAGGTATCTGGCCAATTTCAGAGACCATTGTCTTCAGAGGCCATTGTCGTCTCGCGTGTTCGTCCACCTCGTCGGTCGGTCGCTGCCTTCGTGGAATTCACCGTGTCGAAGCAGCCATGCGAGTGGCGTGCGCCTCTGCATCGTCACTGACAACTGCCAGCCTGCGATAATGTCGTCGTTGGACATGGGGGTCTGTCGCGCTGATCACTACGCCGTGCTCGGACCGACGCCGGTCTACTGCCGGTGGTGGACGTTGGACAACGCTGCCGGGGATTGCGGCTCACTGTTCGCGGGTCAGGGTCGTAACTTCCGCTTCCAAGGTGGTTGCGGCACGGCAGAGTGGACGCTTCGAGGCTCGATCGGCGGTGGAACGCCCAATGGGCGGCTGTCCTTGATCCGTTGGAGTTCTTCCTCTTCCTCTCGTTCCATTTGGTCGAAAGCCCGATGCAGGCGCGCATTCTCTTCGAATTCCCTGTCTTGCTCGGCTTGCCATTTTGCGAGTTCGACTGGGTCCTCCGGATCGGCACACCCGTTCCTGCGCATTTCTTCGACCCATTCGTCGAACTGCGCCATTCGCTCAAGGTCTTCTTCCACCTGGCGCAGGTCTCTGAGTATCCGCCCGGTCCTTGGTTTGTCGTTCATTGAGTGCCCCCTCTTCGGGGTCGAGCGGCTCCAGATCACTGCAAGGGTTGGCGGTGATGTACTCGCGCTGCAACGCCCACCGGAACATGCCCGATGCCGCCTTGCGCATGTGACGCGCATTGCTGACCGACGGCTTGCCGCCGTGCCGACCCGCTACAATATCGTCCGACAAAGCCTGAATGTCGCCTCGGGTGACGTCGGCTGCGATCTTCCGGCCGAGCTTCGAGCCGATGAGGCGGCGCAGATGGCTCGCGGTGTTTTCCCAACTTTCCAGCCGGGGCCGCATCTCGCCGTCCGGCTTCTTGACTGGCGTTTTCATCCAGTCGATCCGCTCCTCGATGATCTCATTGACGGTCTTGCCCCGCTTCGCCTGCCGATCTTTTCGGTCGCGGAAGTCTCGGCAATCGCGTCGCCGCCCATGCCCTTGAGGCCATAGACCTTGCTCCGGGCGTCCTCGACGGTGAAGGTCTCGGGGTTATAGAGGCCGAGCCAGCCGGTGCGCTGCTTACCGGTCGCCCGATCGGTGAACTTGACGGAAAAGGTCGCCACGCCAGCCGTTGTGATGCTGACATAGAGGCCGGGGCATTTGCGATCGTAGAACTTGACCCGTTTGGGCACCCGTCTTTCGCAAAGGCGGTTGGTCAGGATGACGCTGCCGTTGCGGGCGCGCTTGCCAGCGGGGGCGGCGGTGATGGTAGTATCCATTTCGGTTTCGGCTCCTAAGGCTTGGGACCAAAGGGCTCGGCTTTGGGGCTTTCAGTTTGTCGTGCGGACGCTGAAAGGCTTAGGGCCGGGCCCTAGTTTTGACGAAGCCCGCCGAAGCGCCCCGATGCCAAAATATAGACGTGTGGTCCTGGCCGTCGTTGCTACGGTCAAGCCCTGGCGGATGCGGCATTGGCGTCAACCGGCGCAGTGTCCGTGACTTTCGCTGGGGTGAGGGAGGCCAAAGGGAATTCGGCTCCCGGGAGAGCGCGGCATAAGCCGTCAAACCACTGCGCAGGGATTGTAAAGGCCAAAATAGCGCAATAAAATCAATGCATAAGCGGGCTTGTGTCCACCGTTGTGTCGCGATCTCGGGAAGGTGCTGTTTCCAAGGAATTTTTCGAAGAGTGATGGCCTCGCGGGAAGCCCCGTATTTTCCCGGATAGGCCAAAGTCGGGAAGTGGACAGACCCGCGCCCGCAGTGTCAGCGACAATGACAATGTTTCATACCGTAATGTTATTGGCTGGCGCTCAGGCCCGGTAGTCGTAGGGTTGCGACTGCCGGGCCTGATTTGCTTTCGCTGTGACGTAGATCAACCGGCCGTTCCGGCGGCGCTCTACAAGAGCAGATGGACCGCACCATGTTCCAACAGCATCTCGCGATGGCCGAGCGACATGTCGCTCTCAGTGAGAAGCACCTGTTGAAGCAAGAAGCTCTGATCGCGGAGCTGGACCGCGATGGCCACGATACGGCTGATGCTGTGGAGCTCCTTGCCACCATGCGCGCGACACAGCGGCTGCACCTTCAGGATCGCGACCGGCTGTTGACAGAGTTGGAGCGTTAGGCCCGACGCTTGCGGCGGGAAGTCCGCCCAGCTCATTGCGATGATCCGGACCGCCGGTCGGCACTTCATCCGCCTTATCCACAAGCGCCTCCGTAATCCTCCGGCTCCACACTACCCTGCATTGTGCCATGGTCGTGCTTCCCGATTCGTCAGAGAAGGACAAGCGCGCATGGCACTAAACGACGGTGAGATCGCAATTGTGTAGGGCATGTTGGTTCGCGGCGATAGGCAGCACGACATCGCAGCCTACTTCGGCATCAACGGTGGCCGCATCGGCGAAATTAGCACCGGCCAAACTGGCAGCAGCATCGCTGCAGCATCAGCAGAGGACTTGCCACCGGCCGGCCCGTACATGGCTGGCCGCTCTGCGCTTCGCGCTCGCGACACGCTGACTGCGCTACGTGATCTCATCCAAGACGCGATCGACGATATCGATTTGTATGAAAAGAACGATTGAATTCAATCAGTGTGGCGGAGGAGCACCTGTGCTAGAGCTAGTCTCAATAATACGCCCGTATCTCGAAGTCGCTTACTTCCTTTCAGGAATTTTCATTCTGCTCGGACTATTTTTCGCATATCGGCAGCTAAACCTCCTCCGTCTAGACGTCGATCTTAGAAATGATCGGGCAGCGAAAGAAAGTGCAATCCGCGCCTGTGAGCGATATCTGAATTCTTACACTAAGAGAGCGAAACTTCTTCTCGATGAAAGAGAGGCCAAATCGCTTCCGGACTACACTGGTCCAATTGGCGATTTTTCCAGCACCTCAATTCCGAATGAATTCAAACAGAGTGGCAGTCAAAAGCTATTGCTTGAGAATCTTCTTTCGGCTCTGAATGAACTAGAAGCAATTGCCACCTCATTTCGGACAGGGGTAGCTGACGAGAAGACGGGATTCGAAATTATTGGGCGGACGTTTTGTTCAACGGTCGAGCACCATTACGATGTCATCGCTCTCTGCCGCAATGATAAAGTGCACGGCTATTGGAGCGGGATAGTCGACGTCTACTCTATCTGGCGTCCTAGGTTAAACAAAGCAGAAATGGAATTTGCAAAGAATCTGTTGGCGCAAGAAATCGATCGCCTCAAGGACTCAGAAATTCCTCCACTCGGACGGGATCGAACCTAGGCTCTCAACCCAACTCGCCTCTCCAGCTCTCGCCACAAAGCCCGCGCTTGCGGATGCCATGCCGCGCCACCGCTCTCCGGCGGATACTCGCTATCGCCTTCGTCGGGATTGATGACGGCGGGCCACATCCACGGCTTGAGCTGCAGCTCATCATGCAGCTCGCTGTGCAGCCGTCACCATTCGTCGCAGACCGGGCAGCGCTTGGTCATCACCTCGCAGACGCAGCCCACTGTCAGATTGATTGACAGTGGCTGGGAGTTTCAAGCACGAACTGCGGCATGTGCAGCGCGGAAAGAGCGAAGGGTTTCGCCTCTTGCGTGCTAACAGGGTTTGTTGGACACTTTCGGACTACACGCTTTCAGACACGAGATGAAGTTCAAATGGTCGAACCTCCGTTCCTCTGCCCGCTTTGTGGTCGCCCTGCAAAGAACGATCGGATTGCACTTCGCGACGCCGACGTGATCACCTGTCAGCAATGTGGCCATTTCCAAATAAGCGGGTCTGCCGAAATCACAATTCGCAATGTGGATGGTAGACTGAAGCGCAAGATAGGGTTTTGGACACGAGATCAAAATGATCTCGGAGAAGACCTTCCTATGGTGACAACATATACCGCGGATTCGGTGGCCAAGCTTCCGGATAAGACAGTCATAGAGCAGGCCGAGCGGCTACTTCATTTTGGCATTCGCGAGCAAAAGGATTTGGGCGGTCGCTTTCGCCTAAACACACCATTGATCGTCGGCTTGACCCACTCTCATTCCGACGGAGACGTTCAGGCGCTCGCCCGCTTCTTGCACGATAATGGATGGTTGGAGGAAGGCTACAACGGCGGGATTGCCCAAATATCGCCTCGGGGATTCATGCACGCGAGCGAGTCCCGTGTTTCTGAATCCGTCACCGGCTTCATTGCCATGTGGTTCGACAAATCCATGGACGTGGCCCGCGACCAAGGGCTCGACCCAGCAATTCGGGCGGCCGGTTACACGCCAGTCATCGTGAGCGGCGTTGAGCATATCAACAAGATCGACGATGAAATCGTCTCGCAAATCCGCAAGTCAAAATTTTTTGGTGGCGGACTTTACCGGCCATCGCGGAGGCGTCTATTTCGAGGCAGGCTTTGCGATGGGGCTCGGCTTGCCGGTCTTTTGGACGTGTCGAAGAGACGATTTAGCCAACCTCCATTTTGATATTCGTCAGTACAATTGCATTGATTGGGTTGATACTACCGACCTTGCAGCGCGGCTCACACGACGCATTGAGGCCATCATCGGCCCAGGCCCTATAAAGTCCAAGTAGATCAATCACTCCCAGCTCACACGCAGTCACGGTTGACGCTGATCCAAATGCACCGTTGCCCCCAGCGGATCGTCATGGCTACGGACGGCATCAGTTATCACCGCGCGCCAGCTTCGCGACAGCCCGACGAAGCTTGATCTCGATGCACCGAGCGCAGATCAGGTCGCCGTCACCGGCGGGTGGCGCAAGAACGGTCAGCTCCTCTGGCGCGAACTCTTCTTCGCAGTGATCGCAGTGAGGGATTTCGAGCATCCGCGCATTCGGTAGCTCTTCAACTCGACCGACCGCAAGAAACCGAGCCCTTGGCCTAACCCATGTGCAACCTGCTCCGCGTGATCCGCAACGCGCAAGCCGGACCGAGATGACGCTGATGCGCTTGGGCTTGCATCAGTTCGTTCCCAACCGGAACACGGCGAGCGTTGCACATTTACAACCCGCGTGGACATCTGAGATGTTAAGCTGCTCGGTCGAGACCGAACAATATTTCATTGTATACTTCAGCACGATGATTGGGGGTGAAAGATGTTTGATGTCTATCGCAACGATAAACGCGACTTGCTCGTCCTGGGCACAGGCTCAGCGGTACCCGTGCTTGGTTCTAGGCAAAAGTGGCGCAAGAGCAGAAAGAGGGTCTGCAAAGTCAGCGACGAGATCAGGTCAGCCGTTCAGAGACAAGGCTATTACTTCCGCACGTTGCGCGTTACCGAGAAGGGATTGAGCTAGGGCGAGTGCGTTGGCGGCTCGTGTTCTGATTAGCAACCTCTAGAGCATCACCACCAAACAAGCCGCCATCCTCGCGCTCTTCCGCGTAGGTCAAGTCGGCAACCTGCCGATGTCCGGCGTCTTCCCGAACTACCGGGCGCCCGTGATCATAATGCCGAAGCCGGAGCTGAGATAGCGCTGAACTGTCACACACGCTTCATTCGTCTGGAGGGCGCCGTGGCCTTACCTTCGCCGCCGACTTCGAGGTTCGGCTTGTGACAGCTTCAAACACCGCAATACGGCGATCGAGTTGCCATAGCTCGACATCGTTGACATCAACTAGCTGCTCAGCACGTTCTCGTGCTTCCTGCTCGTCGGCACATTGCAAATGGGCCACGCTTATAACGTGGTGGTACTGGTCCAAAAGGTAAGCTCGGTAGTGCGCCATGCCCACGGCTCCAAGGCCCGCGTTTATCGGATCGTCACCTCGACCCTTCAATAAGCGCCCTCCAGCACGTCCGCCGTTAGCAGCGAAGCGCCAAGGGTTGCTAAGTAGTGCAGCAATTCGCAATCGGGACGCGCGTTCATATTGCCGACAAACGAGGCGACCGCGTTCTTAAGATCACCTCGGTCGAGATGATCGAACGCCCGTTGCTTGCACCGCTCGACATACTTGTCGCGCGTCATCTCAATTAACAGGGAACGTTCCATTTCGCCTCCCCACCGATGAGTTACTTCCAATAGTGGAGTTGGAACCGAGCGGATTTAGCCTGTCGGTTCGAAAAGCGACAAACAGACGCTCTTTGATCGCAAGTGTGGGAATTAGGATACAGACGCACGTCGCGGGCGCTCGCAGCACGAAGTCCAAGCCGATCCCCGCTCCGCACCTCGTTTATGGTTTCCTGACGACAAACGCCGAATGCCGTCGTCGAGCCGATCCATCCAACGCGATGCCGGTGATCCTGGCGACCGATGAGGACCGCGATGTCTGGATACGCGCGCCGTGGGGTGAGGCCAAGGCGCTGCAACGGCCGTTGCCGGATGATGTGCTCAAGATCGTGCGCGGGGCGGAGAAGGAAGATCGGGCGGTAGCCTAAAAAATACTCGGTCGCCGCGATCCCTCCGCTCGCGACAGGTCCTTTCGCATGGCTATCTGCGCACATTGATCGAGGCAGCGCCGCGACACTGCCACGATGGCAAGTTGGCATTTGAAACAAAAAGTGAAAAAAAGAGCGGGGATATTCCCCAAAGCTGACTTGATTTCTCCATTCGCTAGCTTTCTCAGCGCATTTTATCGATGAGTAAGCAGCGATGACTGATCAGCAATTAGCCCTGCAAGCGATTAGCGAAGCGCAACTCATATTGGAAGAATACCTTCGGCCCTGTCCTAAGGATAATGCGCATATCCTTGAAAAGTTGTTGGAAGTTCTCGAACGCCCCGCCTTGCTCGTTGCTGTAAGTCGATTGCAGCAACACGGCAATTGAGCGCGCCCATGAGCAAACCGCTTCAATCGTTTGCTTTAACCGTTTGCATTGCTGCGCTCTCGTCGCTCGAAATGACAAGCGTGCATGCTAAGCAACAATGCGCCGCTGCAATCCCGACAAATCCGCAAGGTCAGTGGTGGTCCTATCGTCTCATCGACGGACGAAAATGCTGGTACGCGGGCAAGCCCATGCTTTCGAAATCACTGCTGGAGTGGCCTACAGAGGTCTCCTCCGAACCCGGTTCTCGCGGAGAAGCTAAAGGCATTGTCATAGCTAGCAAGCCCGGCAATCCATTAGATGCACGAGCGTTGGCATTGAAAGACTTTGACACTTTTGAAGAGCGATGGCGTGTCAGGATCTCAAGTCCAAAGGGGGCCGCGCGACTGACCGATACTCATGACTAAGCGATCCTGCATCGCGCTCATCGTCGGCGAGGAATTTCGACCGTCTGTTCGCGGTCGTGCGCTTGGCTACGTCACGCAATCACGCGCCCCGAGTTCGCCGAAAACAACGTCTCTACGCAAATTGTGTGCAGCGGCCGTCAAGTGGAAGCCTACGATCAGACCTAGCCGCCTTAAGGTCAGGAGAGCAACGGGGTCACACAGCTCGATAGAAAGTCCGGCTCCCAAGATCGCAATGGTGCGTTGCTCCTCCGCGTTGAGATCAGCCCAGGAGATGCTTTCCATCACGCACCGTAAAATTATCCCGGTATCTCAAAACCCAAACGCGTGCCTGATTTGCCGGAGCATATCCGTGGCCGCGTCGTTGTACCGACCGTCGTTTAGATATCGACCATTTGCGCTGTGCTAATCAGCGCCACAACTGCCACCGTGATGCCCCTAAACATTGGGGCTCTCCTGAAGAGACCGCCAACCGGGTATCGAAATTAAACCGTTCTCAGAATGCATCGCCGCATATTGGCGACGACCTACACGGTAAATGGTGACACCGACTCGTAACCAGCTCCTTAATAGGGCCATGTCCGGATGCGCGCGCGGTGGGCTCGGGCTCAGGCGCGTATTCGGCGAAGCTGCTGAAAGGGCACGAGGCAACGGTTCTCGGGCTTCAGGTCCAACCGCGCCAATTGCAGCATGGTCTTACTTCTTGAGAATGCCGACATCGGTGTTACCCAAGTTGTTTATGGCACGCTCAGCGGCGGGCGTATCCACCGCGTTGTCATGCGACGTTGGAGCCTGAGTAACCGAGGACGCATCCACGTCGCCGCCAGTCGCTGCACGGCTGAGCTCATTGCCCAGGTTAGGACCGGAGGAGCCCGCGGCGCCGCTTATGGTATGGCCGGTCGATAGGGCCCCGTCCCTATAGCCGGTGGCCGCCGTTCCACTCGGCGCGGAGCCGCCACTGCTCGATCCACCCGTGCTCTGGGCCACGGCGAGCGAAGAGCCGCCAAGGAGTAAGATCAAGATAACGGCGATGCGGTTCACAGAGCGGTCCTCGACATGAATAACCGCTCAATGAGTTGCACGTCAGATAGTTCCTCAGGGCCTATCGCTCTCCCGGCCACCACGTTGACGGCGGGTCACTTGCCGAAACCTTGGTTCGTCGCAACGCAACCAAATGGCTTCGCTTATACGGATAGCCGCGCATGTCCGAACGGTCCTTGCAGCGCATGTGGCGCTTCAACCCGTGTATCGGCATCTGGCGTATGAGGCAATGAGCCTCACGTATTGAAGCCGATTTCGCCATGGTAGATTACCACTTTATCCCGGTTGCTTTGAAGCCGTCCTGGTAGTGCTTTTTGTACTGTGGTGGACATTTATGCGAAGCTCTCGCGCAATCCTTTATCTGCAACGACTTGGCGAACTCGCCTCTCAGCTCTCAGAATTGGAAGATCTTCGAAGTCTAGTCGAAGACGCAGAGCGCGTCGCCGGCGGTGCGCCTGCATTGCGCTCTAGACGCCATGCTTCGCGCCGCCTCCGAGGTCGTGATCTCGGCGCCCTGTCTGTCCGTCTCCGTCGCTACACGCCACCAAGCAGAAGTGCGGGAGGCAACCAAATCGATTGGATGTTGCTTGAGCCATTTCCCGACGGATGGTGGGCATCTCCATAAAGCTCTTCAACAGCTGCTAGTGAAATCAAGTCTTCTCGTCCGCTTATGCCCATCGCGGCCAACACGGCCCGCCGCCTAACGGTCAGCTATGACGGGTAGACCGGGTGCAGCCGAGGTCACACCAAATCGTTGAGGATGACCCGAAGCAAACTCCGGCAAATAGGGCCGCTCCGAGCCGCTTTCGAACACGCCCGAGGCTGGCTGGAGCTACACGAGCGCGGCACGCATGTGCACGACCAAGGAGCGCCTTAGTCAACCTATTACTTAGGCGGCGGCTTGTCGTAGAGCGGCTTGCCTTTATCGACGATGTGCACGGTCAGAAGTTTTATCGTCTTGTCGCCAACAACCTTGAAAGCGCCGTGGAAGCGATGCCCGTTGAAAAGGGTACTTGTTTGCCGTCGGGAAGCTCAATGGTGCCACCTTCCAAAACGTAAAATGACTCTTCTCCATGATGAATATGGAGCATCGAAGTGTCGCCGGGCTTGAACTCGGAGATGCTTGTAATGACCTCCATATTTCAGGGCTGCGCCCGCGGTGGCGGGTCGAAGCGCTCGATCTTGTGGTTGCCTTGCCATAGCTCGACGGCGTGACCGTCAACGAGCTGCCTGGCACGCTGGCGAGCGCTTTCCTCATCTGCGCAAATGAGATCGACCCGGCCCGTTACGTGGCCACTCTGATCGACAATGTAGGCTCTGAATTCTTGCACTTCGCGCGCGCTTTGCCGCTTTTTCCCTGCCACGATCTTAGAACGGGTAAAAATCGAAAGTCTAGTCCCTGGCACGCGCTCCCACGACTGCGGCTTACTTACACGAAGCTGAACGTCGTCCGCTCCTCACGCGAGTCAGTGCAGCCGATCGGACTTCGTCTTTCGCTTTGCGAGCGCCTTCCTGATCTGCTCGCGCAGCCGGAGAATTTCCGCCCAGCGAGCCGCCATATCCGGATCGAACGACACCCGTGCCGCCTTGCGTTTTTGACGGTTGCGTTTCGCCATGTTTGCAGCTTAGCGACCAAAACCAGCGCTCGCGCGGACATTCCGGTATTAAGCTTGATAGGCGCGGTCCGAGTTAATTCTGGAACTAGCGCGTCAGTCTCTCAGGGTGAGCAAAGATGAGTCCGCTCGTCTCGGCACCTCTACGGGACTAACACGAGCCCGCTGGCCCGATGAGCTGCGCATCTCCGACATCGAGGACAAGTTCGCTGTACGGTCTGCCGCATCCGAGGCGCTGACGTACGCCCGGACTGGAAAGGCGCCGAACAGATTTTTTCGAAGAACAAAGATCGTTAGGGCTGCTGCATCCGTGTGGCTACTTTTCCATCAAGAGGAACGCGGGCCATCTGCACAATTCAGCCGCGCGGCTCAGCGCCATGTGCCACCAAGCAACACGGTCCCTAAAATCACCGCGTGCATTGCTCGCCACGCGAGGATCGTCAACATACCCTTGCAGCCGCGTCTTGAGGGCGGACGCGAACGCAACGGCATCAGTGTAGCGCACGTCGCAGAACCCAACTTCGATCAAATTTAGGGCGACGTCGCCGTCGACGAGTTGCACGTCATCGAGTTGCAGAATGAGTGCCGCCAGATCATCCAGGAGCGGTTCGGGAATGCGCTTTGCAGTCTGGGCAAGCCGCGCAAGTCGTGCCGCACCGGGTGCATCATGAAGCCGCTTGGCGAAGTGGCCGAAAATCTTCTCGAACGCATTGGGCTCGTCACGCACGATACGGTTCCGCCTTGAAGCTGTCGGCGCTATCGAGGACTTGCTGCCAGCGGCGGCGGCGCTCGCGGTCGTCTGCGAGCTGGCGCGTGGCAACGGCGCGGCTGATCGTCTCGTCGATCTGCGCGCCATCGAGCGTGCGATGCGTCAGCAGCGCAGCGGTCAGGGCTTCGAGGACATGCGCCAGCCGTTCCAGAATTGCGCGTGCTTCCGACGCGCAAGCGGCAATGAAGGCTTCGGCTGCCTGCGGCGATGAGACGATCAGCCTTGCGAGCTGCCGTTCCTGTTGGCGATCATCGCTTGCCGCCCATGCTTCGCCAAAGTGCAGCTTCTCGGCCTCGGAGCCGGCGGTCAACTCAACGACGCGCGTGAAAACGTGTTGGTAGATTTCGGCAACCTCGTCACGCGCATCGCCATCGCCGGGCATCAGCTGATCGATCTGTTCAATCACCGTACTGGCCTCGCCGGCAAAGCGGCTCTCAAAATCAGGCCCCCAGCACAAACCGGAAAAACCTAAAGCGGCGTCTTCTTCGATCGTTGCTCCACCGTAGGTCGCTCCGAGAGCACGGCCGACAGTCAGATGCGCGGCTTCGTGCAGGGCGATACGGCGGTCACGAGCGGTGATTTCCTCAGGCATCAACAAACTCCGATAGCGGGCTGGCAGGTTAGCTCAGCGTTCCCAAAATCAAGCGATGGCGCGCGAGCATGCGCGCACGAATGACCTCGATCTCGCTGGGCTGCGGCATTGCGCGAGCCATCAACTCAGCGATGGCCCTTGGAATGCGATCCTCATTCTCGGGGTCGATCACCCAGCCGTCGATGCGTGTGACAATTTGATGCGGCTGCCAGCCGGGAGGCGCTGCCTTCATGTGCGCGGCACCTCAATCTCAATCGTACGCGCCTCAGCGCTGCGGTCGATCACGGTGAAGTTGGCCTCCCGCAAAACGGTATCAGGCTCGATCTTCGGCGCGGTCGGAGGCTCCGCGACCGCGTCAAGATCGACGACATCAGGCGCCTTCGGATCGAAGTCACCGCCGCGCGCGCCACGGAGCTGAGCGCGGCGCGGATCGGTCAGGGGCGCCGCGATACCTTTGCCCAAAGCGCGCTGTGCCGTTGCGACCGGCATGGTCGCGTCTTCCCACTGACCGGCGAACCGCCTGCGGCCATCCGGATCGCAGTAGCGCGCGCTGCGCAGCATGAAGGCCGTCATCGTGGGCGACGCGGGCTCAGGCAGCGGGACCGGAGCGGTCGCCACTTCGCGCGGGATCGGCTGCCGGCCCTGTCGGATCGCGTCAGGCATGGCCTTCAGCTCTGCCAACGTGAAGTTGGCGGCAATTTCGATCTGGCTCCCGGTGTTCTGGAGGAAGCCGGCCATCTGACCGGACTCAAAATGGAAGTGGCTGACGTCTGACAGGGCGTCGGCAAGCGCCTTCGACTGTGCAAGATAGCCCGGCAGGGCCGCCTCGATGGCGACGACCTGCTTGTGCAGCTTGTCGGCCGCCGAGGCACGCTCGATGCGCTCACGTTCGGCCCCGAGCTGGCGTTCGGCCTCCGTCTTCTGGTGCGCCAGGATGACGAGCGCGTCATCTATGCCGGCCAACGCTGACGCCGCCGCGTCCACGTTGGCCTGCAACTTATCCAGGGCGCGTTGGTCGCCTAAGTCACCCGACAGAAGCGTCTGCTGGCGGCCAGTGATCGCCCGGTCCAAGGTGTCCTGCGCGGCGGCTCGCTTCGCGGCGAGCTGTTCGCCGCGCTTGGCGAGCGAGGTGACAATGGTTTCGTGTTGTTGCATCGGGGATTTTCGAAAAGGATTTTTCATGCGGCAAGCGTATGCCGATGCAACCTGATTTGCGAAGGGCCTGGGCGTGGAGCGCTCCAAGTCCAGAGCTGTTTGTTGTGGCTCGCTCCACATTCCCGCATTGCAGGAGTGCCGACGAGGCAACACGCCGCGTCAGCTATAGTCCCGAAACCGGCCATTTGAGGCGCATGGCGGAAGTGCGGCTGTGGGCCATCAGCCGACATGGTGGCCTGCCCGGGGATTCATGATGCGTGCGAAGTCCGCGCCTCCCGGGCAGATGAACGGCAACTCTTCCAGCATGCCGGCAACGAGCGTGCGGGAGTAGCATCGTCCTTCCATGTTTCGGATGAGAAGAGTGGGACTCGCGTAGCTCGTCCTTCCATGAAAGATGTGACCGCATTGGGCGCTAATGTCCCTCTGCGACCAGGACCCAGTCATTGAACCCGTCGGCGTGGCGCTTTGATGGATAGGTTACTGAGCGGTCAGAGGCCTTTGGCTCTGACTCCGCGATGATCGTGGAGTCCCCGCTCGTGGGATCATACCACCGCAGCCGTACGTTGCTGCCTCTCGCGATTTTCGTTGTATCAATGGTGACGGGACGGCTAGTTGGGAAGTAGACCAGCGCAGCGCCGGATGAATAACCAGAGGCTGCCTGATCATCCCCGCTGCCCAGACCGCTTTTGAGAAAAGTTCCAGCGTCCGGCATCCATGCGGGATCGGTCACATATGCATCCAGGATTGTCCAGGCATATTTAGCGTCGAATTGGGGCGCTTCGCTTAGAACATTAAGCCAGCCGGGGCCGCCATCGAAAAGTCCGGTCACGCCATGCGGCCACCACTTTTCGTGGCCGAAATTGATGCCAGCGCCGCCGCGGATGAACGTGGCGTAGTTTCGCTCGCGCAACTCCTGGTTCTGTTGGTCCTTGTAGTGTGGGGCGTTCACATATGGGGGTTCGATATCG
Organism: Bradyrhizobium zhanjiangense; assembly: GCF_004114935.1. Taxonomy (NCBI): domain Bacteria; kingdom Pseudomonadati; phylum Pseudomonadota; class Alphaproteobacteria; order Hyphomicrobiales; family Nitrobacteraceae; genus Bradyrhizobium; species Bradyrhizobium zhanjiangense. The sequence goes on from NZ_CP022221.1 coordinate 3,334,819, forward strand.
ACAATGGGATACATCGCCGCGGCGGGCCAGTTATAGACCTTGTCAAACTGCGCAACGGAACTGCTGCCGTAATGGTAGATCGTATCAGCACTTTGTTTGAACCACTTATATCCAGCGGGGCCTTCGGCCGATATGAACTGGTCAAAGGAGGTTGAGCCATTAGCCGGCTCAGCGATGATCAAACGATGGCTGGACCCTTCAACATCTCGAATCCCATGGAAGATGGCATCCAGACCCGCAGCAGGTCCCTGATTGTAGCGCCATTTGAAATCACCCATGACATGCCACACGATATTTGAGTAGCTCGCATAGCGAGTGGCGACGGCCTTTCCAAAGTCGTAGGCATTCGTGGTTCCGGCAGCGATCAGATCCAATGCAGTTCCGGTATTTCCCGGGCTCATGAAAAGTGAAAAGACAACTGTCATCTCCAGCCGGGTAGCCTCGCGCATCACCCGGTCCATGGAAGACCAAGCCGGTCCGAGGGATGAAGCGTATGGTTCAGCGGTAAAAAAGCGCTGGCCGGCTTTGTTCTTATATCGATCGCCAAAGCTATCATTCATATGGACACCAAACGGCGATACCGTGACGGCATTAAATCTCAGAGCTTTCAGACCTTCCAAAGCTTGCGTGATCTCAGCATCGGAACAGTTTTGCGACATGGCCCAGGACGCCATTGTTTTCAAGAGATAGATCTTGCCCGTCTGATCGATAAAGCGTCGGTGGGCAGTGCTTACAGGATGAGCAAAACCGGTCCTGGCGCCGTTTTCAGCTTCGGCCGCCAACGCCGTAAAGGTCCCGCTTAAAAGCTGGATCGCCATCGCACCAACCAGCGGGAGTGATCGGTAATCAGTCATCAGTCATCAGTGATTGGAGTGATGGAATACGATTGTTGATGCAAAGCAAGATCCACAAAGGTCCTGCCCTTCTGATAACTGAACCAGCCGCTCATCCAGGCAGAAAAAGTTATCTGACTGTGACTGCGGCATAGCAAGGTATTGGCTGCATATGATCTTGCCCTATCAATGATTATCTGCGCATTCGCAACGTCCTTGATGCTGATCTACCCGGGATTTGGAGACGGCTGCCACCACAAGGCCGCAAGGAGACGGAGTCTCGCGCCGCTCATGTTGATCTAGATCAACAGAGGTCCGCTAATGGAATGGTCCGGCCGTGCTCCGGCCCCGCCAGTGCGAGAAGCTGGCAAGGGGCGCTCAAGTCGAGGAGCACGCCATGTCTCAGAACCTCAACACAGCGATCGCCGTGATCGGCATCGATATCGGCAAGAACTCGTTCCACCTCGTGGGTCATGATCACCGCGGTGCCATCGTGCTGCGGCAGAAGTGGTCACGCGGCCAGGTGGAAACACGGCTCGCCAACCTGCCGCCGTGCTTGATCGGTATGGAGGCCTGCGTCGGCGCGCATCATCTCAGCCGCAAGCTCCAAATGCTTGGCCACGACGCCCGCCTGATGCCGGCGAAATACGTGCGCCCCTATTCGAAGGGGCAGAAGAATGACTTCCGAGATGCGGAAGCGATCGCTGAGGCTGTCCAACGCCCGACCATGAAATTCGTCGCAACCAAGACCGCCGATCAACTCGACCTTCAGGCACTGCACCGCGTCCGCGATCGATTGGTCGGTCAGCGTACCGGCGTCATCAATCAAATCCGTGCGTTCCTGCTGGAGCGGGGCATCGCCGTACGGCAAGGCCTGCATTCCCTGCGGTCCGAGTTGCCGGATATCCTCGCGACGCGCACCGAAGTGCTCTCGCCTCGCATGTTACGCATCATCGAGGATCTGGCGGGCGACTGGCGCCGGCTGGATGAGCGTATCGAGGGTCTCTCGAACGAGATCGAAACACTCGCCCGTCAAGATCAGGCCTGCCAGCGACTGATGACGGTGCCTGGCATTGGCCCGCTTATCTCGAGTGCAATGGTGGCCGCGATCGGCACTGGAGACGTGTTCTCGAAAAGGCCGCGACTTCGGCGCCTGGCTCGGACTGGTGCCGAAGCAGATATCGACCGGCGACCGCACGATCCTCGGCAAAATATCAAGGCGTGGCAATCGCTACCTACGCGCGCTGTTCGTGCAAGCCGCATGGGTCGTGCTGGTCAGGGTCAAGTGCTGGGTGCGCTACGGCCTCAAATCTTGGATCGAAGCTGCCAAGAAGCGATTGCATCACAACGTGCTGGCGATTGCGCTCGCCAACAAGCTCGCCCGGATCGCCTGGGCGGTTCTCAACAAGGGACGCGCCTTCGAGTGCGTCAAGACTGAGGAGACGGCGTCCTAACCTGGCCGATCCTCGCGCCGTGCTCGGGGCCGTCAAGGCGCAGCCTGGCAGCGCAGAGCAAGACGTCAGGACAGCACGACGGCCGGCCTTGACAGCCCCTTGCGCGCGGCGCGTCTGCGCGCGCAGGCCGGGACGAAGGAACGAGCGCCAGGCACGAACAAAGGAACAGGGCGAAGTGAGGAGGGCTATCGAGATGACCTAACCAACATCCCTTACCCGCCGAGGTCTGCGAGAGGATGAGACGACGATGGACGATCGGTCTTCCCGGCGCATGCGAACACTGGTGACCCGAATGGCCCGTTCGAGGCCTGTCCGCTAATCAGCTCGAATGCGCGCTGAGATCCATGATGGCCCGGAGCACAGCACGCTCCAATCAGAGGCCGGATACATTGATGCAAGACCGCATCTGACAGGTTGATGAAACCTCTTGCAACGCGCGCCGGACCATACATTGGGGTCAAAAGCGCCGTTTTGAGTACCTAGCCAGTGACTTCCGTATTGCTTCATAAGCAGACCAATCCACAGCCAGAGTCTCACCCCGGCGCACGTTTCATCTCATCCGGGTACAACTCCTCCGGCCCCGACCACTTCGGCCAGAATTTCCGCAGACGGTTCTCTGCCTCGACACGGGCGGGCAAGCCGCCCCGATGCTTCTCGATGTACGCGAGCAGCTGCGCTGTAACAATGATCCACACGTTTGCGCGTTTTTCGGCCATGGGGCGGCGCACCCGCGCGGCATGTTCGATCCAGTTGTAGATCGCCTGGTCGGTAACGTCACACACAGCGGCCGCCTCGGCGACGGTCAGGAACAGTCGATCGCGAAGATTGTCCATCGCGCCGCTAGCGCTGCCGAGCCGACGCACGCATTCCGCAAGTCGCGTTGCGTCGCCTGAGAGCCGGTCAAGTTCGGCGGCGAGCGCCTTCTGGTCGTCAGTCATGGTATATTACCTCTCCTTCAAGTATCCACCTGGTCCAGCGCCAGGATAAGGTTGGCTCAATTCCTCTAAAGCCTCGCAGCACTCCTCACGCAGAACCAGCTCGACCTCAGCACGGGACCGCATCTCGCAGACCGCTGCGAACTTGCCAGGGATCGACAAGATGCGTCCGCGGAACGCCGCGAAGACCATCTCCATTTGCCGCTGGACCACCGCCAACGGCGCATATTCACAGCGCGTGACGGCGTTCTTCATTCGCAGCGCAGCCGTTTGCTCGCGCGCCAGCGCCGCGCGGGCCTCGGACAATGCGAGCTTGGACGCGTAATCACCGTGCCCGCCCTTCGCGGCCTGACCATTCTTGATCAGCGCGCGTGCAACCTCCTGAACGTCGTATTGGCCGCGCGGCTTCGTGGTCAGCACGCCGCGATTGAGAGCGCGGTAGAACGTCGGTCTGCTGATGCCGCACCATTTACAGACCCCAGAGATCGTGGACACTGTTGTAGCCCCCTTAGAAAAAGCTAGCCCTAGCCGTACCGAGCGCGCGGGCGCCACCCGCAGAGGCGCCGGCCCGAGAAGGACCCGCCCCTTCAGGTGCGAAAGTCAGCGACCGTCGAGTTCCTGAGCCATTCGGCCGAGCCGGACAGAAGAAGTTTCCAGAGCGTTGTAGATGCAGTGGAAAGCCTCATCGCAGAGGTCGGCGTTGTTTGCGCGCCACGCCTCTACGTTCGTGCAGTAGTCCGCAATAAAATGGACAAGCTCGTAGTGGAAGGCGCTGGCCTGCTCGATGACCGACAGTCCGCCAACCGCTCTCTTCGCCTTCAGCTTTTTCGGCCGCGGCGCCCGGCTCGTCGTGGGTGCCGCAGCGAGAATTGCCTCCAAGGTGTCAAATGCGGTCTGCAACTCTTCGCGCGTCTCCTGCTGGTTCTCGCCGATGGCGCTAATGTATTCCCAGAACGCGCCCGGCGTAACACGGTCATTCTCCGGAATTTCATCCTCATAGCCCGCGCAGTCGAAGCAGCCCGCAAGGAAATACACGTGGCGGAGCATGTCCTGCACTTCGGAGAACGCCGGCCGATCCTTGAACAGCCGCTTCAGGTCTTTCCCAGAGAGACGCTGGACAGGGTGACCGATGGGCGTCGTGACTTCGGGCTTGGCCGCGGACACTACAGCAACGGCAGCCTTTCTCACGTTCGCTTTGGTCGGCTCTTCGCCGGCCGCAATCGCGTCATCCACGACGCGCTGCACGATGCCGGGCTGAGCGATCTCAGCATCACGAACGAGACGCGCCTCGTGCACCTGCTTGTGGGTGAGGCCTATCTCTCCGACTGTCGCAGGCCGGGTCTTCTCTTCGAGAATACCCAACTCCTTCTGGTTCGTGCCCAGACGGGCCACGTCGCCGCACTCTTGCGCGGCATCGTATTCATCGGCGAGGCGCTGTTTCGCTTGCGCCTCGATCAGGAGCGCGTCGCCCTGCGCTCGACGAGCGGCGGAAACGAGTTCATCGTGAGCCTGCTTGGCCTTTGCCAAGCGGCCGGCTTTCTTGGCTGCGTCGTAGGCGACCGACGCCATGTCGCACGCTTCGAGGACTTCGGCGGCAGACTTCGCCTGCGAGAGCGCAGTGGCCGCACGTTCGATCAACATCGGAAGGGCCGTTGCGCTGAGCGGCTGAACAACAAAGCCACTTACGCGGCTGGCAACATTGGTCTGTTCCGGACGATAGTTTGAATTCACGTATTCTCTCCTTGTTCTGCATCTCCGGCGACGGCTTGCCTAACGGGCGCCGTGCCTAACTTTCCTTTTCGTCGCTCTGCCTCATTTGCTCATCGCAGGTGGGGCTAAGAACGCGACCCGCGTCGCCCCCGCTGAAGATGCTGCCGGCGCCAGCCAAGCACCACTGCACCACCAGCTCTAGTTCTCTCGCCTTCTTTAAACTCGTCTGGCTTTCCCTCCTTTTCCCCTGTCTTGCAAAGTCTACTGGTGATACTGGTTCAGTGGTGACTACGCCTGCGGCGCGGCGGCTTCCTTAATCACCACTGCGTCGCTGCTTGCCGGTGCAGGCCGCTTCAGAGTGGTGACATTGCTGTCGGGCTCACTCTCGGCCGCCTTCTTGGCCGCATCGATCTCCTCTTGTCGCGCATCCATCTTGAGTTCTTCACCAGTCGGCTGGCGCGCGTACATCCACGCTCGCTTCGCTTCTTCCTTGCCCTGAACCGTAACTTTGTAGGTGACCTGCTTGCGCTCCCAGCCGAGCCGCTTGAGACAGCGAGCAACACGGTTCATAGCGGTCTGGTCCCACTTGACCTCATCCAGCCCGATCGCATGTCGGAAGACGAGTTCAACCGTGACGCGGTATGCGGGATTGCTGGGTGGCTGATGCAGGCGCGTGTCGAGATAGTCCGCAATCAGCCGCTCCCAAGGATCGGCCTGATAGCGAGCCTCTTGTTCATCCTTGGCGATCGAGGCCGCCGCGATCCCGCTCGGCGTCTCATTCGTAAACCACCACGGGGCGCCCTCTTCATAGAGGATGCACGCCTCGGCCCAGAGCAAATCTCTGTCGCGCTGCAACGCCTCGACATCAATCTTGGTGACCTTGACAGGCAGGAACCGACGCGCGCCCGTCGCGTCCTTTAGGTAACCGCTTTCATTCGTGGACCCTACAAAGATGCAGCTACGCGGGCGTTCGATCACCCGCCGTTCGTAGGAGGGACGGAACCGATCGGTCCGGCGCGAGATGAACGCCTTGACCTTGGAGACCTCCGCCTTGTTCAATGCGTCCAGTTCACCAAGCTCGACGCACCACACGCCGCCGACCTGCATCGCGGCGTCTTTGGTCCCAAGCTCGCTGATGTCATCGGTGAACCATGGATCGAAAAGTTCCTTGATAGCCGTCGATTTCCTTAACCCCTGCGGGCTCTCCAAGATCGTGACGGTATCGACTTTGCAACCGGGTCGAAGATGCGCGCGACGGCACTGATCATCATGTTGCGACCGACGAGCTTCGTATACGGGGTCTGGTCCGCGCCAAAATACGTTGGGAGCATCGTATCAAGCCGGAAGAGCCCATCGTGTTCGAGGCTGTCGAGATAATCCTGCACCGGATGGAAGCTCCGGTCGCGCGCCACCAACTCGATCGCCTGCGCCGTCACGGCAGGCGACACGGCGATCCCTTCGACCGTCTGCAACCAGTGAGTGGCCGCAAGATCGTCCTGCTCTGTCCAGGGGCGCGGCTGAAAATGCGCGCCGTCAACGAGCGGCCGCCAAGGCGGCACGTCCATGAGCATCGTCTGATGCGCAAAGAGATCGAACGCCACAACACCCTGCCAGCACTGTTCGCCACGCAGGGCAATCACCGCGTTCGCAAACAACGGCTTGAGAATGTCATTCTTGGCGCGGATCAACTGCTCGCGCCATCTCGACTTGTTCATGCTCAAGCTCACGAATTATTTTTCACGCGCCCGGCGCCACTCATCAGCAGCTTCGAGACTGATGGTGACCTTGCGCAGAGCGCGCATCTCACGCGGGCCGAGCCCTGCGTTGCGGAGCTTGTAGTACATGGACTCAGAGAGCCGATGTGCCGCACAGAATTCCGGGATGGTGTAGGCTTCGCGAAGTACTTGGTTGGTCTTGGTCATAGCGTCCTCATTGTTAGCTAGAGATATGAGGGACTATGCAGCAGCGAGGTGGGTCCTGACCAACACGCAAACACGCATGCGCGTTTGCGTGTTATTCGGTTAGCTATCTGGAGGAGACCGTTTGCGTGTTGGTTTGACAGAGGTGCGGTATCGCCGGATCGTATCCACACCGGGAACCGGCCAATCGTTTCTCTCAAATATCGGAGCGATCTTTTGCAAGACTTCCACGTGACTTAGGCCGCCCGGTATTCCGTCAGGAAACGCAATCATGGCTGCCTGATGAACTCTGTCTAGCTGCCATCCTCGCTTGGGCTTCGGCTGCTTTGGCAGCTTGTAGTGCTTAGCGAACGTCCTGTTCTTGGAGGGTCGTAAGGGACCTTTGAGCCAATGATGCTCATCTTCCTGATCTGCATCTTGCTGAGAAGGGGGCGTCGAAGGTGACTTTTTACGGCTAATCATGGCTGCGCCGATCATGCGAGACGAAGAAGGCCGAGCTTCAACGCTTGTTGTACTGGAATGTTTCCGCAGCGAAGAGAAGCTACTTGAGACGCGACCCCCGACGCATGCAATCGATGTTGGTCAGTAGCTAACCAACAGCAGGTGTTTGGCAGAGTAACGTTCGCTCAGCCGACCAACGCAACGACGTTGCGGTTAGTCAAAGGTTCGGAGTGCAGCAAAGCTCGCCGAGAGATCTCGTCGCTGTGCTCGGTAATGAACTTCGAATACGTGCGCTCGATCATCGCGACCGATGTGTTGTGCAACGACGCGACCAGCCTGATCGGCACATTTCGCAACAATAGGCGCACGATGCTCGAATGTCTCAGGGCATACATGGTGACCTCAGCCGGATCCCGGCCGATAGCAGTCACGACCTTGTCAATCTGACGATGATAGGTCTGGCCGGGATTGTCCCCCCACGGCGTGCCGTCGCTCTGCAAAAGCAACGGAGCATCGTCAGCACGCCCCTTGGCCGCTTCTATCAGTCTAGCCGCGAGCGGCGCCGTGATCGGCACCGAGAAGCGCTCATGTCTCTTCTTCGCGCGATTGCGGCCCCCGCCCTTTGCGGACTTCGGCATCATCAGTTTCGGTCGCACCGGATGAGCGTCCAGATCAGCGACGCGCAGGCGCACGACTTGGCTCGGTCGGGCGCCGGTGATCGCCAGCGTATCAGCTAGTAACCCGAGCTTGTCATCGAGCGCATAGCACTCGACCACGAATTTGCGGACTTCATCATCAGAGAGGATGACGTTGCGAGCCTCCTGCGCATCCGGCAATCCGGCAAGACCAACGTCCCACGCTCCCTTATTCTGAATACGCTGATCGTGCTGTGCAGCCAGCTCTAGCGCAGCGCACAAGCAGCCGCAGAGCCGATTGACCGTCGAAGGTGCTATCTTGGTCAGCAGCCCGTCGCGCCATTTCTGAAGCTCCCGTGAGGTGAGCACGGCGACGGGCTTGGCGAGCAGTACGGAAGTGAGATGCACGCGCGGCCACTGTGCGTTGTACGGATTGGAGCTGCGTGCCTTCAGATCGGCCTCATAGGCCGTGAGAGCGGCATCCACCGTAAGAGGTACGTTGCCGTCAGTGCTGTCGCCGCGTGCCAACTTCTTTGCAGCATCCTGCGCCTGGAAGAAGGTCAGCACCTCCTTGCCGTCACCCTCTGCGTAGTCATCGGCATCGGCTAGGCGCTTGGTCCAGTAGGCGCCATGACCGTTGCTCGCTTTCACCACCCACGTGCCGTTGGTGCGATTGCGTCGGTAAAGCAGCGAGACGCCGCGCGCGAGCGAAGGGCCGGGATAGGGCTTGCGGCGGACCTGCAACTTCAGGCGAGCGCTGCGGCTCTCCAGTGCGCTGTGACGAACCTTGCGTGCCATGGAGTGTCCCCGGTTTTGTCCCAATCGTGGGTGTGTAGCCGTGTGGAGGCCAATGGCATTATGTGACGGATATAATCTGCAAATCAATGGCTTAGCGACTCCACTGGACTCGCTGGCGCTCCATGCTGCGATATATTTTCCCCTGCGCAGGGAAGGCCGTGTGTTGGGCTTCACCTGTATGCCGCTGTGCAGTTCTTTCTGCGTGTGCCTTCGCACAGCGGACCCGTGGGTGCCAGCCGGCACCCGGCCTTCCCTGCGCCCTCTTGGCTTAGAGAGGGTGGAGTGACGAAGCAAAGCTCGGGCGAAACGCGCCGCGAGGATGGGAAGGCGTGTCTGCGACCAACCACGCGCTGTCATCGCCCGCGAAGGCGGGCGATCCAGACTCCGAGACGGCAGTGATTGAACCGAGAGGCCGCGGCGTACTGGATTCCCCGCTTTCGCGGGGAATGACAGTGGCATTTGGAGGATGACAGCGGTGCCCCATACTCCGTCATTGGAGCGCAGCGAAGCAATCCAGAATCCCTCCGCGGAAAGACTCTGGATTGCTTCGTCGCAAGGGCTCCTCGCAATGACGGCGTTGAAGCAGTTGCGCTCCCCGAATTCGTCTTGGCCTCCGCCCAGAGTGTTTGGCGCATGCCGGCTAAATATTCGGCAATCGTGCCCGCGGCGCCGATGGACTTGACCGCTGCAATCCGGTTCAATAGGGCCAATTGAGTTTCCAGGCGACAATGATGTCGAGATATCTGCTGGTCCTGCTCCTGATCGCCTCGCCGGCGGCGGCGCAAGTGAAGATGACGCCGAAGACCACGGCGGCGCATCCCGACCCCTGTGCCCCGATCGGGCGTACCGCGGACGGCAAGCTGGTCTACTCCATGAAATGCGAGACCCTGCCGGCGCCGCCCCCGCCGCCGCTGGCGGAACTGAAGGAGGCACCCGCGCCGGTCGCGGAGCCGGAGCCGGAGGTCCGGCGGAGCGGCATTTTCGGCTGGTCCTACGACCGCAGGTGAGGGCCGCGCCCCTTGCGCGAAGCCCGATGGAATGCTCTTTGCCGAGGAATCCACCGTGGGGCCCATCGCCCCCGACCCAGAGAGATGAGATGAGCAAACTCGTTATCCGCGCCGGCGATTTCACCTTCGATGCTCGCTTCGAGGAGCAGCTGGCACCCAAGACCGTCGCCGCATTCCGCAAGGCGCTGCCGTTCGAAAGCCACATCATCCATGTGCGCTGGAGCGGCGAGGGGGTGTGGATGCCGCTCGGCGACCTCGATTTCGGCGTCGGCTACGAGAACCATACGAGCTATCCCGCGCCCGGCCAGATCATCCTCTATCCTGGCGGCATCAGCGAGACCGAGATCCTGCTCGCCTATGGCGGCGTGCACTTCGCGAGCAAGATGGGCCAGCTCGCCGGCAACCATTTCATCACGCTGACCTCGGGCCTGGAGAATCTGGCGACGCTGGGCAAGAGCGTGCTGTGGAAGGGCGCCCTGCCGATCCGCTTCGAGGAAGTCTGAGTGACTGAGACAAGCTACCCGCGCGATCTTCGCGGCTACGGCCGCAACCCGCCGCATCCCGAGTGGCCCGGCAATGCGCGGGTCGCGGTGCAGTTCGTCGTCAATTTCGAGGAAGGTGGCGAGAACAACATTTTGCACGGCGACCGCGCCTCGGAAGCCTTCCTGTCCGATGTGCTCGGCGCGCAGCCCTGGCCGGGCCAGCGCCATGCCAACATCGAATCGATGTTCGAATATGGCTCGCGCGCCGGCTTCTGGCGGTTGTGGCGGATGTTCGGCGAACGCAACTGGCCGACCACCGTGTTCGGTGTCGCGACCGCGCTGAAGCGCAACCCCGAGATCGTCGCGGCGATGAAGGAGGCGGGCTGGGATATCGCCAGCCACAGCCTGAAATGGATCGAACACAAGGACATGACCGAGGCGCAGGAGCGCGCCGAGATCGCGGAAGCGATCCGCGTCCACACCGCGGCGACCGGATCGCGGCCGCTCGGCTGGTACACCGGACGCTCCTCGATCAATACCAACCGCCTCCTGATGGAGGAGGGCGGCTTCCTCTATCTCTGCGATTCCTATGCGGACGATCTGCCCTATTGGGTGAAGGGCGCGAACGGCAAGCAGCTCATCATTCCCTATACGTTAGACGCCAACGATATGCGCTTCATCAACCCGCAGGGGTTTGCCGAAGGCGAGCAGTTTTTCACCTATCTGAAGGATGCCTTCGACGTGCTCTATGCCGAAGGGCAGACCGCGCCGAAGATGATGTCGGTCGGCTTGCACTGCCGCCTCGCCGGCCGGCCCGGCCGCGCTGCGGGGCTGATGCGCTTCCTGGATTACATCGGCAAGCACGAGCGCGTCTGGGTGCCGACGCGATTGCAGATCGCACAGCACTGGCACGACAAGCACGCGCACCTTGCGGCCGATGCATTCGAGATCGGGTGAGAGAGCGATGTCGCAGATCTCGCTGGCCGATCTCAACGCTGCAAGCAAAACCGATTTCGTCGCGGCGCTCGCCAACGTCGTCGAATATTCGCCGTGGATCGCCGAGCAGCTCGCCGGGAAACGGCCGTTCAACGGCATCAACCAGTTGCATGCTGCGCTGATGGCGGCGATCCAGAGCGCCGAACCGGACGTGCAGTTGGCATTGATCCGGGCGCATCCCGATCTCGCCAACAAGACCCAGCGTGCGGCAGGGCTGACGGCAGAATCGACCGACGAGCAGAACAGCGCCGGTCTCGACCGGCTGTCGGAGGCCGAATACGCCGCGTTCGAGCGCGTCAACACCGCCTATCGCGACAAATTCGGCTTCCCCTATATCGTCTGCGTGCGCCGTCACACCAGGGATTCCATCCTGCGTGACTTCGAGACGCGGCTGCTCAACATCGTCAAGACCGAGATAAGGCGCGCGATCGAGGAGATCGGCCGCATCTCCGCGCTGCGGCTCGATCAACTCATCATTGCCGACGACAAGCTGAAGGTGCACGGCCGGCTGTCGACGCATGTGCTCGACAATCACACGGGCAAGCCTGCGCAGGGCATCCCGGTTGAGCTGGTCGAGCTCGCGCGCCTCGGCGAGAGCCGCGTCATTGCGCGCACTGTCACCAACGCGGACGGCCGCACCGATCAACCGCTGATCGGCGGTCGCCCCTTGCCGATCGGCCGCTACGAGCTCAGGTTCAGCGTTGCCAGATATTACGCCGAGCGTAACGTGCCGTTATCCGACCCGCCGTTCCTCGACGAGATCCCGCTGCGTTTCGTCATCAGCGAGCCGGAGGGGCACTATCACGTGCCGCTCCTGGTCACGCCATGGAGCTATTCGACCTATCGCGGCAGTTAATCACTGAACTTGTCGAGCAGCGCCGGAAACAACCGGTCCGGCTTGAAAGGCGGCGCGGTGAAGCGGATGCCGGTGGCATCGGCAATGGCGTTGCCGAGCGCGGCTGCGACCGGATTATACGGACTCTCGCTCATCGACTTCGCGCCCAGCGGTCCGATCGTGTCGGACGTCTCGGCGAAGAACACCTCGGTGCGGGGCACGTCGGCGAAGGAGGGCAGGTGGTAGTCGCGGAACTTCGGGTTGGTGACCCGGCCGTCTGCGTCGATCACCATCTCCTCGTGGAGCGCGGCGCCGAGTGCCTGCGCGACGCCGCCTTCGACCTGCCCGCGGCATTGCATGGGATTGGCGACGACGCCGGCGTCCGCCGCCTGCACGCTCCTGAGAATCCTGAGCTCGCCGGTGCCCTTGTTCACGGCGACGCGAAAGCCCTGTACGTTGAAGCCGACCGAGCGCGGCGTGCCGGTGGAATTGCCGGTGCCTGCGAATGGCTGTCCGCGGTCGCGTGCGAGCCTTGCCAGCTCCATAAAGGACATGCGGCGCACGCCGCTGACGACGGCGTCAGCTTCGAGCGTGCAGATCGCGGCATCGCACAGCCAAGCGTCCGCGGCCGCCGCCTTCAGCTCGGTCGCAAGCTGGAGCGCCGCCGCATGAGTCGCCTTGCCCGCGACGAACATGCCCGCGCTGCCATAGGCGCCGGTATCGTGGCCGCCATGGGCGGTGTCGGATTGGCGCAGGTGGATCCTGTCGACGTTGGTCGCAAGCGTCGTCGCCGCGATCTGCCGGTGCACCGTGCTGGTGCCGTTGCCGAACTCGGCGGTGCCGACGGTAAGGTCGAAACCGCCGTCATCGCGCAGCGCGATCATGGCGTCGGCGAGGTGGCCCGCCGGCGGCGCCGTGTCGATCATGGTCAGCGCGATGCCGTCGCCGATCAGCCATTCCGGCGGCAGCTCGGGCTGCGGGCCATCGGCCTGCATCGCGCGCTCGACGAGGTCGAGGCACTGGTCGAGCCCGTAGGAGCCATAGTCGACGTCGTGAAATTCGGACGGTGGCGGCGACAGCATGGGATCGCCTGGCCTGACGATGTTGCGCCGGCGCATCTCGTAGGGGCTGATGCCGAGCTGCTTCGCCAGCTCGTCGATCGCGGCCTCGACCGCGATCAGCGCCTGCGGCAGGCCATAGCCGCGAAACGCCCCTGCCGGCACCGTGTTGGTGTAGACGGCAAAGCCGTCGACCCGCTTGTTCGGGCAATTATAGACGCTGATGGACTCAGCCAGCGCGTGGAACATCACGGGCCCGGCGTGATTGCCGTAGGCGCCGGTGTTGGAGAGCACGTCGAGCTGGAGCGCGGTGAGCTTGCCGTCGGCATCGGCGCCGGCCTTGATGTGGACCCGCATTGGGTGGCGCGTCGAGGTCGCGATGAACTGCTCCTCGCGGGTCAGCTCCAGCTTCACCGGCCGCCCGGTCGTGAGCGCGGCAAGCGCCAGAATGTCCTCGACGAACATCTCCTGCTTGCCGCCAAAGCCGCCGCCGACGCGCTCGCAGAACACGCGGACCTTGTCCATGGGAAGCTTGAAGATATCGGACAACGCGCGCCTGGTCAGGAACGGGACCTGCGTCGAGGTGCGGACATTGAGCACGCCGGCCTCATCGAGCCAGGCGACGCCGCCATGGGTCTCCAGTGCGGCATGCTGCACACGATGACTGTGGAAGGTGCCCTCATAGGTGACGGCAGAGGTGGCGAGCGCAGCCGCGACGTCGCCGAATTCGCCATGCGTCTCCGCGACGAGGTTGCGCTGGGCGTCAGTGACCCGGTTCGCGACGGTGCGGTCAGGATGAATGACGGGTGCGCCCGGCACCATCGCCTGTTCCGGATCGATCAGCGCAGGCAGGATCTCGTAGCTGACCTTCAGCCGGCGGCACGCCTCCTCAGCGGCAGCCTCGCTCTCGGCGACGACGGCCGCAACCTTCTGGCCGATGAAGCGGACGACGTTATCGAGAGTGCGGGTGTCCTCGGGATCCATCCACTCCTTCTCGTGCCGCGCAGTCGACATCAGGACCGACGGCGCATCCTCATGCGTCAGCACGGCGTGCACGCCGGCGACGCGAAGGGCTTCCGACTTGTCGATCGCCACGATCCTGGCGTGCGCGTGCGGCGAACGAAGCAGCTTGATGTGCAGCAGTCCGTCGATGGCGGTATCGAACGTGTAGCGCGCCTTGCCGCGCACGATGTCGGGACCCGCGGGGGCCGGAAGGCTACGGCCAAATGCGGCGCCAGCCTCGACACTCGCCTCGACATTGGTGTTGCCGAGGATCGCGTCCTCGATCGAACGATAACCGGTGCAGCGGCAGATATTGCCCTTCAACGCCGTGCCGAGATCGGTGCGCTGCGCCTGGTTCAGCGAGGCGCAGGTCAGGATCATGCCGGCGGTGCAGAAGCCGCATTGAAAGCCTTGTGCATCGAGGAAGGCCTGCTGCATCGGATGGGCGCCGTGGTCTCCACCAAGGCCTTCGATCGTGGTGACGCTTCGCCCCTCGGCGCGGAACGCCGGGATCAGGCAGCTATGGACCGGCTCGCCATCCAACAGCACGGTGCAGGCGCCGCAATCACCGGCATCGCAACCCTTCTTCACGCCGAAATGGCCGAGCTCGCGCAGAAACGTACGCAGGCACTGGCCAGCACGCGGCCCTTGCGAAAACGCCGTGCCGTTGATCTCGAAGCTCATGATGGCACTCCGCCCAGGAGTTCGCCGCGGATCTCCTCGGCGAGCCGCAGCGTCATGTGCTTGCGCCAGAGCGGCTTGCCATGGATGTCGGTATGGTACAGGTCGTCCGTGATCTGCTGCGCGATCACATCGCGAAGCGCACTCGCGTCGGGGGCCTTGCGGAAGGTCAGCTGGATCGGCCGCACCGTCGATGCGGTGACCGTTAATGTCAGCGTGCCGTCCGGATCGAGGCTGCCGATCAGAAGCGCCGCCGAGCGGCCGACGGGCGCCAGCGAGATCTGGCGAAAGGCGGTGCGGCGCTTTAAAGCGGCAATCGGGATATCGATCTGCCGGATCAGGTCGCCTGGCGTCAGGCGGTTGCGCTGATTGCCGGTGACGAAGTCGGCGACGGAGATCCTCTGTTCACCACCGCCGGCCTTCCAGATGGTGCAGACGCCGTCGAGCGCTGATGTTAGCGAGATCATCGGTCCCGCCGGCAGCGACATGCAGAGATTGCCGCCGACCGTTGCCGTCTTCCAGATCTTGAACGAAGCAAGGAAGGCCCGACAGCACTGGCCGATCAGCGGCGCGGCGAGCCAGTCGGACGGGCAGGCGAGACCATCGAGCTCTGCGATGGTGCAGGTGGCCGCCATGCTGAGATGGCTCTCGGTGACCGTCAGCGCCGGCCATTTCAGGTCGGTGAGATCGATCAGCCGCCTCAGATGCGTTTGCGGCTCCGAGAACAGCCAGGTGCCGCCCGCGAGCCAAGCGTCGCCTGCCGTCCAGGCAGGGAGTTGCGCGCGTGTTTGCGGATGGGCGACCGCTGTGATGGTATTCAAATCCATGGCTGCGCCAACGCTTCGGCAGGGTGAATCGGACAAGAGAAAGTCTTGCAAGACCGGAGCCAAGTCGCAACAACAAGTCGCAGGCAAGAACGCGGTCAGACCGGCCGCCGCCTTGCAGGCCTGCCGTCAGCGGATCTGAGGAGAAGCAGGATCATGACCGACGCAAGTCCGATCTGGATCAGGGATCCCCTGGCCATCCTCGCCGACGGGGCCGAGCGCGGGGTCGTGGTGAAGGATGGCCGGATCGTCGAGCTCGTGCCGGCCGGCGGGGCGCCTGCGACCGCGGATGTCGCGGTGTTCGATGCGGGCGACCACGTCGTGCTGCCTGGCCTGATCAACACGCACCATCACTTCTACCAGACGCTGACGCGGGCCCTGCCGGCGGCGATGGATCGCGAGCTGTTTCCCTGGCTCCAGGCGCTCTATCCGGTGTGGGCGAAGCTGACGCCGGAGGCGCTGGAACTCGGCGTGACCGTGGCGATGTCCGAGCTGCTGCTGTCAGGGTGCACCACGACGACCGATCATCACTATGTCTTCCCGGCAGGACTCGAGGACGCCGTGGATATCGAAGCGGCGGTGGCGCAGCGGCTCGATATGCGCGTGCTGCTGACGCGCGGCTCGATGAACCTGTCGCAACGCGACGGCGGCCTGCCGCCTAATAGCGTCGTGCAGGACGAGGACACCATCCTCGCCGACAGCGCGCGCGTGGTCGCCAAGCATCACCAGCGTAGCGCGGATGCGATGGTGCAGATTGCGCTCGCGCCGTGCTCGCCCTTCTCCGTGACGACCTCGCTGATGCGCGCCACCGCCGAACTCGCCGAAAAGCTCGACGTGCGCCTGCACACCCATCTCGCCGAGACCGAGGACGAGAACAAGTTTTGCGAGCAGATGTATGGCTGCCGCCCGCTCGACTATCTCGAACAATGTGGTTGGCTCAATGCGCGGACCTGGCTCGCTCACGGAATTTTCTTCAACACCGAGGAGATGAAGCGGCTCGGCAAGGCCAGGACGACCATCAGCCATTGCGCGTGCAGCAACCAGCTGCTGGCCTCCGGCTGTTGCCCGGTGTGCGAGATGGAGGAGGCCGGCGTCGGCATCGGCATTGGGGTCGACGGCTCGGCCTCCAACGACGGCTCGAACCTGATGCAAGAAGTGCGTGCCGCCTTCCTGCTGCAACGAGCCCGCTACGGCGTGACGAAGGTCAGCCACAAGGACGCTCTGCGCTGGGTCACCAGAGGCTCGGCGGCGTGCGTCGGCCGGCCCGAGCTCGGCGAGATCGCCGTCGGCAAGGCCGCCGATCTCGCGTTGTTCAAGCTCGACGAGCTGCGCTTCTCCGGCCATGGCGATCCGCTGGCTGCGCTGGTGCTGTGCGGGGCCCATCGGGCCGACCGGGTGATGGTGGCGGGAAAATGGGCCGTGGTCGACGGCGCGATCCCGGGCCTCGATGTCGCGGACCTCATCCGCCGCCACAGTTCGGCGGCGCGCAGCATGCAGCTGGGATAAAAGAGGGGGCAGCCACAAGTGCCGGGTGCTTCTGGCCACCCCCTCCGAACCTCCTCCGGGAGGAGCAGGTGATCTGGTCAAAGCAAGAAGCGTGCTACTTGCCCGGCAGCTTGTCGTCGATGCCCTTCACGTAGAAATTCATGCCGAGGATCTGGCCGTCGTCGAGATGATCGCCGCCCTTGCACTCGACCGGCTTGCCGTCCTGCCCAACGATCGGGCATTTGAACGGATGCAGCTTGCCTGCTGTGATCGCGGCCTGGGCATCCTCGGCCATTTTCTTCACGTCGTCAGGCATGTTGGTGTAGGGCGCCATCGCGAACATGTGGCTGTCGAGGCCGCCCCAGGTGTCCTCCGACTTCCAGGTGCCGGCGAGCTCGGCCTTGACGCGCTCGATGTAGTAGGGGCCCCAGGTGTCAAGGATCGAGGTCAGCTGGGTCTTGGGTCCGAACTTGATCATCTCTGAGTCCTGGCCGAAGGCGAGCTTGCCGCGTTCGCTGGCGATCTGCATCGCCGCCGGCGAATCCGTGTGCTGCATGATCACGTCAGCTCCCTGGTCGATCAGCGCCTTGGCGGCGTCGGCCTCCTTGCCCGGGTCGAACCAGGTATTGGCCCAGATGATCTTGACCTTGATGTTGGGGTTGATGGTCTGCGCCGCCAGCATCGTCGCGTTGATGCCGGAGACGACCTCGGGAATCGGGAACGAGCCGATATAGCCGAGCACGCCTGACTTCGACATCTTGGCCGCGATGAGGCCTTGAATGTAGCGGCCCTGATACCATTTGGCCGAATAGGTCGACATGTTCGGGTTGCGCTTGTAGCCGGTCGCGTGTTCGAAATGCACGTTCGGATACTTCTTGGCGACCTTCAGCGTCGGATCCATGTAGCCGAAGGAGGTCGTGAAGATCAGCTTGTTGCCGGCACGGACGAGCTGCTCGATGGAGCGTTCGGCATCGGGACCTTCGGGCACGTTCTCGAGATAGGTGGTCTCGATCTTGTCGCCCAATTCCTTCACCAGCGCCTGCCGCGCGAGATCGTGCTGATAGGTCCAACCGAGATCTCCGATCGGACCCAGATAGATGAAGCCGACCTTGAGCTTGTCGGCGGCGGAGGCTGCACCGACGCTCCCGGCAAGCAAAAGCCCGGCAGCCAGCGCAAGAAGTGATTTCCTCATCATCAATCTCCAAACATCAGGGGAAAGCCACGATCCGCAACGCGCGCGCCCCATCGCGCACGCTGCGGAAATGAAAAACTCAGCGGTCAGGCACGAACACCGTGCCGAGCGCGGCCGGCGCGGTCGAGCCGCCGGTGCGGGCGCGGGAGAGCAGGACCAGGACGATGACGGTTGCGAGGTACGGCAGCGCCGACATGAACTGCGAGGGAATGCCGACGCCCCAGCCCTGCGCATGCAGTTGCAGGATCGTCACCGCGCCGAAGAGGTAAGCCCCAATGACGAGCCGGCCCGGCCGCCAGGACGAAAACACCACCAGCGCCAGCGCGATCCAGCCACGGCCTGCGGTCATGCCGGGAATGAAGAACGGCGTATAGGCAAGCGGCAGATAGGCGCCCGCAAGACCCGCGCAGGCGCCGCCGAACATCACGGCGAAGGTGCGGATGCGCAGCACGGGGTAGCCGAGTGCATGCGCGGAGACATGATTGTCGCCGCAGGCGCGCAGGATCAATCCCGCGCGCGTGCGGTACAGGAACCACCAGACGCCAACGATGAGCGCGACCGAAAAATAGACAAAGGCGTCCTCGCCGTACAGCACCCGGCCAATCAGCGGAATGTCAGTGAGGCCGGGGATGGTGAGATGCGCGGCCGGCGTGATGCGCTCGCCGACGAAGCCGGCGCCGATCAGCCCGGAGAGCCCGATGCCGAGGATGGTCAGCGCGAGACCCGTCGCGACTTGGTTGACGGCGAGCCCGAGCGTCATCAGCGCAAAGACCAGTGACATCAGCGTGCCCGCGACGATGCCGAATAGCGCTCCAATGAAGATCGAGCCGGTCAGCCAGGCGCCGGCAAAGCCGCAGGCCGCGCCGACGATCATCATGCCTTCGACGCCGAGATTGAGCACGCCGGAACGCTCGGTCACGAGCTCGCCGGTCGCCGCGATCAGCAGCGGCGTCGATGCGGCGAGGATCGCGAGGATGATGGCCTCAACCAGCCCCACGGGGCACCTCTCGGTTCGGGAAGGTCAGCTTGAAGCGGTAGAGGATGAGGGAATCGCAGGCGAGCACGTAGAACAACAAAATGCCCTGGAAGACCTTGGTGACGTCCAATGGGATCTTCATTGCGATCTGTGCCTGCTCGCCGCCGATAAAGGTCAATGCGAGAAAAAGTCCTGCAATTAATATTCCAAGCGGGTTCAGCCGGCCAAGGAAGGCGACGATGATCGCGGTAAAACCGTAACCAGGTGAGATGCCGGGCTGGAGGTGCCCGACAGGTCCTGCGACCTCGATGATGCCGGCAAGGCCTGCCAGCGCACCGGAGACCGCGAAGGTCAGGATGATGAGCTGGTCGGCATTGAAGCCGCCGAACCGCGCGGCACGCGGCGCGGCGCCAACCACGCGGATCTCAAAGCCCTTGATGGTGCGTGCGAGCAGGATCGCGGCTGCAGCGACGACGAGCAGGGAGATGATCGAGCCGAGATGCAGCCGGCCGCCCTCGATCAGCAGCGGCACCGTCGCCACCGGATCGAACTCCGCTGTGGTCGGAAAGTTGAAGCCGTGCGGATCGCGCCAGGGGCCGCGCACGAGATAGTCGAGGAAAAGGTCGGCGACATAGACCAGCATCAGGCTGGTCAGGATCTCGCTGGCGCCGAACTTCACCTTGCAGATCGCGGGGATGAGCGCATAGAGCGCGCCTGCGGCGGCGGCGAGCACGAGCATGGCCGGCAGCACCCAGGCGCCGGCATCGGTGCCCTGCGTTTTCACCGCAATCCAGCTTCCGGCGACCGCGCCGATCAGGAATTGTCCCTCGGCGCCGATGTTCCAGGCATTGGCGAGATAGCAGAGCGACAGCCCGATCGCGATCATCACCAGCGGCGTGGCCTTCACCGCGATCTCCTGAAGCGAATAGCCGTCGGTTAGCGGCGCGATGAAATAGGCATGCAATGCGAGCAGCGGATTCTTGCCGAGGATCGCGAACAGAATGACCATGGTCACGATGGTGAGGCCGATCGCGATCAGTGGCGAGATCAGCGCGATCGTATTGGAGCGTTCGGCGCGCTTCTCAAGCACCAACTGCATGCGTGACCTCCTTCGGCTCCAGGCTGCTGCCGCCCATCAGAAGACCGAGCTTTTCGCGGCTCGCTTCGCTCGCGGCAATCGGAGCCGACAGCCGGCCGTGAAACATCACGGCGATGCGGTCGGCGATCTCCGTGAGCTCGTCGAGATCCTGGCTGGTCACGAGCACGGCGGCGCCAGCTGTTGCGAGATCAAGCAGCGACTGGCGGATCACGGCGGCTGCGCCGGCGTCGACGCCCCAGGTCGGCTGGCTGACCACCAGAACCGCCGGGTTGCGCAGGATCTCGCGGCCGACGATGAATTTCTGCAGATTGCCGCCGGAGAGGGATGCTGCTTCCGGATCGCGTCTGGCCTTGCGGACGTCAAACGTTTCGGTCGCGCGGTCGACCGTCTTCAGCGTTGCCGCGGTGTCGATGAAGCCGTGGCGGACCATGCCGCTGGCGGCATGCCCGGTGAGCAGCGCGTTCTCCGACAGCTTCATGCGCGGCGCGGTGCCGTGGCCGAGACGCTCCTCGGGCACGAAGGCGGCGCCGAGCTTGCGCCGCTGCGTGATCGAGAGGTGGCCGGCGGCGATGCCCTCAATCACGACGGTGCCGGGGTCCTTCGACAGGCGCTCGCCGGAGAGTGCGGCGAACAGCTCGTCCTGGCCGTTGCCGGCGACGCCGGCGATGCCCAAGATCTCGCCGCCCTTCAGCTCGAACGAAATGTGCTCGAGACGTACGCCATGCGCTTCGCTTGGAGAGAGCGAGAGATCGTTGACGACGAGACGCGGCACGGTGGTCTTGCGGCCGGATGCGGCCTTCACTTCCTTGATCTCAGCCCCGACCATCATGCGCGCGAGCGAGGCGGCGGTCTCGCGCCGGGGATTGCAGGTTTCGACCTTCCTGCCGCCGCGCAGGATCGTTGCGGTGTCGCAGAGCCGCTTCACTTCCTCTAACTTGTGGCTGATGTAGAGGATGGCGCGGCCTTCGGCCTTGAGCCGCTCCAGCACGATGAAAAGCTGGTCGGCTTCCTGAGGCGTCAGCACTGCGGTGAGTTCGTCCAGGATCAGGAATTTCGGATCCTGCATCAGCGCCCGGACGATCTCGATGCGTTGGCGCTCGCCGACCGACAATTGCCAGACCTCGCGTCGGGGATCGAGCGGCAGTCCGTAGGTCTTCGAGACCCGCTCCAGCCGTGCCGACATGTCCTTGAACGATTCCTTCCCGTCGAGGCCGAGCGCGACGTTCTCGGCGACGGTGAGATTGTCGAACAGCGAGAAATGCTGGAATACCATGCCGATGCCGCACCTGCGCGCGTCCGAGGGACCGGACAGCACTAGTCGTTCGCCCTGCCAGCGAATCTCGCCGGCGCTGGGCTGGATCAATCCGTAGATCGCCTTGACCAGCGTTGACTTGCCGGCGCCGTTCTCGCCGAGCAGCGCGTGGATTTCCCTCGGCCGGATCTCGATGTCGATGGCATCGTTGGCGAGGAAATCACCATAGCGCTTGGTGAGCCCGATCGCCTGAAGCAGAGGGGGCTCGCCGCAATGCAGGCCGTTAGGCGTCTGATCTAACATTCGCTGATGCGCTGGCATGGATGAAGTGCCTCAATTGTGGGCTAGTTTGAGCTGTCGCGTAAGATGTGAAAAAGCGTCATCCCTTGCTCAACGCTGCGGCAGGTGCAGCGGTGCCGGTTGAGTCGTTCCGCGCTTTCGAGCGCAAACATGGACAGCGGAAGCTATCGCGCTTCGAGCCGCGCCTGTTGCAAATTTGTGACGGTTCAAACCAAATCGGAACCCTCTGTGCAGGCTTGACGCCATGTTGAGCAATCATGCGCCGGTCCGTCCATCGCTTGCAGCGCGGCGGTCGCGACGGCCACTCCAACTCGGCGTCGCATCGGGGCGTGATCAGAAAATCCGAATAAAAACAATCGGGAATGTTTGGCAATAGCGATCCCTTGCCTCTCGTGCTCACTACGTGCGGGCACTCTGCAATCTCCTCGATGACTCGTCACGTGCTGCCGCAACAAGCGGCACGCCGTGTGAAAAGTTGAGGCTTCTCACTCCGGGAGATCGGCGCAAGTGTCGCACCCAGGGGACGTTCATTTTTTACGTGTCCAAACTTGGGGGTATTCAGGATGTCGTTTCGTTACACGGCAATGGCAGCAGCGGCGCTGTCACTTGCCACGCTGGCCACCGGTGGCCTGGCTCAAGCGGCGGATCTGCCGGTCAAGGCGGTCAAGAAGGCGCCGGACCTTCCGTTCTTCCTGGTCATCGATAACCGCGTCACGTTCTCGTACATCTTCAACGCCTCGCAGCCGGGCGCGTGGTCATTCCGGCCGGATGGATCGATCAACAGCAAGACCACCAAGCAGGTCTATTCGTTCACCCATTTCGACCTCTGGGCATACGGCACGAACTTCTTCACCATCTCCATGTTCAAGTCGGATCACAATGACCCGGCGGGACCCTGCACCAACGCGGGCACGATCTTCGGCGCGCCGGCATCCTGCGCCGGAGCGACCGAAATCTATGGCCTGTTCCGCTCGACCTTCGGCTGGAACGAGCTCTTCAACACCAAGGCTTTCACCGCGGGGCCGCTGCACAACATCTCGTTTGAAGTCGGCATGGATGCCAATACGGAGAACAGGTATTTCGGCGCTGCCAAGCGCGACGTCGTCGGCGGCCTGCAGTTTGCGTTCGACCTGCCCTACAAGGGCTACATCAACGTCGCGCCGCTGGTCTATTGGGAGTTCGCCAACCACAATTCCTTCAGCCAGTGCGGGCTGTTCGGTCCGGGCCTTCCCGGAGTGACGTGTCTCGCGGACGGCAACACGTCGTTCAAGCCAACCTGGGCTGTCGAAGTCAATTACTACATGGACCTCGGCTTCCTGCCGCCGAACATGCAGTACTTCTCGATCAGCGGCCGCGCTGGCTGGTACGGCAAGAAGGGCACCGACACCGAGCCGCTTCCCTACAGCCCGGCGAATGGCGTCTACAACACGGCGGTCGAGTTGAACTCGGAACCCATCCGTCTGACCTTCGACGCCTCGAAGGCGGCCTGGGGTGACAAGTACTCCCACTTCGTGGACGTCTGGGTGGCCTACCGCTACTGGCAGAACAAGTTCGGCCTCGATCACAACCTTGCCGTCGGCTGTACCACGGCCGTCGGTGGCCGGACGGTGAGCACCGGCTCCTGCACCGAGTCCTCGCTCTATTCCGGTATCACCGTGAAGTTCTAACGCTCGGTAGTCGCAGGGTGGGCAAAGCGAAGCGTGCCCACCGCTTCTGCTTCTGTAGCACTCCGATGGTGGGCACGGCGCATGCGCGCCTTTGCCCACCCTACGGTACTGCAGGTGACGATGGCGCCGCGTCAAACCTCCGCGGCGTCATCTCCTTTTGGATGTGCTGCTACTTCGTCCACGCGCCCTCGTGCAGCGCCTCGGCCTCATCCTCCAGCAACGGCCCGATCACCTCGGTCGGCCGCTGCCCGCTGGCAAAGACCTCGCGGCAGGGCAGGTCGAGCGTTGGATTCTCCGGATGGTTGCCGGTAACGCCGCGCAGGCGGTGCTCGCTGAGACCGTAGACCACGCGGCCGATGCCGGCCCAGTAGATCGCGCCGGCGCACATCGCGCAGGGCTCGGCGGAGGAATAGAGCGTCGCCGTCGCCAGCACTTCGCGACTGAGCGTGCGGCAGGCCTGCGTGGCCGCGAGGCGCTCGGCATGCGCGGTGCCGTCGTGATCCGGCATGTAGCCGTTCTCGGTCTCGATCAGTACGTTGCTATCCGCATCGACGACGATGCAGCCGAACGGGTGATTGCCATGGGTCAGGGAGCGGCGGGCGATCGCGAAGGACAGACGCAGGAAGTGCTCGTCCCGCTCGGATGCGCCGCTCATCGCTGCTCCCTGGTCAGTGCCCCGCCATGTGCCGGCCGACCACGGTGAGGTCGGCCTCGCTGGTCCGTGCTTCATACACGAATTCGCCGTGGAACATCACCACCAGCCGATCGGACAGTTCGAGCAATTCGTCGAGATCCTCGCTGACGAGCAGCACGGCGGCGCCGCGGTTGCGGGCGGCCATGATCTCGGCGTGGATCTGCGCCACCGCTGCGAAGTCGAGGCCGAAGCAGGGATTGGCCGCGATCAGCACCTCGACGTCGCCGGCAAGTTCGCGGGCGAGCACGGCGCGTTGCACGTTGCCGCCGGACAGTGCCGAGATCGGCGTATCCGGCGTGCGGGTCTTGATCCTGTATTGCGCGATCTTCGTCCTGGCATCGTCCCGAAAGGCGCCGCGATTGAGCCACCAGCCGCCACGGGCGAAGGGCGCACGGTCGAATTCGCGGAAGGCGATGTTGTCGGCGACGCTCATGCCGCCGACGCAGGCGTTCTTCAACGGCTCCTCGGGCAGGAGCGACATCTTGTGGCGCCGCATCTCCTCGCGGCTGGCGCGGTAAGGATCGCCGGCAACACGGATCTCGCCGCTTTCGGCCTCGCGCTGGCCGGCCAGCACCTCGACCAGCTGGCGCTGGCCGTTGCCGGAGACACCGGCGATGCCGACGATCTCGCCGGCCCGGACAGTGAGCGAAACGTCATGCACGGCGACTGCGCCGGCATCGTCGAGCGCACGGAGCTTTTGCAGCTCGAGCCTGGCTTGGCCAGCCTTACCGGTGCGCGGCGGCTGCACCGTCAACTCCTCGGCGCCGATCATGGTGCGAGCCATCGCGTCCGGCGTGAGCTCAGCCACCTTGCCATGACCCGCCAGCTTGCCGCGGCGCAGGATCGTGACGTCGTCGGCGAACGCCATGACCTCGCGGAACTTGTGCGTGATCATCAGGATCGTCAGCTCACCCCTGACGACCAGGCCGCGGAGCATGCCGAGCACCTCGTCGGCTTCCGCCGGCGTCAGCACCGAGGTCGGCTCGTCCAGGATCAGGAAGCGACGCTTCAGGTAGAGCTGCTTGAGGATCTCGCACTTTTGGCGTTCGCCGGCAGAGATGTCCGAGACTTTGGCGCCGAGCGGCACCTTGAAGGGCATGCGGCTCAGAAACGCCTCGAGCTCCTTCATCTCCTTCGGCCAGTTCACCACCGCCGGCACATCGTCGCGGGCCAGCACGAGGTTTTCCGCGACCGTCATCGCCGGCACCAGCGTAAAATGCTGGTAGACCATGCCGAGCCCGAGCGCGTGAGCGTCCTTCGGATTGCCGATCGCCTGCTCGCGCCCGCCGACGAGGATGTCGCCTTCGGTCGCGTGGTAATAGCCCATGATGCATTTGACGAGGGTCGATTTGCCGGCGCCGTTCTCGCCGAGCAGCGCGTGGAACGAGCCCGGCCGCACCTTCAGCTCGACATTGTCCAGCGCCAGGAAATCGCCGAAGCGCATGGTCATGGCGACGGCATCGACGCCGAAGGCGCCGGAGGGCGGTGGCGTTTCGCCGATGATCACGAAATCGCTCCGATGAAGGCGTCCGACGTCGAAACCGCGCCGAACACGCCGCCCTGCATCTTGATCATCTTTAGCGCGTGGTCGTGGTTGCTCTTGTCGGTCGCGCCACAGCAATCGTGCAGCAGCACGCATTCGAAGCCGCGATCGTTGGCCTCGCGCATGGTGGTGTGAACGCAGACGTCGGTGGTGATGCCCGTGAGCACGATGTTCTCGATGCCGCGCACGCGCAGGATCAGCTCCAGGTCGGTGGCGCAGAACGAGCCCTTGCCCGGCTTGTCGATGATCGGCTCGCCCGGCAGCGGCGCCAACTCCGGGATGATGTCCCAGCCGGGCTCGCCGCGTACCAGGATGCGGCCGCAGGGGCCGGGATCGCCGATGCCGGCGCCGATCTGGCGCGAGCGCCAGCGCTTGTTGGGCGGAAGATCGGACAGATCGGAGCGGTGGCCTTCACGGGTATGAATGATATGGAAGCCTTGGCTGCGCATCACTGCGAGCAGCTTCCTGATCGGCTCGATCGGTGCCCGTGTCAGCGAGAGGTCGTAGCCCATCTTGTCGACATAGCCGCCGATGCCGCAGAAGTCGGTCTGCATGTCGATGATGATGAGCGCGGTGTTTTCGGGACGGAGGTCGCCGTTATAGGGCCAGGCATAGGGCTCGGACTTGATGTGTCGCTCGGGCATGATCTTGCTCTCTAGCGTGTGATCGACAATTCCGCCGGGGCTCCGGTCAGCGTGCGTTTGGGCGAGCAGGTGATGATCATGATCGCCAGCGTCAGGATGTATGGCGCGGCATTGAAAAGGTGATACCCGGAGGTGACGCCGACCGATTGCAGCGCCGGCCCCAGCGCCGCGGCGCCGCCGAAGGCGAGCGAGGCCCATAGGCAGAGCAGGGGATCCCAGCGCGCGAAGATCACGAGCGCCACCGCCGTGATGCCCTGGCCCGAGGACAATCCTTCATTCCAGCTGCCGGGATAGAACAGCGACAGGAACGAGCCGCCGATGCCGGCGAGGAAGCCGCCGACCATGGTAGCGCGCAGGCGGATCAGCAGCACCGAGTGGCCCATCGCGCGCGCGGCATCCGAGCTCTCGCCAGCGGTTCGGATGAGCAAGCCCCAGCGCGTGGTGCGGAAGGCCCAGTACAGGATCGGTGCGAGTGCGACGCCGATCAGGAAGAGCACGTTGACGCGCAGCGCGGCGCGGACCTGCGGGACGTCGCTCCACCAGCCGAAATCGATCGCCGGCAGCCGCGGCGCGGTGGGCTCGATCAGCGGCTTGCCGAGATAGAAGGCAAGGCCGGTACCGAACAGCATCAACGCAATGCCGACGGCGACGTCGTTGACGCGCGGCAGCGAACAGATGCCAGCGTGCAGCGCGCCCAGCAGTGCGCCGGTGATGCCGGCTGCGAGCACGCCCAGCCACGGAGAGCCTGAAAGGTAGGAGATGCCATAGGCGCTCATCGCGCCCATCACCAGCGTGCCTTCGAGGCCGAGATTGATGCGGCCGGAGCGCTCGGTGATGCATTCCCCCAGGCTCACGAACAGGAACGGCGTGGAGACACGAATGGCGCCGCCGAGCACGGCGAGCGGGACGGTCCAGAGTCCGATCGATCCGTCTGCCATCAGGACTTGCCTTTCAGGAATCCGATGCGGCCGTAGAGCGCATCGCTGGCCAGCACGAAGACGAAGATGATGCCCTGGAGCACCAGCACGGATGCATCGGGCAATCCGAGGCGCCGTTGCAGCAGGCCGCCGCTGGCGCTGATGCCGCCGAGCAGGATCGCGACGGGAATGATGGCGAGCGGATTTTGCCGCGCGAGGAAGGCAACGAGAATGCCGGTGAAGCCGTAGCCGGCAGCAAGATTGGCATTGGTGCGTCCCTGCACGGCGGCGACCTCGACCATGCCGGCAAGGCCCGCGGCGCCGCCGGCGAGAAAGCAGATGGTTAGGATCAGCTTGTCGACGCCGAGGCCGACGATTTTCGCGGCGCGGATGTTGCCGCCGGCAACCCGCGCCGCGAAGCCGAACACGGTGTGATAGATCAGGACGTAGGCGGCGATGGCGGCGATCAGACCGAACAAGAGGCCCCAATGCACGTCGGTGCCCGGAATGGTGCCGATCATGTTGGCGGCGCCGATATCGCGCGTCGAGGGCTTGTTGAGGCTGGCGGGATCGCGCATCGCGCCTTCGACGAGATGGTTGAGGATTGCGAGCGCGATGTAGACGAGCAGCAGGCTCGATATGGTCTCGTTGACACCGCGATACTGTCGCAAGCCGCCCGACAGCATGATCCACAAGCCTCCGCCGATCACGCCGGCGATGACCATGGCAATTTGTACGGCGAGCGGCGGCATGCCTTGAAGCGCCAATGCGGCGCTGGTTGCCGAGAGTGCGCCGATCAGGAGCGCGCCTTCGCCGCCGATGATGACCATGCCGAGTTGCGCGGGCAACGCGGTGCAGAGTGCGGTGAGGATCAGCGGCGCCGCGCGCGTCAGGGTGTTTTGCCAGGAGAACCAGGTGCCGAACGCGCCGTAGTACATGTAGAAATAAAGGTCGAGCGGATTCTTGCCGAACATCGCGACGAAGATGCCGAACACCACGAGCGCGCCGACGAGCGCCGCGCCCGGGATCAGGACATATTCGATCGTGCCGCCGTGCCGTTGCAGAAAGCCGGAATCGGCGGCCGGGGCTATTGTCCCGACCGCCTCGGCAGAATCCGCCGCTTCCGTCGTCAC
This sequence comes from Bradyrhizobium zhanjiangense, assembly GCF_004114935.1. Lineage (NCBI taxonomy): Bacteria > Pseudomonadati > Pseudomonadota > Alphaproteobacteria > Hyphomicrobiales > Nitrobacteraceae > Bradyrhizobium > Bradyrhizobium zhanjiangense. Next base: position 3,363,331 of record NZ_CP022221.1, read on the forward strand.
GAAGTCGCTCCGATCACGCCTTCGACGAGATAGTCCATCTTCTCCAGCTCGGGATCCTTCTGACCGCGATCGGTGCCGGCCGCGATCACCGTCTTGCCCTTGTTGTCGACCAGTCCGCCCTTAAAGATGGCGTAGCCGTCAGCCGAGAGGAATTTGGCCTTGACGTCGTCTGCGTGCTTGCGGGCCTCTGCCGAAACCGCTTCGCCATAGGGCGAGGTCTTGACGATCTCCTCCTTGAGGCCGCCGCGATAGAAGTTCGGGATGCTCTCGCCGGCGGCGATCATCTTCACGAACTTCGGATAGAGCGCTTCCCAATTCCACTCCGCGCCGGTGAGATACGCCTTCGGCGCGAGCGGCGACTGGTTGGTGTGATAGCCGCACACGAAGGCGCCGCGGCGCGCCGCGTTCTCGACCATGGTCTTGGGGCCGTCGACATGGCAGGTGAGCACGTCAACGCCCTGGTCGATCAGGCTGTTGGTGGCTTCGGCTTCCTTGACCGGCATCGACCAGTCACCGGTGAAGATGACTTGCGTGGTCGCCTTCGGATTGGCGAGCCTGGCCCCGAGCGTGAAAGCGTTGATGTTGCGCAGCACCTGCGGGATAGGCTTCGCCGCAACGAAGCCGAGCTTGCCGCTCTTGGAGGTGTAGCCGGCGACGATGCCGGAGATGTATTGAGCTTCGTCGATATAGCCGAAATAGCTGCCGGCGTTCTTCGGATCCTTGTCGCTCCACAAGCCGCCGCAGTGCTCGAAGCGCAGCTTCGGGTACTTGTTGGCCATCTTGACCATGTGCGGATTGTAGTAGCCGAACGAAGTCGGGAAGAGCAGGCTGGCGCCGTCGAGATTGATCATGGACTCGATCGTCTTCTCGACCGCGTCGGTCTCCGGCACCTTCTCTTCCTCGACGACCTTGAGGCCGGGAATCTTCTTCAGCGCCGCCGCGCCCTGCGCATGCGCCTGGTTGTAGCCGTAGTCGTCACGCGAGCCGACATAGATGAAGCCGATGGTCGTCTCGGCTGCGAAGGCCGGGCGGACGCCAACCGCGGCACCGAGGGTCAGGGCCGCGCCGCCTTGCAACAAATGCCGTCGTGAAATCCTGCCAAAATCCATTGCTTGCTCCCCTTGGCGGATGCCCCGCCTCAATCTCGCGGCTACCGCCGGTCTGGCGGAGCTTGGAACAAGTGTCGCAAGCTTCGTGCCACAGGCTGCGGAGCTTTCATTTGAGTGTAAGCTATTGAAAATAATGGAGCTTGCGCGCTGCCCGAATCCTGGTCAGGGGATCGACAGATTAATTTATGGGCAGTAACTCACAATTGTATGCAATGGAGTTAAGCAGCCTTAACCGGTTCGCGCGTGTGCATGACGGAGCGGGACGGTCGGCCGGCCGCTCGCATTCATGCTAACCACGTGCGGATTGGGACGGCGCCGAATGCGTGACTTTCGCTGGCACCGAACTTGTATCGATCGTCATCAGGACCGCCGCGGCTGCGGTCCGCGAGAGATGGAAAGCCCGCCGAAATGGTTGCTGGGAACGCCGTTCAGACGACATCGCTCGGCAAAGAGATCGTGCGCCGCATCAACGAGCTCGCCGCGATATCGGAAGAGGTTGGCAAGCTCACCCGCATCTATCTCAGCAAGGAGCTGCGCGAGGCTGCGGACCTCATCTTGGGTTGGATGCGCGAGGCCGGCATGAGCGCGCATCTCGATGCGATCGGCAATGTGTGTGGCCGCTACGAAGGCGAGCGGCCGGGTGCGCCCTGCCTGATGCTCGGCTCGCACTACGACACGGTGCGCGCTGCCGGCAAATGGGACGGGCCGCTCGGTGTGATCACCGCGATCGCCTGCGTCGCAGATCTCAATCGCCGCGGCAAGCGCCTGCCGTTCGCGATCGAGGTCGTCGGCTTTGCCGATGAAGAGGGAGTACGTTTCGCCTCGACGCTCCTCGGCAGCCGTGCGGTGGCCGGCACATTCGACGAGAGCGTCCTGAACGCGCGCGACCGTGACGGCGTGTCGATGCGCGATGCGCTCATCACGTTCGGCCTCGACCCCGATCATATTGGTGCGGCTGCGCGGGCGCGGCGCGAACTGCTTGCCTATCTCGAGCTGCACATCGAGCAGGGGCCGGTGCTGGAAGCACAGAACCTGCCCGTCGGCGTCGTCACCGCGATCGCAGGGGCCACGCGCCTTGCCGCGCGGCTGACCGGCATGGCCGGTCACGCCGGCACGGTGCCGATGGCTCTTCGGCGCGACGCACTTGCCGGCGCGGCCGAATGCATCGGCGCGATCGAGCAGTTTTGCCGGACCGACGAGGGCGGGCTCATCGGCACCGTCGGATACATCCAGGCAAGGCCCGGCGCGACCAACGTCATCCCGGGCGAGGTCTGCTTCACCATCGACGTGCGCGCACCAACTGACATGCATCGCAAGCGTGCAGTCGCCGACATCGTCTGCCAGATCGAGGCGACCGCCAAGCGCCGGCAATTGGTGCTTCAGCTCGACGTCACGCACGAGAACCGCACTGCCCCCTGTGCGCCGTGGCTCAAGGAGCAGATCGCTCAGGCGATCGGAGCGGAAGGTTTTTCCGTATTCGAGCTGCCGAGCGGGGCAGGGCACGACGGCATGGCGATGATCGACATTGCCGATGTCGGCATGATCTTCGTCCGCTGCCGCGGCGGGATCAGCCATCATCCTGATGAGCATGTCGAGCTCGCCGATGCCGACACCGGCGCGCGGGTGCTGCTGCGGGTGATCGAGAATTTCAGGCCGCGGGAAGGTGAGTTGAGCCCGCAAGTCACGGGATAGAGACACGAATCAGACACGCCTAAAATGGTGACGGCCTTCCGCCGGGGCCACGAGGCACAATTCGACGAGACATATGAACAGCGACATTTCTTTTCCGCGCCATCGCGAAAGCCGGTTCTATCAGGGGCTGACGGCGACCTTCGTTGCCAACGCGCTTCAGGCGGTGAATTTTCTCGGCGATCGATTCCTACGGCAATCGCATCATCCGTTCACTGCCATTGCGGACCTTTACCGGCACGCGATGGACAGCGCCTTTTCGGTGACCGAGGCATTCCTCGTCACGGGGGCGCCGCACGCTTCCGCCTATTATCCGCGCGATTTCGCCTGGTTCTATCCCGACGTTCTCGATCCTGAAACCATCATGGATTCGCAGGACGCGGTGCGACGGGCCCGTCTGCTCGAAAAGAGCGTGCGTCTGTTGCTGGAGGCGGTTCGCGCTGGCGTCGTCACCACGACCATCGTGCCGGCGGGACGCGATCGGTATCTCGGCGTGAACTATTTCTCGCGGCCCTCGGATACGCTGCTCGGCATCCTTGCCGGTCTCCAGCAGATGCTGTCCGCCGAGGACAGGGCGTCGTCCTTTCTGGCAATGTCGCAATGCGCGCATGCTGGCCGCCTTCTGCTGGCCGAATACGGCGCCGACCTGAAGCGGGCGATCCTCCAACTCGCAAGCGAGCTGGAGCCGTTCGAGGCTGACGGCACCAGATGTTTGCTGTGCGATGCCCGTGCCCCGCGCTCTGCGGCAACGGACACCCGCGCCGAGCGCCGACGCTTCGTAACCAATGCCTGTGTCTACACGACGTTCGTGTGGGGCGTGCAGCTCGGAATCGTCGACGAGAACGAGCTGAAACGGCTGCTCGGGCGCGACCTCGCGCAGCACAAGAGAGACCTGCTCCGGCTGTTCGGCAAGGACGGCTACATCAGACATTCCCTGGACGGCCCGGCGGCTACGCCAGCGTCCTCGGTTGCGCTGGATTTCGTCAGCGTGCATCGCGGCTTCTGGGACCTGAACGAGGAAAGCGAGCGCGCCCTGTTCGCGGCCACGGCGGATTTGATCATTGCGGAGCCGCGCTTCCGCATCCCCAGCACGTTCCACTTCCTGGTGTCGGCGGATAATCCGCGGACCAAGATGATCCACAAGATCGCGGCTCCCGCCTACCAGGGACGCTCATCCTGGCCGACATTCAACGTCGAGTTTGCGGATCGCATGCTGGACTTCGACGAATTCTCGGGGAGTGGCACCTACCGGGCCTGCGCCCAGGGAATATTGGATGACATTCGGGCTGCAACCGAGGTCCATGGCGGCTATCAGGAACTGATCTCGGAGCGAGGTCTGAAATATCGCACCTGGGCTTATAAGGGCGCCGTGGCTCATTCCTGGTTTCCCCGCTTCCTCTCTGTCTGGAGGAGGGCATATGGAACATCGCTCCTCCGTGGGATGACTGATCCGCAAGTCGGTTAACCAGTCGGCGGGGCCACCCTCGAGCAGTTTTGCTGCCAGGGTCATCTAATCCGATTTAGGCAAGACTTGATGATCGGGCGAGTGCAGCCCATCGTTCGCATTAAGCCACGAGATCCAGCAGTCGGCATGATCCGCGCACCAGCACCTTGCGTCCGGTGGGCGTCATCTCAGGCAAGCCATCATTGACGACAACGAGGCCGAGCTTGACGAGACTTTCGAGAAGGTAGGCCTTCGAGAGGCGACCGTTCGATGCCGGATTGCGAAGTGTGCGTAGCGCTTCCCATTGATCCGGTGAAAGATCGAAGTCGACGTCGTTGCTCATGTTGCCTCAAGCGATAGTACCGTTCGCGCGCCTCTGTTAGCGACGCTGCATGAAAACCATGCGACGACAATGAGTCGGGAATTCGGTGCGTTGTTTGGAACGTCTCTTCACAAATTGCCGCACTTCGTTGCGCCACAAGAGTTAAGATCGCTCCGCCGCTAATATCGTTCCGGACCTCGATCACTTATTGATGATGTCGGCTTGATGTTGCGCTGCGAACTGCCGCGCTGCACGGGAAGTGCTGCTGTCCCATTTCGCGCCGCAATATGCTGAAAAAATGAGACGGAGCGTTCGGGACACTGTTAGGTTCGTTCGCGGTGAATGGCTTCACAGGCAGGGAGTGGAGTACATGAATAGGCTGGTCGAAATTCGCCGTCAGGAATCGCTGTGCCGAGAGCGCGCTGCGCTCGATTTCGAGCGCCGCGTTTTCTGGCTCGCGCAGGCGGAAGAGTGGAAGCAGCGCGCTGTCGACGAAATCGCGCATCACTTTCGCGAGTGCAATCTTGCTCACGCCGAGCTCACCGCCGCCTGACGATAGAGGCGGGTGCGATCGCCGCTTATCGATAACTGGCCACGATATCGGATACCGCGCGCTCGAGTTGCTGCGCGGTGGCGCATTGACGTACGACGCTGCAAAAGGTCGCATAGCGCGGCATCTCGGAATCGCCAAAGCCCCAGGCGAGCCGTCCTTCCGGATTGAGCCAGACCAGTCGCTTCGACCGTTCGGAGATGCGGCGCAGAATGTCGGCGCGCGGGTCGAGATTGTTGCTGCGGGCATCGCCGAGCACGATCACCGTGGTCTGTGGCGTCAGCGTGCTCATGAACTCTTTCTCGAAATCGACCAGCGAGGAGCCATAGTCGGACGAGCCGAAGCCGACCTTGGACATGATCTCGGCCATCGCCTCTTCCGGCGAGTTGTTCTCCAGGATCTCGCTGACCTCGATCAGATGCGAGGAGAAGGCAAACGAGCGGACGTCATCGACTACCTCGTGCAGCGAGTGGATCAGCAGCAGGAAGAAGTCGGAGACCTGAGCGACCGAGCCGGAGACGTCGCAGAGCGCCACGATCTTGGGTCGGTCACGATGCTTGCGCTTCCATGCGGTGAGGAACGGTACGCCGCCCCAGGCTGCGTTGCGGCGGAGCGTGCGGCGAACGTCGAGATGGCCGCGGCGCTGGCGCTTGCGCGGCTTCGAGTAGCGCTCGCGCAGCCGGCGGGCGATCTGGCGGATGAGAGCGCGCATCTCGGCGACCTGCCGCCGCTCGATGCGCGCGAGCGGCGCGTTGCGCAGAATCTCGTTGCGAAGGTTTTCGGCCTCCTCGCGGGCGTAGAGCGCGAGCCCCTGCGAGACCGTGTCGCGCACCGCTTCGCGCAAGGCATCGAGCGCGGCGCGCAGACGCTCGGCCAGGGACGGGTTGGTCGCGGTCAGTTGGTCCAGATCGTCCCGCAGGCGCTGGAGGCCCATGGCGTCGAGGATGCGGCTGGAGAAGATGCCGCGCTGGGTGGAATAGCGGATATCGGACAGCGAGGCAGCACCGGAGGCACTGGCGATCGCCGCTGCGATCGCATTGCGATCCTGCGACAGCAGCATCTGCGCAAGAGGGCCGAGTTCCTTGGGAGGCTGACCTTCACCGGCTTCGCCGGCCGCGTCCGATGCGGACGACTGATCTGAGTCCTGCGAAGCGTCGTCGCTGCCGGCCTCGGGCTGATCCTGCCGCGGTTCCGGCTGGCTGAAGAAGAGGTCGAAACAGTCGCCGAGTGCGAGTTTTTCGTCCTGCGACTTGGCGAGCGTTAGCAGCAGGGCGTCGCGCAAGATGGCGCGGTCGGAGAAACCGACCTGCTTGACCGCGCGCATCGCATCGATGCTTTCGGCGGGCGAGACGTGAACGCCGGCGCCGCGCGCCGCCCGAAAGAAACGATGGAGATTCTCGCGCATCGGCGTCAACCGAAGACGTTGGATCGTGCCGCCTTGGCAATGAAGGTCGCAACTTGTGGCACTGCTGCCTCGATGTCGGCTTCGTATTTCAGGAGGACGTTGAGCGTATCCTTGACGATCTCGGTGTCGAGCTCCGAAGCCTGGAGCAGCACCAGCACGCGTGCCCAGTCGATGCTCTCGCTGACCGAAGGCAGCTTTTTCAGATCCAATGAGCGGATCTCGTGGATGAAGCCGACCATCTGCCGGCGCAGCGTCTGCGAGATGCCGGGCACGCGGCTCTCGACGATGCGTTCCTCCAGCCGCTGCTCGGGAAAGCCGATGTGCAGATGCAGGCAGCGCCGCTTCAGGGCATCGCCAAGATCGCGCTCGCTGTTGGAGGTGAGGATCACGGTCGGCGGCGTGATCGCGGAGACGGTGCCGAGCTCGGGGATGGTGACCTGGAAGTCGGACAGGATCTCCAGCAGCAGCGATTCGAACTCCGCGTCCGACTTGTCGATCTCGTCGATCAGGAGCACGCAGCCGCCCGGCTGCTCCAGCGCCTGGAGCAGAGGGCGCGGCTCGACGAATTCCTTGGAGAAGAACACGTCGCCGAAATCGTGCAGCTGGTCGAGCGCGGCATGCAGCGTCTGCGCACCGCCCAGGACTTCGCCGAGCTTGTCCTTCAGGATCTGGGTATAGAGAAGCTGCTTGGCATATTTCCACTCGTAGAGCGCCTTGGCCTCGTCGAGGCCTTCATAGCATTGCAGGCGGATCATCTTCATGCCGCGCCAGGCGGCAATCGCCTTGGCAAGCTCGGTCTTGCCGACGCCCGCGGGGCCTTCGACCAGGATCGGCTTCTCGATCTGTTGCGACAGATAAACGGCGGTCGCGATCTGCCGGCTCGCGATATAGCCTTGCGCGGCGAGGCCGCTCTCCACTGCCTCGATCGAGGTCGAGGCCTTCTGATCAGCCACGAAAGGGCGCTCCCAAAGGTCTTGCTTGAGGCTTGTTCTGCCTGCGTTCCGGGCAAAGAACAAGCCTCGTTTGGGAGACATCAGACCCGCGCGAACGGCGTTTTTTCCGCTTAACGCAAATAGTTGAGCGGTGCGCGGGCCCCGCGATCAGTGCCGCAGCTGCTCCGGCTTGCGGATGGTTTGTCTGACCTCGGCGCCGCAATCGGCGCATTCATAGACAAAGTCGATCTTGGCAAGGCTCCAATGCGGTTCGACCTCGCGCACATACATCGGCAGGAACCCCATGCAGGTGGGGCAATTCACTGGCGCGATTTCGACATCCTGATGATGCTGAACATAAGCTGGCATCTCGGCTCTCCTTCGCAGGCGACTACCAAACCCCGCGTGAAGGCTACTGCCACTCGCCCCAGGCCCGTCATCAACTCTTCCGAACAGAGACGGAACGGCGGGCGTTTGTTGCCCGTTGTGACATTCTTGTTACGTGTCTGTACTGTAACGGCCGGACCAAATGCCTATTTCACGGGACGATCAGGTGCTCTGAACTTCACTGCAACGATAAGGGAGTAACGCCCATGACGCATGCCATTCGCTTTCACAAGACCGGCGGCCCGGAAGTCCTGGTCTGGGAGGAGGTCAGCGTCGGCAAGCCCGGACCGGGCGAGGCGCGCATCCGCCACACCGCCGTCGGTCTCAATTTCGTCGATATCTACAACCGCTCCGGCCTGTATCCGGCGCAACTGCCGAGCGGGCTCGGCAGCGAGGCGGCCGGCGTTGTCGAGGAGGTCGGCCCAGGGGTCACCGATCTGAAGCCGGGCGATCGTGTCGCCTATGGCGCCTCACCGCTCGGCGCCTATTCCGAGGCCCGGCTGATTCCCGCCGACCGCTTGTTGAAGCTGCCTGACGGCGTCGATGACAAGACCGCGGCGGCGATGATGCTGAAGGGACTGACGACGCAGTATCTGATCCGGCAGACCTATCGGGTGAAGGCCGGCGACACCATCCTGCTCCACGCCGCAGCCGGCGGCGTCGGTCTGATCCTGAGCCAGTGGGCCAAGCATCTCGGCGCGACTGTGATCGGCACCGTCAGCAACGACGAGAAGGCAAAGCTTGCCAAGGCGCATGGCTGCGACCATGTCATCATCTACACGCGCGAGGATTTCGTGAAGCGCGTCGACGAAATCACCGGCGGCAAGAAGGTGCCGGTCGTCTATGATTCCGTCGGCAAGGACACGTTCCTGAAATCGCTGGACTGCCTCGCGCCGCTCGGCGTCGTCGCGCTGTTCGGCCAGTCCTCCGGCGCGGTGGAGCCGCTCAATCTCGGCCTGTTGGCCCAGAAGGGCTCGCTCTACGTCACGCGGCCGACGCTGTTCACTTATGCCGCCAAGCGTGAAAGTCTGGTCGCGATGGCAGGCGAGCTGTTCGACGTCGTCAAGTCCGGCGCAGTCAAGATCGAGGTGCGCCAAACCTATCCACTGAAGGATGCCGCCAAGGCGCATGCCGATCTCGCGGCGCGCAAGACCACGGGATCGACCGTGCTCATGGTGTGATATTCACCCGAGACGGTAGGGCAGAGGCTGCCGGCTTCCGTCACGTCCGCTCGTGCTTGCGCAGGTCGCGGGCGTGATCGAGGCGCTTTGCCTGAAGGTCGATGTCTTCGGGCGGGATCTGGGGTAGCGCAGCCTCGGCCAGGATGGCCTCGGTCACGTCCTCGACCGAATTCTCGGCGATTTCGTGGATGAACGAGACGTTCTGGTATTCGCCCGAAACGATGCGCGAGATGACCTCGCGCCTTGTGATTTCGGGATCGACGACCGCCTCGCGGCCGCGCCGCCCATAGTCGATCATCACGACGAAATATTGCATGGAATGAACCTGCCGCCCTCCTGAGTCGGGAGGCGCGGCAGAGTTATTTCCGAAAATCAGAATTTAGTCAAGGGCGATTTCCAACAATCGTAAATCAGGGTCCTATTTGCCCTTCTTGCGGGGGCGGGCCGACTTGGCCCGCAGCCGCTCGAGCTGTCCCTTGGGCATGGAAAGGCAGATCTCTCCGACCCAGTCGAGCTTCACGCCGACGATCGGCTTGGCGTTGAAGCTGGTGAGATTGACGACGGACGGGCTTTTCCCGCGCTCGATGGTCTTCAAATAGCGCTCGCCAGTCTTGAGCCGGACCACGGCCTCTTCGCCGTAGAAGCTCGACAGCGGATGGCGCTGGTCCTTGTAGACCACGATCACGTCGCCGTTCTCGTACTTGGGCAGCATGGAGTCGCCTACGATCTCGAAGGCGACCGTCTCTTCCATGATCGGGAAGGGCAGCGTGATGTCGCCGAGTCCCTCCGGCGGAACCTGTTCATAATCGGGCTCGATCACGGCGCCGGCGCCGACGCGGCCCATGATCGGCGCGAGGTTGAGCTCGAGATATTCCATGATCGGAATGATCTCCGAGGCCTTCACCAGGCGCTCGCCGCCGAGAATCTCCGAGACCGCGCCGGGCCGCACGCCCATGGCCGCCGCCAGGCCGCCCTTGCTCTTGCCCGTCTTTTCCAGGCCCCGCTCGATCATTGCAACGTCCAACATGGTGATTCCCTCGATTGCGCACGTCTTGCCTCTTATAATCCGAAATTCGGAATTGATGCAATTATGAATATCAGAATTATCGCTTGACTTTCGATTCGGAATACTGGAATGTGCTTTCCCACCGCCCGATCGTGCGATCGAAGCAGGCGCATCACAGGACAACAGCATGGAACCGGGCCATTGGCCGTCGGAGCACTCCGACGCGCTTTGCGACTATTTTCTCAAAGGAATGTCTTACGCGGCAATCGCAACGGGGATTAACGCAAGGTTTGGAACGGCTTACACGCGCAACGCGGTGGCTGGTCGCGCCAAGCGGCTGGGACTCGTCGCATTGGCGCGGATGACGAGCCCACCGATCGTGCCGTCTTTGCCGGGCGAGGCCTGTCTGCCTTCGCCGCGCCGTCCGGCGTTACCGAGCCTGAACCTGCTGCCAAAATCCGCGATGAAACCTGCGGCGCGCGTGAAGTTGCGCTGTGTCGGCGTCCAGCCACGCCTGATCCCGCTGCTCGAACTCGCGCGAGGCGACTGTCGCTATCCCTATGGCGGCGACAAGGACGGGAAGGAGATCACGTTTTGCGGCCATCCGCGTCAGCCCGGCTCCAGCTATTGCGCGCCGCATGCAGGTCTGACGCGGCCATCCGGGGTTGCGTCCGCCCGCGTCGTCGGTCCCGTCGTGTTGAGGCTGGTCTCGGCCGGCTGAGGAGGCGGCCACCCCGTTCGACTATCGATTTTGCAATCGCCAACTTTGCAAGGAGTATCCGAGTGGCACGTGCTCGACGCAATAAATCTTACAAATTGGCTGGAATCTACGACCGGCGGTCCCGCGACGTGCCGTTCAATGCCGATGTGGCGGAAGTCGAGGTCGACAATCCGCTGGCGCTCGATGCCGGCGAGAAGATTGTGCCCGTCCGGTCCGTCCGTAGTGACCCGCTCGGCCGGCTTCACGCGCACCATCAAATCGACGAAGCACAATATCGCGGCGGGCGCGCCTTCCAGAGCGATTGGGAGAGAGCGGAGAGGGGCCCTCAGGCGATGGATCCGACCCGCGAATATGTCGATGGCGCGCGTACGCGCGAGCCGGTCACCGAAAGCCAGCGCCAGGCGGTGTTGCGGCTGAACCGAGTCGAACGCGAACTCGGCACCGACGGCGCAGCATTGGTGCACGACGTGCTCGTGCTGGGCTTGACCATGGATCAGATCGGGCAGCGGCGCGCCGTTCGTACGCAGCGCTGGAACGACTATTTTGCGCGGCGTTTTCGTGAATGCCTGGACCGGCTGGCGCTGATCTACGGTTTTGCGATGGAAACGGGGACACCACGGGCAGAGCAGCGCAAATGACGACGGCACGCCCGCGGGCATGCCGTCTGCTGCTTACGGATGCGGTACGATCTGGTAAGGCGTGGAATACGGCTCGACACGGAGAGAGGCGTTGGCCAAGAGCCCGATCTTGGCGGTCGGCGCCTGCTGCAATTCGCCGTTCGGGCCGCGGTGCACGTTGTACTGCCAGACGGTGAGATCGCCTTTTTGCGCCAGCGCATGTGCAAGCGTGCTCGCATCATTTCCGCCGAGCGCCTGAAGCTCCTCCGCCGACAATCCGACGATGATTTCGTCCTTGATGGTGACGATCTTGAACAGGTTCATCCTGGTCTCCTGCGCCCATGCGCCTTGTATCGAGAGGGTAAGAAGCGCGACCGCGGCGCCATTGATCAGATCGCAGCGAGAAAGCATGCCGTCGTCCTTTGGTGGTGACACGCGCCCAAATCATGAGTCTATCAGCCATGGCGCCGTCGTCCGCGTGGCCGTTCCGCAACCGCTTTGTCGTTCGCTCCTAAACAACGGTTCACACGCGGAAAACATATCGGAACCGATGAGGCTCGCAGGGAAAAGTGCCAGCGGGACGCATTCCGATGAGGAGGGCGGCCGATCCCAAGGCGCTTGCCGCGTTGGTCGACTTCACCGGCGCCCCAATCGGAGGATTGAAGACGAGCGTTCATGTCGCTGTCGATACAACCGCTGGGAAGCTACTCAACAATTACGTGTATATGCTGCCGAGGCGCCAGTTCGTCTCCGCAAATGTCTGTTCACATCGGAAACAAGGCGAAACGCAGTGCCGATTGACAGCGATCTCGGCTGTATGCGTGATTGATGCCGCTTCTTGACGCAGGTGGGTGACGGCGGTCGAATTTCCTGTTATCCGGAATTGCCGTGGCGCGATGCGGGCGAAGCATCGCTACGCCGGCCGTTGGGCTTGCCGGATCGGTTGTTCCTTGGCATAATTGCAACCTGCTCGGTTGGGCCCCATCCGTTCGGCTAAGGAAGTTCGGCCTGCGGCCGAGAGCTGATTCTCGCCATTGTATTGGGTTGCGGCGTCGCTCCTCGAGTGCGACTTCGACGCAAGAACTGAAGGCTAATGCTTGTCATAGGTGAGGGATGAAAAACCTCAATTTCGCGGCTGAACTGCACCTCAAGCTTGGCGCGCCTGCGAGCGGCACCGTCGAAAGTCTGCGCTTGCTCCGTGCGTTCCTGAAGCTCGAGGCTCGGCAGCGTTTCGAGGTCATCAAGCTCGTCGAAGACCTCGCCACCGAAGAAACTCTTCCCGAACACCCCCTGTCCTGAGTCTGGCCGCGCCGGCCAACACCTCGTCCCTCGTTTCCTCCCAGATCCGGCCCACCGGGCAACCTTTGCCCGGGGGCTGGCCGCTGGAAGGCGATCCGGCAAGTGTGGTATTCAGTCAGAAAAGGGAGGAATGCGACCATGATCGAACCGAAACTCGAAGTTCCGGCCGAACTGCGCGACTTGGCCGAAAAGACGATTGACCAGGCGGAAAAAGCATTCGGCATGTTTTTCGAAGCCGCCACCAAATCGATGTCGTCCGTCCCGGGCGCGGGGACGGACGTGTCGAAGCAGGCGCTCGCTTTCACCGAACAGAACATGAAGTCGGCGTTCGAGCACGCCCGCAAGCTCGTTCACGCCACAGACCTTCAGGAAGCAATGCGAATTCAGTCCGACTTCCTGCGCAGTCAATTCACCAGCGCCGGGGACCACATGCGCCAGATGACCGGCAGTTTCATGCAACCGGGCAAGGACAAGTCCTGATTCTGTCGGTGCCGTGCGGCATGCCCACAAATTGATCTTGCGCGGCGGCGAGATGCGCATTCTGATCCTGGTGCAGGTCCATGATGGGCCACCGAATGGATCCCCATTCGCCGTCCATCATCCTTTCTGCTGATCCCTGTCGGTCTTCCGGCAGGGATTTGCAGTTTTTAGCAGGCTCGCGATTGACGGGGTTCTATTGGCGCAGCGATCCGATATAGGCCGCGATGTCGCCAGCTTCGGTCCGGCTCAAGGGAAAGTTCGGCATCTTCGGGTGCGGGTCGAGCAGGAAGAAAGCGAGCCGCTCCGGACTGAAGTCTGGCCGGCGCGCAACGGATGCGAAGGAGGGGACGTCGGCGCTAGCCTGTGTCTGGCCGCTCGCCACCACGTGGCAACTCGCACACCAGCGCTTGGCGAGATCGGCGCCGTGCTCGGCATCGGCGGCGAGGGCAGGCGACATGCCGAAGCCCGCGGTGGCGCCGGCAAGCAACAGGAAAATTCGGCTCAAATATCGGTGCATCGGGCAACCTTCATGCATTCCCTTGCGGCCGACGCGCTCACCCGCAACACGATCCCGGAAATTGCGAGAGATCGATGCGGGCGATGATCGACCGCAGCAGCCTGCGGGTCGAACGATAAAAGTGCCGTACGAACGCCGGCGTCCTTGCCGCGGGCAACCCAAGGCTCTTCCTATCAAGGCTCTTCGTATCAAGGCTCTTCGTATCAAGACTTTCGGTATAGTGCGACACGTGCCTCTCCGAGATGGCGAGGCCCTTCCTATCGTGGCCGGCTCGGAGCTGCCTTGATCTGCCGCAAAGGGTTTCGGCTAATAGTCGCCGGGGTTCATGATCATCGGACTCTTCGTATCGGCCGGCGCGAGCGCGCTGCTGGCGCTGTCACGCAGGAAGCGGTCGAGCGTCGCTTGGATCTTCTCCTTGACCGCGTCGGGACCGCGATCGCTCATCTCGGTGTGCTGTGCGCCAGTATGGACGATGTCGATGCCGCGCGCCCTGGCCTCTTCCGGCGTCGGCAGCACACCCGGATCGGTCACGAAATGCGGATCCTTCGAGCGGAACGACAGGATCTTCATATTATCGCTGAGCACGAAGGGTACCCTCAGATTGTCGAGCGTGATCACCTTCGATACCAGCTCCGGGTGCTGATGGGCGACATACATCGAGACATCGCCGCCGTTGGAATGGCCGACGAGGGTGATGTGGTCGTAGTCGACGTTCTCCTGCCGCCTCTTCAACTCGCCCAGCACGAACAGAATATTGGCCTCGCAGCGAATGTAGACTTCACGCCGGCCGACATATTGCTGGCCAGCATGGGTCATCAGCGGTGGATCGCTCGGAAGATCTTGCTGGATGCTGGCAACCAGATAGCCGCGTGCGGCGAGCACGTTGGCCAGGAAGGAATATTCGGTCGCCCTGACGGTGTTGCCGTTGCTGATGATGGCGAGCGGGAGCTTCCAGAGGCCGAGATTGGCCTTGGTCTCATAGTCACGCCGCACCGCAATGTCGACCGAGATCGGCCGCTGGCGCGAGGCGTCGAACATGCTCAAAGTCTCGTGGTGGATCGCGAACCGGCTGACGATGAAATACTGGCCGACGGCGAGGACGCAGAGAAACGCCAGGATTGCAAACACCCTCTTCATGGCTTCGTCTCAAACCACCTTTGGCTGAACATGGTCATTGGGAACTCGCGGATCGAGCGATCGTGAGCAAGTTACGGGATTAAATTTAGGCAAGTCTGTGAGCAAGCCGCAAAAGCGCCGCATGCAGGTCTGTGGGCGAAGCGCAAGGGCTAGAGACAGCCGGCCTTGCCTCGTTCAGGGCAGAGCCGGAGCGCGCTCGACAGTGTGAGCAGGAAGCGCGGGCTGCGGCGCTCGTTGTCCGGCGCCCTGTAGCTCAAGGGAACGGCTACGCCGAGATCGGTCTGGAGATCGTCCGGCAGGAAGAACCGCACGCCCGCCCCGGCCGAGGTCAGCGCGAGGCCGTCGCTCAGGCGGTAACCGTCGTTCCAGACCGCGCCAGCGTCGCCGAAGGCGTAGAATTGATAGCCGGTCCAGTAGCGAAAATTGAGCTTTTGGTCGAAGCGCAGTTCGAGCGAGCCGGCAAGACCGTTGTCGCCACTGATCTCGGCCGCGCCATAACCCCGGCCGAAGGCCGCGCCGCCGAGATAGAATTGCTGCGAGGTGAACAATGGCCGCGATGCCGTCTGGCTCGCTGCCGAGAGCTTGAGTGACCAGGCGTCGTTGAGCGTCTGATAGCGTGTGAACCAGAGGTTCAGCACCGAGAAGTTCGATGACGCGCCGACGCGCGACAACAGATCGTCGTCCAAATGCGAAGCGCCGAAGATGTCGAGGCCCTGCCGGTAGCTCAGCGTAGCGAAATTGGCGCCGCCGAAGCGATCCTGGAGCCTGTAGTCGGCAGTCAGGCTCGCCGTCCTGATGTGGTCGTTGTACCAGGAGCCATAGAGGTCGTGCTCGGATACATTGCTGAAGGTCGTCGCGGCAGTCAGGGTCAGCGAGGAGGACAGCGACTGCAATGGGACGACGCCGGCACGCAGCTCGAACGCCTCGGTGGTGGTGATGTCGCTGTCGAGACGACGAGCATCGCCAGGCCGGACTGCGCTGTACAGGATCGAAGCGCCAAGGCGCACGCCATCGACACCGACCGGTGCGTCATAGGACATCCGCGCGAAACCGAGCTCGCGCGGATCATTGGCAATGGTCGACAGATTGACCGCGAGCGTGTCGCCGGGCGTGAGATAGGAGTTGAACGCGCCGGTCGCGTAGGTCTGCCACGGACCGACCGAGGAAGATCCGAGATTGTCCATGCCGAACGACGAGAAGACGTGCCAGGTCTTCAAATAGACGATCAGGCGGAAGCGGCCGGTCGCTCCGCCAATCTCTTCCAGCGCGGTGTCGGTGATCCGGACGCCCGGCCTGCCGTTGATGAGGAACAGCTGGCGTTCGAGCGTTGCCAGGCGCGATGGCTGCTCGGCCAGAACCGGCCCGAGCATCGACCTTACGCCGAACTGTTCGGCGCCGTCGCCTTTCAGCTCGGCCTGCACGATGGCGCCTTCGATCACCTGGATCCGGACGCGGCCGTCGGCGATATCCTGGGGTGGCACGATCGCGCGGCTCAAGTGGAATCCGGCTTCGCGATAGAGATCGCTGATCGCGCCGGCGATCGCGGCGAGATCCGCCTGCGAGACCTTCTTTCCAAGATGGGATTGATAGGCTGTAGCAATGCGGTCGCGGGAGACGGCGTGGGCGCCGACGACGTCGATTCCGCGCAGCACGAATTGCGGCTTGGTATCACCGCCGGTGTTGGGCTGGCCGACCGTCGGTAGTCTGACCGGGGGGCGGTTCAGCGTTTCCCGCTCGGTTTGGTTTTCAAAGTACTTCTCGGGCTGGCGTGGATTAAAGCCTGGCTGGTTCGCCTGCTGCGCGAAGGACTGCGGAATTCCCGTAAAAATCGTTGCCAGCAGTACCGATGTCGTAAGGAAGTGTCGCTTCTCAATACGCGCAGCGAACGTGTCTCCGTAGTTTGACGGGGATTTGCCAATAAGGCGGTAAGGGTTCGTTAGCTGCATGATTTTCCATAGTTTTTCATGGTCAATGATTGGTTAATGCGGCTTCTTGGCTCGCCACTTCGCGCTAATTTTCTCTTGAGTGATTTCGGATAGGCCTCAGGTCTGGCTGTAACGCGGACTGAGGATTGTCATGTTCGGTAGAGTTGGAGTGTGGCACGCCTTGCTGGCAGCGCTGATCCTTGGAACGCCATCCGGTGCATCCGGCGCGGAGAATGGCGTCTGGTCGGTCAGCAAGGCCACCGGCGAGGTCTGGGTCGCCACCAACGGCGCACAGCAGGTGTCGTTGAATCAGGAGGAGGCGCTCAAGCCTGGCGACACCATTCGCACCGGCCGCAACGGCCGCGTGCTACTCGTCCGCGGCGAGGAAACGATCCTGATCTCTCCCAACTCGGTCGTCGGCTTGCCTGCCGAAAAGAAGGAGGGACTCTCGACCACCATCATCCAGCAGGCGGGTTCGATCCTGCTCGAGGTCGAGAAGCGCAACGTCAAGCATTTCGAGGTCGAGACGCCCTACCTCGCCGCCGTCGTCAAGGGAACGCAGTTCAGCGTCACGGTGGGTGCGGGCAGCACCAAGGTCAGCGTGCTCCGCGGTCAAGTTGAAGTTTCCGACTTCAAGACGGGACAGATCGCGCAGGTCATGCCGGGGCAAGTGGCCACCGTCTTCGAACATGGCAAGCCTGGTCTCGGCCTGAGCGGTGCGGGGGCGTTCAATCCGATCGAGCAGGGTAAGCCCCGCGCCTCCACCATCGAGCGCATTCCCGTGCCGAAATCGGGACTGTCCGCACCGCACAATGCCGCGAATGGTCATGCGATCCATGCGCTCGGTCCGATCGACAAGGGGATCAAGATGGTCGGTTCGCCGATGCGGTCGCATCAGGCGACTGGCGGGCACGTC
This sequence comes from Bradyrhizobium zhanjiangense, assembly GCF_004114935.1. Lineage (NCBI taxonomy): Bacteria > Pseudomonadati > Pseudomonadota > Alphaproteobacteria > Hyphomicrobiales > Nitrobacteraceae > Bradyrhizobium > Bradyrhizobium zhanjiangense. The sequence goes on from NZ_CP022221.1 coordinate 3,380,968, forward strand.
CCCAAGGCCGGCGTCGTGCGCATCTCGAACTCGCTCGGTGAGGTCAAGCTGAATTTCCAAAAGGTCACGCGCGGGCTTGCCCATAGCGCCGTTGCCCCCGGACAGGTGCGCAGCGCGAATGCCAGCACAAGTACCGAGACGGTCTGGAGCGATGGCAAGGCCAGCACGCAGGTATCCAACAGTGTCGTCCAAACCGCGGCAACGACTAGTGCTGCCGCAACAGCTGGCAGCAGTGCCTCGCCGGCCGCAAGCGCAGCGGCAGCGAATAACGGAAACTCCGGTGGCAACGGCAATTCCGGTAATGGCAGCAACAATAATGGCAACGCCAACAATGGCGCCACCGGTAACGGCAGGGGCAACAACGGCGATGGGCGTGGCGGCGGTAACGGCAGCAACGGCGATGGGCGTGGCGGCGGTAACGGCAGCAACGGCCACGGCTACAACGGACACTAAGGCGATTTCCTAGGGGATGAGGGGGCTCGCCGGTTGAAGCGGGCGCGGGGGAGGATTGGGTGAAACGCTATCGGCCGCATATTCTGGTTGTGATCGCGCTTGCGGTCGTGCTGTCCACGGGGGGGCATGGCGCGCTCCGCAATGCGCTCACCGACCTGCGGTTCGCTTGGCAATCGCGTGCTGCCAGCGGCAATGTCGTCGTAGTGGCCATCGACGCGCCCTCGATCGACCAGATCGGGGTGTGGCCCTGGCCTCGCCAGCTGCACGCGGAGCTTCTGCATAGGCTTGAAGCTGCCGGCGTGCAGGATGTGGCCTTCGACGTCGATTTCAGCACGCCGTCGGATCCGGCCTCTGACAAGGCTTTCGTCAAGGCGCTTCGGGACGTCGGCGGCTCGACGGTCCTGCCATCCTTCAAGCAGCCGGCGCCGAATGGCGGTGCGGCTCACATCAATCATCCCCTGAAGCCGTTCAGCAACCAGTCTTGGCCGGCCGTCGTCAATGTCGCGGTCGAATCCGACGGGCTCGTGCGCCGTTATCCATTCGGCGAGAAGCTCGGTGACGCCTTGATGCCGTCGATGGCCGTCGTGCTGGCTGGGCAGGACGCCAATCGGCGGACGCCCTTCCTGATCGATTTTAGTATTCGGGCGGCTTCCATCCCAAGTGTCTCCTATGTCGACGTGCTGCGCGGCGATGCCGCGACCCTGGATAAGGTGAGAGGCAAGAAGATCATTGTTGGTGCGACGGCGCTCGAACTGGGCGACCGGTTCAGCGTTCCGAATGGCCGCATCGTCTCTGGACCCGTCCTTCAGGCGCTCGCGGCAGAATCGATCCTCCAGAACCGGATGCTGCGCTGGACCTCAGATGCCGGCATGATGCTCGGCCTCGGCCTGATCTGCCTCTTGATGATCACTTCGTGGCGCCGCGTCGCACCGGGACTTCGCGTCGCAATCCTGATCGCAGCCGGCGCTGCCATCGAACTGGTCGCGACCCTCGTGCAGGCGAGATGGCCCTTCGTCATCGATACGTCGCTGTTCCACATCGCGATCATCGCTTATCTGACGGCGATCGCGCTGGACGAGATCGATTTCCGCAGTCTCCTGGGTCGCATCGCCGAGAGCCGCTTCCATCGCATCGCGATGTCGCTGGGCGATGGTCTCGTCTGCACCGATGAGGATCATCGGATTACGGTTTGGAATCCCGGCGCCAGCGCGATTTTTGGCTACATGCCGGCCGAGATGATCGGTCGCCCATTCGAAACGCTGTGTGCCGTACCGGCGGACGGCGACGCAAGGCCGTCCATGCACGATGCCGCGCGCCAGTCGCTCCTGGTTCCCGGTGGCGCCGTCGTCGTAGAGTTCGAAGGGCGACGCAAGAACGGCGAGACATTCCCGGTCGAGGCGAGCTTCTCCGGCTGGCAGGGAACGGACGGCTTCCAGTATGGAGCGATCCTGCGCGACATCTCGGTGCGCAAGCGCGAGGCCGAGCGCGTCAGGTATCTCGCCGAACATGATGCGCTGACAGGGCTTGCCAACCGCAACATGCTACATGCGTCGCTCGCCAGTCTGATCACCGAGGCAGAGCATCGGTCTTCCAATGTCGCACTGCTCGTGCTCGGGCTCGACGGCTTCCAGCAAGTCAACGACATGTTCGGGCATGCCGCGGGCGACCGCGTGCTGCGGGCGGTCGCCGAGCGCCTGACGGCCGATGCCGGCGCCGGGGCGATCGTCGCGCGCCTCAGTGGCGACGAATATGCCATCGCGCTGGATTGCGCGGACGCGAGCGAGCCGATTGCCGAATTCGCCGAGCGAATCGCGCGCGCGTTCGAAACGCCGCTCGCAACGGGCGCAAGGCAGCACCGGGTCAGAATCAGCATCGGCGTGGCCGTCCATCCCGACGGCGGGCGCAACGCCGATGATCTCCTCGGTAACGGCCACCTCGCACTTACGAAGGCGAAGCTGACGCGGCGCGGCAGCCACGTGATCTTCGAGAGTGCGATCAGGCAGGAGCTGGAGAACCGGTTGACGCTCGAGAGCGAATTGGCGCTTGCCGCGGATCGCGGCGAGTTCGAGCTGTTCTACCAGCCCCAGGTTCGTCTGGTCGACGGCAGCCTGGTCGGAGCCGAAGCGCTCATCCGTTGGCGGCACCCCGTGCGCGGCTACGTCTCGCCTGCGGAGTTCATGCCGGTGGTCAACACGTCGGCCCTGTCCGAGCGGATTGCGAACTGGGTGATGGAGACCGCCTGCCGCCAGGCGCGCGCCTGGGAAATATCCGGCAACGAGGTCCGCGTGGCGATCAACCTGTCGCCGTCCCAGCTTGATTCCGGTGACCTCGCGCGTTCGGTTGCCGAATTGCTCGATGCGACGGGGCTGGCCCCCTCGCTGCTCGAGCTCGAAGTCACCGAGGACATCCTGTTACACGACGAGGCCCGGGTGCTCGACATGTTCAAGCGGATCCAGGAGCTCGGCGTCCGCGTCCTGTTCGACGATTTCGGCACCGGCTATGCGAGCCTGAGCTATTTGAAGAAATTTCCGCTCGATGGGCTCAAGATCGATAGATCGTTCGTGCTCGACCTGCTCACCGATTCCGACGATGCCGCGATCGTCGGCTCCACCATCGGTCTCAGCAGGCAGCTTGGGCTCACGGTCGTAGCTGAGGGCATCGAGAACCGCGCCACGGCCAACTTCCTGATCAGCATGGGATGCGCGGAAGGACAGGGCTACTTCTTCGGCCGCCCTATGCCTTCCGAGGCGTTCGAACGGCAATTCCTCACGATCGAGCGCGCCATCGTCAGCGCCGCCTAGACGGGTGCGTATCCGGTAAGGTCGTCAGCGCCGGCGCGCCACCGCGACGCCGAACAGGAAAGCAACGAACAGGCTGGTGAGCGGCGCTTCGCGCGTAATCGCCGCAACCGTCGAGAGCGGCCGGCCCGGCTTTCGCGCTTCCTCGATCGCAGAGGTAAGACGGTCGACCGCTGCATGCAGGCCTCCGGCGACTTCTCCGATCGTGCGGGATACATCCGTCGCTGCATCGACGGCGCGTTCGGCCACGCCAGGTTGGGGATTGGATTGCGGTATCTCGGTGCTCAAGCGCGCGATCTCCAGACCCGATGATGGAGGCCGGCACCTTTGGCTATCCGCGCGAGCGCTCGTTTTGAACAGCGGGTCTGACGACCTTTGGCTATCCGCGACAGGCGCCGTGGTTTACGTTTACGGCGGGTGCCGGCCTTGGATAGGCAATTCGGCGCGCGGGATTTTGTTCCGGGATGATATGCCCACAGCGGACCTCCCCGGGAAACGACGGGTGCGAATCTCTGTTAGGCTGACGGTATCCTTGCTGACGTCAGGAGATTGCCGTGACCGATCGGACCGTGACGGATCGAACCCGGCGGATCGCCTTGCTCGGCGCTCCCATCGACATGGGAGCTTCGCAGCGCGGTACCTTGATGGGCCCTGCTGCGCTCCGCACCGCGGGCCTTGCGACACTGCTCGAGAGCCTCGATTTTGAGGTCGTCGACTACGGCGATCTTTCCGTGGCCGAGGTCCGGGACCTCGCCGACAAGCCGCCCGAGAAAGCCAATCACTACCGCGAGATCCAGCGCTGGACGCGCGTGCTGAGTCACAGAGGCTATGAGATCGCGAAAACCGGCGCACTGCCGATCTTCCTCGGCGGCGATCACACGCTGTCCATGGGGTCGGTCAATGCGATGGCGCGTCATTGGAAGGAGCGCGGCCGCGAACTGTTCGTGCTCTGGCTCGATGCCCATACCGATTACAACACGCCGGAAACGACGATCACGGCCAATATGCACGGCATGTCGGCCGCGTTCCTGTGCGGGGAGCCTGGCCTCGACGGATTATTGGGCGATGATCCGCGCGCCTCGATCGACCCCGATAGGCTCGATCTGTTCGGCGCGCGTTCGGTTGACAAGCTCGAAAAGGAGTTGATGCGCGCGCGCCGGATCAGGGTCATCGACATGCGCCAGATCGACGAGTTCGGCGTCGCCGTGCTGATCCGGCGCGTCATCGAGCGCGTGAAGGCGAGCGGTGGCGTGCTGCATGTCAGCTTCGACGTCGATTTTCTCGACCCGTGCGTGGCTCCGGGAGTCGGCACCACGGTGCCCGGTGGCGCGACCTATCGCGAGGCGCATCTGATCATGGAGCTGCTGCACGATTCAGGGCTGGTGGGGTCGGTGGACATTGTCGAGCTCAATCCGTTCCTCGACGAGCGCGGCCGGACCGCGCGTACCGCGGTCGAACTGATTGGTAGCCTGTTCGGTCAGCAGATCACCGACCGGCCGACGCCGAGCAATGCCATCGCGCCGGGCGAGTGAAACCGGTTTGAACCGAAAAGGAGCGTATGTTCCCCGCCTTGGCCGGGAACTTGCCGGAGCCAGGGCGGGAACCAGGGGGGCGCAATTGAATTAACCTACGATAGGATAATTGCGGACCCTTCTGATGATGATGACGGCTGATCGTTTCGCGGATTCCATCTCTACGGCGCTTCGTCATCCCGGCGTGATCGCACTGATCGTGGCGGGCATGACGATTGCAGCGATGCTGATCGTCGACCACGGCCCTTGGAGCCGCGCCAAGACCCAGCCGGCCCATATCGCGATGTACGCGACCACCGGGGAGGCTGCGCGCGCCGCGGGCGCTGCCGTGCTTCCGACCGAACCGAAGTCGCCGGTCGAGCCAGCACGGCCGGGGCCGAAGACGTCGCCGACGGTCAATCCCGTGACACCGTAGCCTTATCGACGTTGATCTCGTGCTCTTCCGGCTCTCTTTCGTCCCTCGCATCAGCCGATCAGGGACGAGCCGAGCAGGGCGAGGACGGCCAGAGCCATCAGTGCGGTGCCGAGCCAGCCCAGCGCGATTAGCCATGAGCGGGCCCTGAAGCGGCCCATGATCGCGCGACTCGAGACGATCAGCATCATCATCGCCATGATCGGGACGGCGACGATGCCGTTGAGCACCGCGCTCCACACCAGCATGTGTATCGAGTCGATCCCGGTGAAGCCGAGGCCGAAACCGATGATGGTTGCGGCCGCAATGATCGTATAGAAGCCGACCGCCTTCTCGGGCTTCGCCTCCAGCGTGGCGCGCCAGCCGAAGATCTCGGCGACGCCGTAAGCCGCCGAGCCCGCCAGCACCGGGATCGCCAAGAGGCCCGTGCCGATGATGCCGAGCGCGAACAGCGCGAAGGTGAAGTCGCCGGCGAGCGGCCGCAGCGCTTCGGCGGCCTCCGTCGCCGAATTGATCTTGGTCACGCCGTTGGCATTCAGCACCGCTGCGGTGGTCAGGATGATGAAGAAGGCGATGCCGTTGGACAGCAGCATGCCGGAGATGGTGTCGGCCCGGATGCGCGCGAGCACGGGATCGCCGCCGCTCGGCAGATCGCGCAGCGGCCTGTCGTGCTTGCCCTGGTTCATCTCCTCGACCTCCTGCGAGGCCTGCCAGAAGAACAAATAAGGGCTGATGGTGGTGCCGAGCACGGCAACGACCATCAGAAAATAGTCGGCGCTGACATTCGCCTTGGGCCACACCGCGGCGAGCAGCGCCGTGCTCCACGGGATCTGCACGGTGAAGGCGGTGGCGACATAGGCAAACAGCGCCAGCGTGAGGAATTTCAGCACCGGCGAATAGCGGCGATAGGGCAGGAAGATCTCGAGCAGGGTCGAGCCGGCCGCGAAGATCAGCGCGTGTTCGTGCTGGAGCCCGCCGATCACGAGCGCGAGCGCCTCCGCCATCGCGGCGATGTCGGCCGCGATGTTGAACGTGTTGGCGACGACGAGCATGGACACGAGCGCGAGCACCGCCCAGCGCGGCGCCAGCTGCATGACGTTGGCGGCAAGCCCCTTGCCGGTGACCCGGCCGATCCGGGCGCTGACGAGTTGAATCGCGATCATGAACGGCGTGGTTAGAAACACCGTCCACAGCAGCCCGTAGCCGAATTGCGCGCCGGCCTGCGAATAGGTGGCGATGCCCGACGGATCATCGTCGGCAGCCCCGGTGATCAGGCCCGGCCCCAGCCTTTTCAGCAGGACCGGCACGGACTTAGTCGAGGCGTCGGCGCTGCCATGCTTGGCGGGGCGGTGTTTTGATCGGGTCGACAGGGGAGCCTTCCGTAATTTCGAAGTCAACGATTAAGCCAGATTGTAGCCGGAAAGTTCCCGCAGCGGGGCCCATGAGGATTTGATTCTGATAATGCGAATTTCCCTTTGACCCGTCGGGCAAAACAGATATAGAGTGCCATCATCGCAGAAATAGCCGATGCCCGCGCCGCCCCGGCCGCGGGCTTTCTGTTGCGGTGCGATTTCTTGTGTTCGCTTGGCCTGCTCGCAGGTCCGGAAGCCAAGTCGTGGCCGGGTGCTATTTGATGCTGACGAACATGCCCCAGGCCGCGGCCAGCGCTGCGCCCGCGAAGACGAGCACCGGATTGTCGCAGAACGCGCTGCCATAGCGGCACACGTCTGCGCCGAACTGGCCGAGCTCGTGACGGCCCGCGGAGTAGAACAGTCCCGACAGCCCCAGCAATGCAGCGGCGACGTAATACATCGGTGGTCTCTCCGAATCTGTCCCGATTGCGTCCTTCGCAACGGGAGCAAAGCGACATGTCCCAGCATGGCGCGAAGAGCTTTCATTCCGCCAAATCCGATGTGCCGGATTTAGATAAAGTTTGACGGGAGTGCCAATTTGTCCCGACGCGGCTCAGGGCATTGACCCATTCGCGCCGGCGTTGGGACGCTATCCGCCCGAAACCAGACCTACGATGCTCACCTTGAGTTTTGCCGAATTTGACCGATTCTGTTGAAAAAGGCCGGCAGTATTTCGTTGTAGTAGCTCCGTCGCAACGTCGCCGAACTGTTCTACCGACCTATGCGAGGCTCGGGGTGGGCATCGGGATCAGCTTGGCTATCTTTCGAAGGTTTTGGGCGGTGGCGGTGCGCCTTGATAGATGCCTACCATGGGATGCAGCCAAGGCAAACCCGTCCTTAAGCGTGAGGGCGGCCGCCGCCGAGATGGAGATCGCCGCAAGTAGACGCGACCTGCATAGCGCCATCGCATGTGCAGGGTTCGAACGCGACGGCCTGGCTCCGCCGAGCAAGCTCGCTGAGGGCACGGGAAGATCTCGATGCGCAAGCGTCGGGATTTCTCGCTTATGTCCTCTGCTCTAACCTTCATCCACCAAGCAAGGCCGGGAGAGATCGAGAGGAACTAAGTAGAGAGCTTGGAATGAACAGAAGGTGGGGTACCAAAAAGTCTATAACCTTCTCTCCGGGACCGGTCTTCCTGGTTCGTGCGCAAAATTCCGGAATTAAATACAAAAAGCCACCGGCCTGGGACGCAGGTGCGGCGAGCCACGTTCAGCAGGTTTATAAGAAAAAGCCGGAAGATCTTCCAGGATTTTGTGCTGCCAAGCAGCCAGCCGAAAGGAATATCCTGAAGAGTTGGCAAGCCCTGGTGGTCCCATGGAAGGTTGAGCCGATGCGGAGGAATTCGTTCCATGGACGAAGATATCCTACACAAATTGGAGGGCCGCCTCGGACCGCTCCATGCGAGACAGCGATTGGCTATCGAGACGGTTCATGAGGCGCAGATCTTCGGCCACGGCCTTCTCTCCTTTCACATAGAGAACTGGTATCCGGTCCACTCTGTCGTCCGAAATGCACTCAAGCTGACTGGTCTCTACTGGCGCGGACGCCGAAATACAGAAAGTATTCTCGTCAAACGGAATGATGTTGTGTTCAAGGAGCTGCCACAGCTGTTCGACGGCTTCACCATACTCCACCTCAGCGACATGCACGTGGATATGAATGAAGCTGCCATGCAGCGCCTTATCGAACTCGTCGGTGACATGCGCTACGATCTATGTGTCCTAACCGGGACTATCGGGGAAGAATCGTGGACCGTTTGAGGCTACCTTGAACGGCGTTGCACGAGTGCGAGCTCATCTAAAGGAGCCCGTTTATGGGGTTCTAGGCGACCACGATACCATCCAAATGGTTCCGGGGCTGGAAGCCATGGGAATACATATACTGCTTAACGAGAGCGAGGTGATCGTGCGCGGCGATCAGCAAATCTACCTAGCCGGAATCGATGACGCTCATTGCTTCAAGGCCGACGATATCGAAAAGGCTGCGTTGCAGATACCGTTTGGCGAGTTCTCCATCTTACTGTCACACACACCGGAGGTCTATCATCCGGCGGCTCATGCCGGTTTTAACTTGTTGCTGAGCGGGCATACGCACGGCGGGCAGATCTGTCTGCCAGGATCTATTCCGATCATACTTGATGCAGTATTGCCTCGACAGATGGGGCAGGAGCTTGGCGGTATCATGACATGGCCGGCTACACCTCTGTCGGTGCTGGATCGAGCGTCGTTCCTGTTCGCCTCAACTGTCCACCAGAAATCACCCTGCACTGCCTCCGTTCGGGCTAACGGCGGGCTAATATGGTTCGTCGCGCAGGTGGACCCGGAATAGAAAACGAGACAGAATTACCGCGCCAATAAAAAAGATCCCGACGCCAAGCGCGACGTCTGCGATCGTCAATGAAAGTGCGCCGCGGCATGCCAGCATCGGAAATACGGATTCGGGAATCTGGTCGAGCCCGAGTGCCTGGCTGCTGGGCGGAGAGTTTAGGCGGCGCTTCACGAAGCTGGAGAACAAATCGCCCGCCATAGCCGCAACCGCTACGATTGCACCAATCGTCAGATCCAGACCGATAAGTGGGGCGCTTGCTGTCGTGACGAGGAATGAAATCAAGATACCGCGGATGGTCTTCGATGGCCCAAACAACGGCCGCCCATCAAAAAATGTGGTGCCGGCATCCAGCGGAAAGGAAAGACGCGAGCCAAAAATCTTCTTCGCAACGATCGGTGTGCCGTTCGCCAACGTCATTAAAACCAACAATTGCAGAATATGCACAAGTTGCATTTCTTCAGCTTAGCTTATAGTTGCATCCGCCAGGGTCGGGCTGATTCTGGCCTCATCGGAATACGCTATATCTACCTGAAGGCCGATCAAGGGGGCTAGCTGGTGGACGACGAGATTCTGCGCAAACTCGAGATCCGCCTCGGGCCGCTCCACGCCCGCCAGCGATTGGGAATTGAGCGAGATCATGAAGCTCAGGTGTTTGGCCAGGGCCTCACATTCTTTCACCTCGAAAACTCATCCTGGGCCGAGTGGATCATTCGAAATGTTCTGCGGGCAACGGGACTTTATTGGCGTGCACGCCAGAATGCAGAACGCATTCTTGTCAGGCGGAATGACTTGAGGTTCGAGAAATTACCGCCCCTCTTTGAGGGCTTCACCATTCTCCACATTAGCGACCTTCACGTGGATATGAATGAAGTTGCCATGAACAGACTCATCGAGCTCGTTAGCAGCATGCAGTACGATGTGTGTGTCCTGACTGGCGATTATCGGGGTCGGACTTTTGGGCCCTTCCAGCCCGCGCTGGATGGTGTCGCGCGATTGGGAAATCATCTGAAACAGCCAATCTACGCGGTGCTCGGCAACCACGATACGATTCAGATGGTTCCGGGGCTCGAAGCCATGGGCATTCGCGTGCTGCTCAATGAATGCGAAACAATCGTTCGTAGGGACCAACGGATCTATCTGGCGGGAATCGACGATGCACATTTCTACAGAGTGGATAACATCGAAAAAGCCGCTCTCTCGATACCCCGCGGTCAATTCTCGATCTTGTTGTCTCACACACCGGAGGTTTATCGCCAGGCTGCCCATGCCAATTTTGATCTCATGCTGAGCGGACACACCCACGGCGGTCAGATTTGTCTCCCCGGATCCATTCCAATCAAGCTCGAGGCGGTGCTGCCAAGACGGATGGGGGCCGGGCCTTGGCAATACGGCGATATGACCGGCTATACTTCCGTTGGTGCGGGCTCGAGCGTCGTTCCCGTGCGCCTCAATTGCCCGCCGGAAATAACCTTGCACCATTTACGTCGCACCTGACGCTCACCTAAGACGGTTCATCACGTACATGAGCCTAAAAACAAGAGTCGGGGAGAGAAGTAGCTCGCCGAAGCGAAATCACGAGCGTGCCGCCGCGGCGAACGCCCTCCGCGTAGCGCGAGGCGTCTTCCCTGGAGACGCCGTTGGGGGAGCGCGCCGACGATGCCGCCCGCGGCCGCGCCGGCAGCCGTGGAGGCGAGCCATCCCGCAGCCACGACCGGTCCGAGACTGGGAATGGCGAGCAGGCCGAGGCCGGCGAGAAGGCCTGCCGCACCGCCGAGGCCGGCGCCGACACCGGCACCTGTGCCGGCGCCTTCAGCGCGATCGTCGAGGCCGTCGCGGTCACGGTCGACCTTGCCGCGCGACGAGCCGCACCAATTGTCGGAATTGTTCGCGACGATGCTGATATCGGAGTGCGGCACGCCGGCGCTCTCGAGCCGGGTGACGGCCCGACGAGAGACGGTGATCGTCATGCTGTTTGCTCCTTATTTCGCGGGGTTCGCGTTGCCTTGGAAGTCAACGCTGACATCGGTCTTGGTGCCGGCCTTGTCGGCCTTCCCACGCCAGACGCCTTCATTGTCCCTCTGCAGGCCGGAAACATTGGAATATCCCGCGCCCTCGATCCGCGACTTCGCCTGTCCGTCAGCGAGGCTGTTGCGGCCCGCGAACGGCGCGTTCGAGTTGTTCTGATCGGAGCTGTTGACGGCTTGTTTCCCGGCCCGCTTTGCCAGGGGCTGCGACTGGGCGCGCGCAGGCGCAGATGCGAGCAGCAACAAGGTTGCCGCCAGCAGAGTTAGACGTGACATGTTTTTGTCTCCTGCGAGTGAATGCGCCGGCGACAAACAAGTCAGATTCGGATTGGTTGGTCGGTTCGACGATGCGAAGTGCCGCAGCACCGTTTCGCGGGGATCAGCGCCCCATTGTGCACACAAGCAGGCGGGAGACGATGTGAAGCCCGCTCACGAAACACCGCTGAAACAGTCCTGAAACCCGATTGTCCTGAACTCCTCAGCCGCGGGCCTCGACCAACGGATCGAAAAGGAGAAAATCATGATCCAAATCGGTTCGAAGGAAGAAGTCGCGTTGCTTTTGGCGCTGTTCGGCACCCACACTCAGCCGGTCAGGAAGCCGAAGCCGAAATCCTCGCGCGGGTGAGGCGCGAAACCCATGTCGGGTTTGGCCGACTGCCAGAGCCTCCTGCGTCTTTTGATCGCGAGGGGAGACCCCCAGGCGATCCCGCTCGCCGAGAATGCCATCGATCAGTATCTTGCCATCACGCCGGCTGGCGCGCGCGGACGCGGCCTGTGCGAGCTTCAGCGCGACGCAAGCGACCAGCACCGGGCCGCGGTCGGCGTGCAGCGCTCGTTCGCGGAGACGGTGGACGCCTACATTGCACGCAAGCTGGCGGAGGAGCGCGTGGGCGCCGCGGGTTGACGGGCCCTCGCGCCCGGAACCACCCGTCGATTCAATCGATTTTCTTCGTTCCGCCGAGCAACCTTTGCCCGCCCCGGGTCTATCAAGGCAAAGGATTGCGAAGATGCCCCGATACTATTTCGACCTTCGCGACGAGAAGGGTCGAGCGCTCGACGAGGAAGGGCTGGAACTGGCCAACACTCGCGCCGTTCAGGCCGAAGCCGCCAGGTCGCTGGCCGACATGGCGCGCGATGCCGTGCTCTCCGCGCCCCTGACAGGCAACAGGCAGACGATGGCGATCGACGTTCGCGACTCCGACGGTCCTGTGATGCAGGTGACGTTCTCGTTCGCCATCGAGAGTTACACGACGCGATCGCACGCGCGCGATCATTGACGCGTGTGCGCGGTCGGCAGCGGCTGATCGGGCTCCAGCACGGCGATCTTGCGGCCGAGTTGCCAGACTTCGACCTTGCCGTGGCGGGTGAACTGCCGTGCGAAGGTGAGGGCGGAGGCGTCGGACGCCGCCTCGAACGCCTCGGCGGAGCGGAAGACGCCGTCATCGCCGACGAGGTAAGCGCGATATTGATGGCAGTGATCGGTCATGTCGGGGTCCTCAGGCCGGGCGAATGCAGCCAGGCATCGATCTGCATGGCGGTCTCGTCCTGCCGCGCCTTGCGCAGCAGCAGTTCGCGGCGGCGCCCCGGCGCCAGCGCGCGGGCTTCCTCGCGACAGCGCGCGGCCTCGTCTGCGAGCCGTTCGGAAAGTGTCTTGCTTTGTTTGAAGCGTCGCCGCGTTCGCATGGCGCATCTCCCTTGTTTCGAAGTAGGGCGGGAGCGCAATCAGGCGTTCTCATCACCGATAAATGCCACGAACCTTGCGGTGATAGGTTAACCCTACGCCTGCAGCTGCGGAGAGTCTGTATCTTTTGATATGCTGCGCGAGCTAATTTTCGAGTGCAAGTTCAGTGCTTTGTGCCACTTACTCATCTTGAGTGCAGGCAATTTGTAATGTCCAGTTTTGAACAAAGGCAGCCTCAGGTCGTTGACCGCCATCACCGGCCAAGGCTCTGTCCGTAGGCGTCGGTGGCTGAGAGACCGAGCGCGCTCCCGCCTGCAAAGCAAGGGAGCACGGCCGTGCCAGATAATGACAATCATACGCGCCGCATTCACGACGAGGCTGCCGCTATCGCGAGGCAGAGTGCATACATTCGCGACCTCGTCGCGCGATCGTGCGAGATCCTGAAGCAGCCGGTGCCGGACACGTTTCTGGGCCGTAGGACACATGAGCCCTTCCCCCGCGAGCCCAGCTCTTCGCCGGAGGACGAGCGCTGACCGTCGGCGCGATCGCGACTGTCGGCAGCAGGCCGGTTTGCAGCGCGCGGATTTGCCCGCGCAATAGGCCTAGGCGAGCGCGCGCTCCCTTATGAAGGCGAGCCGAAGCCGTTCGGCTTCGAGGAGGGCGGCATCGGCGCGCGCCAACAAGGGATCGGGCATTGATCCGCGCACGGCGATGCAACGCGGCATCTTGCCGCTCGTTCCCGGCAGCGGCGGTGCCGGACGTCGACGAGGTCGTGAAGACGCAGCTGTAACGGACCGGACGCCGCATGCATTTCATCGGCGATCCGCGAGAAGCGGGGAGCAGCCAGGGGAAGTAGGCGGCATTCGTAAGTCCTGTCTGCGCTCGCACGACCGACGGATCAATCTCTCCCCGTTGGCGAAGCCAAACCAGGCGAATGGGAGCGCTGCGGCGCAGAGGGCTGCCATGGGAAAGAACGCGGCCCCGGCCCACGAGACGTAGTGTGCACCAGACGCGAAGGTGAGTGCAGCCGTGACCACGCCCGAGCCAAATGCATAAAGAGCTTGTGCAGTTGCGGCAACACTTGGTGCGACCAAGGTTCTCATCATCCGCATGCAAGCGAGGTGAAGCAAAGCGAATGTCAAGCCGTGTAACGGCTGTATTATTGAGAGCAGCAACACCGAGGTGGTTACGCCGGCTACAGACCAGCGAATGGCTCCCGCCATAGCCGCCAAAACGGCCGCACTACGCACCCCAAGCCGATCGAGGAGTTCTGGACCGGCGAGCATGAACACCAACACTTCAGCAAGTATCGCCTCGGACCAAAGGAAGCTAATCGCGGAAGTGCTAATGTCGGCTTGTCTCCACCTGATCACAGCAAACGCATTGTGCACAGCATGGCTGCCATAGACCAAAGCTGAGACGACAAGAGCGATTCGAAACCGCGAGATCCTGAGTAGACCTTGCAGCTCTGACACAGGAAAGAATGGCGCGCTTTGCAATGCGGCTTGACCAGCCTGGGGCAGCAATGCTGTGGCGCCAGCGGCGGCGATCGGCGACGCCGCGCTGATCGAGGATCTCGAGGGTGCGGGCGTGCAATCCGCCGGCGGGCGTCTCGACCAGCTCCTGGTTCGCGCGCCGCTCGACCACAACGACGTCGACATTGGCGAGCGCGAGCTCCGCAGCCAGCATCAGACCAGTTGGGCCAGCGCCGGCGATCACCACGGCATGATCGGTCATGGCGGCGGTCCTCGCGCCGGCGCGATGCACATGCTGGTGTGAACGGGACCTGGGAAGCAATACAGGCATGGCGTGACCCCTCGATGTGTCGGCTGGGCCACGAGTTCTACGGCAGGGACGGGGACTTGAACCAAGCCCCTCGCGCACCACATAACTGAGAGGAGGGGTTTCGTCGTCTTGCCCTCGACGGTGTTTGACACGTCGGGCAAAACACTGGCAGAATGGCATCATCGAAAGAGTTTGGTTCAGCCCGCGCCGGAGCAATCCGCTGCGGGTTTTCGTTTGAACATAATCGTCAGAAAATGCCGGCGGTTCGCTGCATGATGTCGGCGAGTTCCTCAAACGAGAACGGCTTCCTGATCATCGGAAGGCCGCCGCGCCGGGGTTCGCGACCGGACAGCTGAAGCACCTTCAACTCGGGGCGGACCCGTTTGGCCAACTCGGCCAGTTCATGGCCATCCATGTCCGGCATATTGATGTCCGTGATCAGGATGGAGATGTCCTGGTTCTCGTTGAGCTGATCGAGCGCATTCGGACCGTTTTGGGCACTGATCACCTGGCAGCCAAGATCCTCCAGCATGCCGACGATCACGTCGAGGACGGCGGCGTCGTCGTCAACAACCAGGACAGTGTGACTCATCGAACGAAAGTTCCTTCCAACGAAGGACTAAACGCGCCTCTCGTCAGGTAGGTTCCCGGCAAGCTCTGGTCGCATTTTCGGACGTTTGACACGACGGACAAAACCTCGGCCGCATGGCATCATCCAAACGCGCGCCGCCGGTGCCCCTAATCGTCCTTCGACAAATCGCTGGATTTCGTGGGGAGGTCGATGGTTCCGCCGTCGCCGTGCACGAGGTCGCGACCGCTGTCCTCTGTCTCGCCAGCGTCTTCAATAATCGACTCTTGCGTGTCGCGCGCCGTGTCGATGCGTGGCTTGGGTCCCGGCAGATTTCGCGATGTCTTTTGTAGCGTCATCTTAACTGTCATCAACCCGTCCTCCTGATCGCCAAACGCACGCTACGTGAATTTGTTCGTTTGAAACGTCAGGCAAAACACAACGGTAGGATGACATCTTGAGACCAATTTGGTTCACCCGCGTGGAAATTATCTGCCTGGGTTCTTAGTTCTCGATCCAGAATCGGATGGTGGCCCACATTATGGCGACGCGCTCGCTTGGCGTGTGTTCAGGAAGCGCCGCTCAGCGTGCCGCCCGTCCGCACCGTAGCCGGCCTTGGACGCGCGAACGTGCTGGCCCGCGCGGCGCTGCGCTCCTTGCTCACGCCGCTGCGATCTCCAGGAGCCGAGATCGGGCACTCGCAAAAGCCGGACAAGCCGATGGTCTATCGCGCGGCACTACATCTCGCAAAACTCCTGGTCTGGGACAAGGTCCTCGGCTTTGGCATCCACGGATGCTCTGGCAGGAATCACGGCCAATCTCGTGGTCCCCTACTTCGTCAAACGCGGCTTCGAGAACGCTGCAAGGATCATCAAGCAGTGAAGATGGTGGACGAGGAAATCAAGGCCATTGTTGCCGAGACGCTGGCTGAGCAGCACAGCCTCCAGCAAGAAAGCATCGATGCGATCGTATCGAAGGCAGTGGCGTCGTCGCTGGCTTCTTTTGGAATCGAGGATGACGATCGGAAAGAGCTCAGGGCAGACTTCCAACACCTGCGGCGATGGCGGAAAAGCGTGGACCAGGCGCAGCGGTATACGTTGAAGGCTGTCATCACGGTCATCGCCACCGGCCTGATGGGGGCCGTCTTGTTAGGCGTCCAGGTCGTGCTGGGTAAGTGAGGATTCCTCGGCGGCGACGTCTCCGTACTACGGATCGAGGTTGAGCCCGAGATGCCTTGGGCCCGGTCGCATACGCTTTACTGGCAAAAGTGGCTGAGATGAGCGGTGAGCGGCGTTTCCCGTGATGCGGAACGCGGCCTGCAACATCGAATGGCCCGTAAGAGATGTGGCGCAGCCTACTACATGCGCGGAATGTTGAGAGGCCCAGCAGCCCGATGGCTGCTGGGCTTTGTTGCGCTTTCAGGCGATACAGGTGAAACACTTGCGAAGTCGGTGGCGCCGGGCTTTAAGTTCGATCTTGCAGGAAATTCGGCGGCGATAAGCCGATGTAAAGGAGCGCTATCAATGCCTACCAAGCCTCAGTTGCCGGAACGTGCGTCGCGGGCGAGGGGAGGGCCAACTGCACTCGATGGTCTGCTGGTCGTCGATTTTACGCGTGTCGTCGCTGGGCCGGCCTGCACACAGACGCTTGCTGATTTCGGCGCGCAAGTCATCAAGATTGAAAACCCTGACGGCGGCGACGACACACGAGCCTATGAGCACGCCGAAATCGGTGGAGAGAGTGCCGCCTATCTCAGCCTGAACCGCAACAAGCGCGGCATCGTGCTCGACCTTACCGTGCCGGAGGCTCGCGAGATCGCGCTCGACCTGATCCGCAAGGCAGACGTTGTCGTCGAAAATTTTTCCAGCGGGGTCATGAAGAAATTCGGCCTCGATTATGAATCTGTCGCTTCGCTAAATCCACGGCTGGTCTATTGCTCGATCTCCGCCTATGGGCGCACCGGACCGTTCGCTGCGCGTCCAGGCTTCGATCCCATCACGCAGGCGGAAAGTGGCTTCATGTCGCTCAACGGGTTTGCCGACGGCCCGGCGGTCCGTACCGGTCCGCCGATCGTAGATATGGCCACGGGAATGTCTGCCTGCAACGCCATCCTGCTGGCATTACTGGCGCGGGACCGGCTCGGTCGCGGGCAGCATGTCGAGGTCGCTCTGTTCGACATTGCGATGGGGATGACCGGTTTCTACGGCATGGCCTATCTGATCAACGGCGAGAACCCTGGCCGGTTTGGCAATTCGCCGAGCGGATCTCCCACCGTGGGCGTCTACGAAGCTTCCGATGGGCCGCTCTACATGGCTTGCGCCAACGACCGGCTCTATCGCCGGCTCGTGGTCGAGGTGCTCAACCGGCCCGATCTGATTATCGATCCGCAATTTGCGACGCGGAAAGCGCGCTCCGAGAACAAGGAGCTCCTGCGGGCAGCTATCGCCGAGGTCTTTGCAAGCGATACCCTCGAGAACTGGATGGCAAAGATGAAGCTGGCCAATATCCCGGTCGGCTATCTCCGGACGGTGGAGGAGGGGTTCAATGCGCCGGAAGCGCGCGAGCGCCATCGCTTGAGCCGGATTCCGCATCGTACAGCAGAATGGGTGCCCAACATCGAGCCGCCAATTGCGATGAGCCTGACTGGGGCCATTGATCCCGTGGCTGCTCCGCTGCTGGGTGAACATACGAAACAAGTCTTGCACGATACGCTCGGCTACGACGAACGTCGCATCGCGGAGTTCGCCGAAAAGGGTGCCTTTGGATCGGCCAAGCCTTCGACCGATTTGAGCTAGGCCGTTGGCCGCCTCCGGGCAGGTATGGCGATGCCCGCGGATCGCCGCTTTGCGATGCTCGCGCGAGCGATCCTGCTTTTTCGTCCGGCCGAGGTACCGCGCGAGCGCACTGCGAGTGCGGCCTCGACTTGATTTGGCGAAGGTCCCGCCGCATAACTGTGTGAAAGCGAGGGATACGAATGGCGCCTGGTCGAGAGCCGAGCATGAGCGAGCCCGCTGGACTGGAAGCCGGTGAACGCGCCTATGCGGCAATGATCGCGAAGGCCCGGGCGCTCCTCCCAAGGCTGCGAGAGCGGGCGGCGCGGACGGAGGAGCTACGGCATCTTCCGCCGGAGACTGAAAAGGATCTTCACGACGCCGGCCTGTTCCGGATGCTCCAACCGAGACGGATTGGCGGCGCGGAGCTTGACTATGTCGCCCTGATCGACTGCGCCGAGCTGCTCGGATCGGCGGATGCCTCGGTGGCTTGGAACCTAGCCAATTTGGCGAGCCATCATTGGATGCTCGGCATGTTCGAGCAGAAGGCGCAGGATCTGGTCTGGGACGGCGATCCAGACGTGTTAATTGCGTCCTCGTTCATTTTTCCGGCCGGACGCGCCACGAGGGTCGCGGGTGGATATCGGCTGCATGGTAGCTGGCCGTTCTCCTCGGGCGTCGCCTCCTGCGAATGGAATATGCTTGCAAGCGTTGTTTACTCCGACGACGAAGCCGACGGCATCGCGTATCGAATCTTTTTGCTGCCGAAAGGCGACTATAATGTCCTCGATACTTGGAATGTCGCGGGATTGCGTGGGACGGGATCTTGCGACGTGGAGGTCAGGGACGCCTTTGTGCCTGATTACATGACGGTCGCCGTCGGCGATCTCGCCGGGGGCCCAACGCCGGGAAGCAAGGTCAATCCGAATCCGCTGTATGCGCTCCCTGTGTTCTCACTGTTTCCTTACGTCCTCTCCGGCGTCGCGCTGGGAAACGCGCAGGCGTGCCTCGACGATTATGCCGAGGTCGCGCGTCATCGCATCTCGACCTACAACCGTGCCAAGCTGAGCGACTTTCAAAGCACGCAAATCAAGATCGCGGAGGCCTCGGCGAAGATCGACGCGGCACGCCTGATCATGCGCTCGGCCTGCCTGGATGCTATGGAGAACGCTCGGTGCGGTCGTATTCCTGATATGGCGACCAAAACCAGATATCGGCGTGATGGAGCCTTTTCGGTGAATCTGTGCACCGAGGCGGTTTCCATGCTGTTTGCCGCGAGTGGAGCGCGCGGCCTGTTCACGACCGGGGTGCTGCAGCGGCAGTTCCGCGATGCGCACGCGATCAACTCGCATCTCGCGTTCAATTTCGACGCGGCCGGGACCAATTATGGACGCGTGGCGCTGGGCCTGCCGTCCGAGAATCTCACGCTGTGAGGCCGGCCGATGAATGATCTGCCGAAGCAGCCGGCCGTTCCCGATCCAGCCAACGAATTCGCGAGCGACAGCTCGTCGATCGATCCTCGCGATTTCCGCAACGCGCTCGGGACCTACGCAACGGGCGTGACGATCATCACGGCCGCGGCTGCTGACGGGAAGCCCTATGGCCTAACCTGCAATTCGTTCGCCTCGGTCTCGCTGAATCCTCCGCTAGTTCTGTGGAGCCTCGTTGTCTATTCCTCCAGTCTGACCGTATTCCAGAACGCTAGTCATTTCACGGTCAACGTGCTTGGCGTTTCGCAACAGGCACTCGCGAACAAATTCGCAAAACCGTCCGACGACAAGTTCACCGGCGTCGATTGGGCGCCGGGGCTTGGCGGTGCGCCGGTGCTGGCAGACAGCGTCGCCAATTTCCAGTGCCGCTCCGTCAATCGCTACTATGGCGGCGACCACGTGATCTTTCTCGGCGCAGTCGAGGCTTATACCTACAATGTGAAGGAGCCGCTGCTCTTCGCGCACGGGACGTTTGGTCGCTTTCTGGCCGACGATGAGCGCAACAAGGCGCCGTAACGCACTGCCATCCTAGATAGCTTGACGCTCAGACGCTGAAAGCTTGTAGATCTCCAGCGCGTCCGCTTCCGCGCCTCGCGCTGACTTGGCCAGCCTGAAAAGTTGCCCCGCAAGCGAGGCCATCGGCACCGGCGTCGACGTCGCCTGTGCGACATCGGCGACCGTATCGAGATCCTTGAGCATTGTGGCGATGTGCCCGAGCGGCGGGGTGTGAATTCCCTGAACCATCCGCGGCACGAAAAGCTGGAGTGGGATGGAATCCGCGAAGCCGCCGGCGAGCGCCTCGGGCAATCGGTTCGCGTCAATTCCGGCGTTCACGGCAAGGCGCGTTGCTTCGGCGAGGACGGCCATCGCGCATCCGACGATCACCTGATTGCATAGCTTCGTGGTCTGGCCGGCGCCGATCGGGCCCATGTGAGTGAACCTGCGCGCCATGGCCAGCGCATAGGGCCGCACCCTCTCGATATCGGCCGCTTCTCCGCCAGCCATGATCGCAAGGGTGCCTTCCTCAGCGCCCTTCGTGCCCCCGGACACTGGCGCATCGATCCAGCCGGTACCGTTCGCGTCTTTCAGTCGCGTTGCAAGGCTTCGTGCGGCGTCAGGATGAATCGACGAGAAGTCGACGACAAGTTTGCCGGCGCCGGGGGCCGATGAAAGACCTTCGTGCCCGAAGATCACCTCTTCGACGGCGGCGGCATCTGTCACGCACATGAAGACGATGTCCGAGCTCGCCATCACGTCGCGGGATGTGGCTGCGCGGCTTGCGCCGGCCTCGACGAGCGGAGCCATCTTGTCCTGCGATCGGTTCCAGATGGTGACTTGATGGCCAGCCCTGAGCAGACGCCGGGTCATCGGTGCGCCCATGAGCCCAAGGCCGATATAGCCGAGCCTTTCGACCTCTTGCGGGTTTGTCCTGCTCGCATCAGCCATAGGTTGCCTCCTTCTGTCGCAGCGCAACGCCGCAGCATCGCCGTCTTACCTTTACATAGCGCATCGCCCGGTTGCACCGGTGAGCATGCATGGCTTGCCTGATTGTTTGAACCATGAAACATTTGGACCGGTCGGGTTGGGTGGCGCCCATCGGCGCCGGAGCAGCGGAGTGGGCAAGATGCGAACCGTTTCGAGGTGGATCCTGGCATTGAGCGCGGTTGCGGCCGTGATCGTGGGCTCAGGCCCGTTGCGGGCGCAGCAGACCATCCGCGTCGGCTGGACGATCCCGGCCGAAGAATCCAAGTACTGGATGATGCGCCGCCCGGCTGAGTTTCCCAACCTCGGCAAGGCCTACAACATCGAATGGACCCAGTTTCAGGGCACCGCGCCGATGACGCAGGCACTTGCAGCTGGGGCGCTGGATTGCGCGACACAGGCGCCGCTGTCGCTCGCCAATGGCGTGGTCGGCGGCAATCTCAAGGCCTATATCGTGGCGCAGCACGTCTTCGAGAAGCCCGGCGGCTTCTCCGTCTATTGGGCTGTCATGGATAACTCGCCGATCAAGACGATCGCCGATCTCAAGGGCAAGACGGTCGGCATTTCCGTGATCGGCGGCGGCACGCAGGGGCCATTCAACCTGCTCCTGAAGCAGAATGGCGTCGATCCGGCCAAGGATATCAAGCTGGTCGAGGTCGGCTTTGCCGTCTCCGAAGACGCGCTCCGGCAGGGCCGCGTCGATGCGGTCAACATGAACCAGCCGTTTGCCGCGCGCGCAGAGGCAAAGGGTGGCACCCGAAAGCTGTTCTCGCTGTCGCAGGCGATGCCGAATATCGTGCACATCCTGGAAGCCTGCCGCGCCGATTTCGTCGACAAGAACCCGGAACTGGTCAAGGCCTATGTCCGCGACATCACGTCGGGCATGAAGAAGGTGCTGGCAAACCGCGAAGAGACCCTGAAGGTCGTGTCCGAGGTGCTGAAAGCGCCCGTTCCAGTGCTCGAAACATATCTGCTCAAGGACAATGATTTCGGTCGCGATCCAGGTGCGGCACCGAATTTCCCCGCGATCCAGAAGATGCTGGACATCTATGCAGAGACAGGAATGCTGCCGAAACTGGATGTCTCACAGTTCAAGCATCCGACCATCGTCGCTCCGCTGCAATAAGCGAGCGGGCGAATTGTCCGAGGACGGGGATCGTGGCGTCCCGGATCATCCGGGACGCAGCATGAAGAAGATGCAGGTATGAAGAAGTTGCGATCACGGGTCACCACAGACGGTCTCGATCGAGCCCCGCATCGTGCGTTCATGCGCGCAATGGGTCTCGACGACGCCGCGATCGCCAAGCCGATGGTCGGCGTCGTCAGCATGAAGGGCGAGCAAACGCCCTGCAATATGACCCACGACTTTCAGGTCGCCGCGGCCAAGACCGGAATCGAGGAGGCCGGTGGCACGCCGCGGGAATTCTCCACCGTGTCGGTTTCCGACGGCATCAGCATGAATCATGAGGGGATGAAGTTCTCCCTGTTTTCGCGCGAGCTGATCGCCGACTCCATCGAAGCGGTCGTCCATGGTCTGGCTTACGATGCCCTGATCGGATATGGCGGGTGCGACAAGACGCTTCCCGGCGTGATGATGGGCATGGTTCGCTGCAACGTGCCATCCATTTTCATCTACGGCGGCAGCTCGCTGCCCGGCCGCGTGGACGGGCGGACCCTGACGGTGCTCGACTCCTATGAGGCCGTCGGCAGCTTCATGACCGGCGAGATCGACGGCGCCACGCTCGAGCGGATCGAGCGCGCCTGTCTGCCGACGATCGGTGCGTGCGCCGGCCAGTTCACTGCGAATACCATGGGCATGGTGTCGGAGGCGATGGGCCTCACCATCCCCAACGTCTCGATGGTGCCAGGTGTCTACGCCGAGCGCGCGCAGATTTCACGCCGGGCCGGACGCCTGATCATGGAGATGCTGGAACGCGGCGGCCCGCTGCCGCGCGACATCGTGACGCGAAAGTCCCTGGAGAATGGTGCCGCGATTGTCGCTGCGACAGGCGGTTCGACCAATGCCGCTCTGCATCTTCCTGCGATCGCGAACGAGGCGGGCATCGCGTTCACCATCGATGACGTCGGCGAGATCTTTTCCGGGACACCGCTGATCGGGAATCTGCGGCCCGGAGGCAAATATACGGCGAAGGACGTTTACGATATTGGCGGCGCCGCCGTGGTGATCGGCGAACTGATCCAGAGCGGGCATATCGATGGCAGCTGCATCACCATCACGGGCCGCACGCTTGCCGAAGAATATGGTGCAGCCAACGCGCCCGATGGTGAGGTCGTTTACGCGGCCCGCGCGCCGATCATGCCCGATGGCGGCGTGGCGGTGCTGAAAGGCAATCTTTGTCCCGACGGCGCAGTGATCAAGGTTGCGGGATTGAAGAGCCAGTTCTTCGAGGGCGTGGCGCGTGTTTTTGAAGACGAGGAGGCTTGCGTCAAAGCGGTTCGTGACCGCAGCTACAAGGCGGGCGAGGTGCTGGTGATCCGCAATGAAGGGCCGGTCGGCGGCCCCGGCATGCGCGAGATGCTTGGGGTCACCGCACTGATCTACGGGCAAGGCATGGGCGAGAAAGTAGCCCTCATCACCGACGGACGGTTTTCTGGCGCGACCCGCGGCATGTGCATCGGCTACGTCTCTCCTGAGGCGTTTGTTGGCGGTCCAGTGGCGCTTGTTCGTGACGGCGACAGGATCCGGATTGATGCCGCAAACCGGCGGATGGATCTGCTGGTCGAAGAGCAGGAACTTGCGGCGCGCCGACGCGATTGGAAGCCTTGCCCGCCGCGTCATCGTGCCGGCGCGCTGGCGAAATATGCGCGATTGGTTGGCCAGGCACCGGGTGGAGCTGTCACGCATGAAGGGCCGGCGGAATGGCCCTGGTTCGAATGACGCACCGCCGGGTGCGAAAACGATCTCTGTCTGGCAGGTTTCTTGCTAAGCTCGTGCCGCTGAAGGTGAACGTTCGGCAGGTTCGTCGAGTAATGTTTACGCGCAAGTGAGGCGAGCGACGGGATGACGGCAGTGCCTTCGAGATCGAGTGAATGGGTGAAACCGGTGATGTCACAAAACCGGGCTTCTGCGATCATTCAGATCGACCGCGTCTCGCAGGTTTTTCAAACCTCGGCGCGCAAGGATCATGTGGCGTTATCGGACATCTCGCTCACGATCGACGAGGGCGCATTTGTCTCAATCCTCGGTCCCTCCGGCTGTGGCAAGTCGACCCTGCTCTACATCGTCGGAGGCTTCGTCAGCCCGACCAGCGGCGCGGCGAAGATGAAGGGGCAGGCGATCACGGGGCCTGGTCCAGATCGCGGACCCGTGTTTCAGGAATTCGCATTATTCCCCTGGAAGACCGTGCTCGGCAACGTGATCTACGGCCCGCGCCAGCAAGGCGTGCGCACCGCTGAGGCTGAAGCGCAGAGCCGGGCCTTGATCGAAATGGTCGGCCTCAAGGGCTACGAGAACTTCTATCCTAAGGAGCTGTCGGGCGGCATGAAGCAGCGCGTCGCGCTGGCGCGAACGCTCGCCTACCATCCCGAAGTCCTGTTGATGGACGAACCGTTCGGTGCGCTCGACGCGCATACCCGGACCCGCTTGCAGAACGATCTCTTGAACATCTGGGAGCGTGATCGCAAGACGGTGTTGTTCGTCACCCACTCGGTCGATGAGGCTGTCTTCCTCTCCGATAAGGTCGTGATGATGTCGAAATCGCCCGGCCGCATCCGGCAGGTCATCGACATTGATTTGCCGCGGCCGCGCCGCCGCAACGAGCTATTGCTCGATCCACGGTACCAGAAATACGTCGTCGATATCGAGCGCATGTTCGATGAGAGCGACGGAGCCGGCGCGCCCGCATGATGTCGTCGGCTACCATAGTCAAGCGCGCTGCCCCGGTGCTCGCCTGCATCGGATTGCTGGCGGTGTGGCAGGTCGCGTCACTCGCGCTGAAGAACGACAGTTTTCCGACGGCGATCGAAGCGATCCGCGCGATCCCGGATATTCTTGGCGATAAGGAATCCCTGATCAACATTCTGGCCTCGCTCCGCCGCATGGCGATCGGGTTTGGCGTGGCCGTGCTTGTGTCGATTCCACTTGGTCTCCTAATGGGACGCAGCCGCGCTGTCGCAGCCTTCTTCAATCCGCTTCTGATGGTGATCTATCCGGTGCCGAAGGCGGCGTTGATGCCGATCATCATGCTGTGGCTGGGCGTTGGCGACATCACGAAGACGTTGGTGATCTTCCTCGGCGTCAGCCTGCCAGTGATTTATCACAGCTTCGAAGGCGCAAAGGCTGTGGAAGAGAAGATGCTGTGGTCAGGCGCCGCGATGGGGCTTTCTCCGGCGCAACGCCTGGTGCGCATCGTGTTGCCCGCGGCACTGCCGGAAATTCTGACGGGCTGCCGCACGGGATTGGTGCTGGCGCTGATCACGATGATCACCAGCGAGATGATCGCCCGCCAGTCCGGCGCCGGGAACATCCTGTTCAACGCGCTCGACATGGGCCAATATGACACCGTCTTTGCAATGATCATCATCGTGGGGGCAATGGGAATCTGCCTCGACGCGATTTTCGAAAGGATTCGTGCCCGCCTTGTGCGCTGGTCCGAGCCTCAGTTCGACATGCCGCTGAGCTTCTCATGATGTCGCGCTTTCTCGCCCCAAACGTCGTTCTTGGCATTGCCCCGATCGTGCTGGTTGTCGCGTTGTGGCAAGGCTTGGTGTCATTCGGCTTCGCACCCGCGATTTTGCTGCCGCCTCCAGGCTACGTCTTCAGCCGGTTGTTCCAGCAACTCGTGACGTGGACATTTCAGCAGGAGATCACGGCCACCCTGATCCGGCTGTTTGCCGGGTTCGCGATTGCGGTCGTGCTGGGTGTCAGTATCGGCATCGCCGCCGCCGCCAATCTCGCGATCAACGCCGCGGTTCGGCCGATCGTGCGCGTATTGGCGCCGTTGCCCAAGGTCGCTCTCTATCCAGCATTGCTGCTGCTGCTCGGCTTCGGCCACGGGTCGAAGATCACATTGGTGGCCGCCGATGCTCTCTTCCCAATTCTGTTGTCCACCTACTACGGCGCGTCGACCGTCGAGCAGAAGCTGATCTGGTCGGCCATGGCGGCGGGAACGCCGCGCTATGAAATCCTGTTCAAGGTCGTGCTGCCGGCGGCGATGCCGTCGATCCTGACCGGCTGCCGGATCGGTCTTGTCATTTCCTGCATCGTGGTGTTTCTGGCCGAGATGATCACATCGACGGATGGACTGGGTCATGCGCTCGTGACGGCGGCCCGAACCTTTCAGGCCGTGGACATGTTCGTCCCGTTGATCACGATCTCGCTGCTGGGTTTGATCCTGAACGGCTTGCTGGGGGCCGTGCGATCGTATCTGCTCCGGGGCTTCCCCGAAGCGTAACAAGCAAATAAGAATTCTGAAGACAGGGAGTGAACCATGCTGGCTGATCGCATCGAGGCAAAATGGATCGACGCATTTTGCGAGATCTTTGAACGATGCGCCGTCAAGGCCGGCGATACCGCGGCGATCCTCTCGGAAACCCAGTCGCGTGCGTTGAACGTGCATCTGGCGGAGCTCGCGCTGCTGCGGATGGGAGCGCGACCGTTTCATGTGGTGATGCCGACATCGCGTAACCGTCATGTCGTTCCGGTTCGCTCGACCGGGGCGAGCGAGGCGATCCAGCGGCTGGGGCCGGTGATCAGCGCGCTTCAGCAGGCCGGCTTTGTGGTGGATTGCACTATCGAGGGCCTGATGCACGCGGTGGAGACACCCGAAATTCTCAAAGCCGGCGCGCGCATTCTGGTGATTTCGAACGAGCATCCCGAGGCGCTGGAGCGGATGGTGCCAGATCCCGCGCTCGAGAAGCGTGTTCGTGCCGCGGCAAAAATGCTGCGCGGGACCAAGCGGATGCGGGTCACCTCAAAAGCAGGAACGGCGCTCGACGTAGACATGATCGGAGCCTCCACGGTCGGCGTATGGGGCTGGACCGACAAACCCGGCACGCTGGCGCATTGGCCCGGTGGAATCGTCGTCAGCTTTCCCAAGAGCGCAACAGTGAACGGTACGCTGGTGATGGCGCCGGGCGACATCAATCTCACCTTCAAGCGGTACCTAACGTCGCCGGTAAAGATGACGCTGAAGGACGATTATGTCATCGAGCTGGAAGGCGAAGGCACGGATGCCGCGATGATGCGCAGCTATCTCGCCGCCTGGGGCGATCGGGAAGCCTATGCGGTCTCGCATGTCGGTTTTGGCATGAATCCCGGCGCGCGGTACGAGGCGCTCTCGATGTACGACCAGCGCGATACCAACGGCACGGAGCTTCGCGCTGTGTCCGGCAACTTCCTGTTCTCGACCGGTGCGAACGAGTTCGCAGGCCGCTACACGGCGGGTCATTTCGACCTGCCAATGATGGGAACTACCATCGAACTCGACGGCATTGCCGTCGTCCGCGAAGGTGTGCTCCAGGACGTCTTCGGCTAGCCGCGATCGACCACCGGCGGCCGCGCCAGGCCAAAGTGGCGGAGCAGGTCGACCATGGCTTTGAGTCGCTCGACACGATAGGCATCGACATCGAGGCCGGAATAGTCGAGGAAGCCCGTGCCCGTCCGCAGGCCGATCCGTCCCTCGCTCATGTTGCGCGAAATCACCTCTGGCGCCCGATAGCGGTCGCTGCCGAGTGCGCCCTCGAGATATCGGCTCGCATAGTAAAGGATGTCGCCGCCGCCCCAGTCAATGAATTCGAGCAGGCCGAGCACGGCGTAGCGGAAGCCGAAGCCGTAGCGGATCGCCTTGTCGATTTCTTCCGCGCTGGCAACGCCTTCCTCGACCATCCGAGCCGCCTCGTTCATCGCCAGCGCCTGGATGCGCGGGACGATGAAGCCCGGCGTCGCTGCGCAGACCACCGGTACTTTGCCAATGCCTTCGAGCAGCGCCTTGACCTCGTCGATGATGGCGGGATCGGTGATCTTGCCGGGCGAAACCTCGACCAGCGGGATCAGATAGGCCGGATTGAGCCAATGCACGTTGAGGAAGCGGCGAGGGTTCACGATCGCGCCGGACAGATCGTCGACGAGGATGGTCGACGTCGTCGATGCAATGATCGTGTCCGGGCCGACTTGCCTTGAGGCGGCCGCCAGCACCTCCCGCTTGAGCTCGACGACCTCAGGAACGCCCTCGAAGACCATACCGGCCTCGGATAGCGCTGCACCGCTCTCGCCGGCCGCCACCACCGAGACCCGCGCGATGAGCGGATCGACGTCCGCCTCGGTCAATAGCCCCAGCTTCGACAGGCTGGCAAAGGTCTTCCTGACTTCGCCGAGCGCGTCCGTCTCCAGCTTGGCGAAATCGTCCGCGGAGCGCGCCTTGATGTCGATCATCGTGACCCTGTGCCCCGCATAGGCGAATGCGACGGCGATACCGCGTCCCATGCGGCCGGCCCCGAGACAGGCAATGTTGACGCGATTGGTCATCGATCAGAATCCATTGCGAAGCAGCGTCTGCAATTCAGCTTTTCTGAGGTCGCCGAGGCCCAGCGTCTCGAGCGTTCGGCCCCCTCGCGCAAAATCCTCGCCACAGACCGCGCCGCCGATCGCCAGGAACGCTTTGGCCAGCGGTGTGGCCACGCCAGCCAGGCCGGCGACGGAGACCAGCAAAGACAGTCCGAGCCGCAGATCCTCGCGCATGTAGCGGTGCTCGGTCAGCACGATCCGTTCGCGCCAGTCGCCGGAATCGGTCAGTCGGTCGTGCGAGCCACGGCCATACATCCAGATCTCGCCTTCCTTCGCGTAGTGATGAGCGAGCGGGAAATGCGGCGCGCCGTAACCGAGCGCCTCGCGCACCGCGATGCGTTCCGCGTCGAGCGCGTCGGTGACCCGGCGGATCGCGGCTTGCGTGCCTTCCTTGTGGATGTCCCAGCGCTCGAAATGTTCGATCGGGCCGGCGTTCATCACGATCAACGGCGGATGGATGATAGGCCCTGCATTCATCAGCGCGCCGGACAGCGCATCTCCGCACGGTTCGATCACGCCCGGGAAAGCGCGTCCAATGACTTCGAGCGCATGCGCGGCCTGATCGAGCGGGAACACGCCGACCGGCAGTCGCTTGGCGCGGATGGTGATCGCGACCTCGAACGGTCCATGCTTGCGGGTCAGCCAGGGCAAGGTTCCGGTCTCGGCAAAGCTGGCCTTGGCATGGTTGCCCGCATCTCGGGCCGTTTGGGCGAAGATCATCGAGCCGAATGTCGCCGGCGGTAGAAAAACGACCTGGCCGTCCCGCAGATGCGGGGCGAGCAGACCGGCAATGTCCGGCTGTGCGAAGGCCGGGGCGGGGCAGAGGATCAGCTCGACGCCGTTGACGGCTTCGGCGATGTCGGCCGTGATCAGCGCGAGCTTCACGTCGTGGCGGCCGCTGTGATCCTTAACCAGGATGCGCGAGCCGGCAGCGCGATGCGCTGCGACCTGATCCGCGTCGCGGCGCCACAGCCGGACCTCATGCCCCGACAGCGCAAAATCGCCCGCGGCCGCGAAAGAGCCGTTTCCCCCACACAGAACCGCAATCTTCAAGATGTTTCTCCTTGCGTGCGCGATTGCGCATCGAGCTGCTTCAGCAGGAAATGCTGCACCTTGCCCAGCGCCGTGCGCGGCAAGTCGGTGACGAAGACGATATCGCGTGGAACTTTGAATCGCGCGAGCTGCGCCTGGATGTGCTTACTGAGCTCATCCGCTTCGAGATGCGAGCCGGATCGCCGGATCACATAAGCGATGGGGACTTCGTCCCAGCGCGGGTCCGGCCGGCCGATCACGGCGCATTCGCTGACGTCGGGATGTTCGAGCAGGACGCGCTCGACTTCCGCTGGGTAGACATTCTCGCCGCCGGAAATGATCAGGTTCTTCTTGCGGTCGCGCACCCAGAAATAGCCGTCCGCGTCGCACAGGCCGATATCTCCGGTGCGATACCAGCCGTCCTGTAGCGCTTCGCGCGTGGCGTCCGCATTGCCCCAATATTCGAAAAACACGTTGGCGCCGCGCACGGCGATTTCGCCCGGTGTGCCAGCCGGCACCTCGGCACCGGCCTGATCGACCACTTTTGCCTCACAACACAAGCCGGCGAGTCCAGTCGATCCCACACGCGACAGATCGCCGCCGAGGCGGGTGTAGACCGCGATAGGGCAGGTTTCAGTGGAGCCGTAGACCTGAAGCACGGGAACGCCCCGCGCGGTGAAGCGGTCGATCAAGTGCGGCGGTACGATGGTCGAGCCTGTGGCGACGGCCTTGAGTGACGAGAGATCGGCCGTCGCCCAGGCGGGATGCTCGCTCACGGCTTGGATGATCGCCGGCACCATCACGGTCAGCGTCGGCCGCTCGCGTTCGATCGCCGCAAGCGCCGTATCCGGTATGAAGCGGGCGTGGATCGTGACGGTTGCGCCCAACTGCAGCGCGGGCGTGGTCTGGATATTGAGGCCGCCGACATGAAAGAACGGCAACACGGTCAGCACGTGGTCGTCCGACGTCATGTTGTGCATGTGCTGGCTCATGACGCCGTTCCAGAACAGCGCCTCTTGCCGCAGCACCGCGCCCTTCGGCCGACCCGTCGTTCCTGACGTGTAGACGATGAGGAGCGGGCAGGAGAGGTCGGTGTGCGGGTTGCGGTCGCTGCCATGGCTGCGAGCCAGCAGACCTTCGAATGTCGTGCCGCGAGGCGGCGCGAAGTCGAGGCCGACGACAGATGTCCCCGGCGCAGTCCGCCCAAGCTCGGCAAGCACTCCCTCAAATGCCTGCTCGAGCACCAGGACTTTGGCGCCGGCATCGCTCAGAATGAACAGCTGCTCGGCGACCGCCAGCCGCCAGTTCAGCGGCACCAGCATCGTGCCGAGCCGCGCACAAGCGTAGAGCAGAACGAGGTAGTCCGGCCGGTTCAGGCTCAGGACCGCGACACGGTCGCCGCGGCCGACGCCGAGTTCCTGCTTCAAGGCGGTTGCGGTCCGTTCGATGCGTGCGGCGAATGCGGCATAGCTCAGCCGTTCGCCTTCGAAGGCAATGGCCGTCTTGTCTGGCGCGAACGCCGCGTTGCGGTCGATCAGGCTACAGAGGTCCACCGTCAGTCGTCCGTCTCGCCGGCCTCGTACAGCGCCTCGCGTCCGATCCGGTCGAGGCAGAGCTCGGCGGTCCAGGGCAGCATCAGCGAGCCGCAGCGGCTGTCGCGATAGATCCGCTCCAGCGGCAGCGACCGCAGCATGGCCTGACCGCCGCAGGTGCGGATCGCGAGCGCGGCGAGCTCATTGGCGCCCTCCATTACCGAATATTGTGCGGCGTAGGCGCGCAGAACCTGTTCCTTGCTCGGATTGGCGCGGGCTTCGGTCACAGCCTGGAACCAGATCGCTTTGATCTGCTCGAGCTTGATTTGCATCTGCGCGACCGCGATCTGCTTGGTCGGGTACATCCGACGCTTGACCGGCGGCATGCCCGGCACCTCGCCGCGCAAATAACGCACGGTGAAATCATAAGCGGCTTGCGCGAGGCCCATATAGGTCGGCGACAGCGTCAGGAACATGTGCGGCCAGCGCATCGCGGCCTGGAAATAGACGCCGCGCGGCATCAGCGCGGAATCCTCCGGCACGAACACGTCCTTGAACAGCAGCGTCCGCGAGACGGTGCCGCGCATGCCGAGTGGATCCCAGTCGCCGACGACCGAGACGCCTTCCGATTTGGCGGGGATGGCCAGATAAAGTGTATTGCGGCGCGAAGCCTTGCGGCCTTCCTCGATCTCGGTGCAGAGCACGCCGTAATAGTCGGCATGGCCGGAGAGCGATGCAAAGATCTTTTTGCCGTTGACGATCCAGCCGCCCTCGACTGGCCTTGCTTCCGTGCCGAAAGCGACACCGCCTGCCGCCGCCGCGCCGCCTTCGGAGAAGGGCTGCGAGTAGATCGCGCCGTCCTCGACGATGCGCTTGTAGTGGACCGCGCGCCGCCGCTCGTGCTCGGCACGAGTCTGCGCGTCCATGTCGAGATCGTCGGCCAGCGGGCCCGACCACAGCGTCGAGCACACATGCATGTTCCAGGTCAGCGCCGTCGCGCCGCAATAGCGGCCGATCTCGGCCGCCGCCAAGGCATAGGTCTGGTAGTTCGCGCCGAGGCCGCCGTGCTTCTTGGGGACGGCAATGCCGAGCAGGCCGGTGCGGTGCAGATCGCGATAATTCTCGGTCGGGAAGGTCGCCTCGCGATCATAGGTCGCGGCGCGGCCGGCGAACACGCTCTGGCCGATCTCGCGGGCGCGCGCAATGATGCCGGCCTGCTCGTCACCCAGGCGGTATGCGACGGGATCGAAGATCGGCGCATCGAGCACGGCCTTGTCGCTTGCGCCGATATTCTTGCCGACTTGCATGGTCATGGCGCAGTCACCTTACGCTTTGGTCG
Organism: Bradyrhizobium zhanjiangense; assembly: GCF_004114935.1. Lineage (NCBI taxonomy): Bacteria > Pseudomonadati > Pseudomonadota > Alphaproteobacteria > Hyphomicrobiales > Nitrobacteraceae > Bradyrhizobium > Bradyrhizobium zhanjiangense. Next base: position 3,413,132 of record NZ_CP022221.1, read on the forward strand.
CGAGAGAGTTCAGGAACCGGCCGAGCGCTTCGTTGAAGGCATCGGGGCGTTCGAGATTGGCGAGATGGCCCACGCCAGCGAGCTCGACATATTCAGCTCCCGGAATAAAGGTCGCCGTCTTCGCCATCATCGGTGCGGGCGCGTTGTTGTCCTTCGAGCCGGACAGCAGCAGTGTCGGGACGGAAATATCCCTGAGCGTGCTGCGCTGATCGAAGCCGATGAGAGCCAGCATCGTGGCGCGATAGCTGGCCTCGGGCACGCTTGCCATGCATTCGCGGGCGAGCTCCATCCCCTTTGGATCAGGATCGTCGCCGACCAGCTCCTTCACCAGCGAAGGCGCCAGCGACGTCATTGTCTCCCCGCGGTCGAGCGGCCCGAGCCGCGCCGCGATGAAGGATCTCTGCCAATCGCCGTCGGCCTTGCCGAAGGCCGGACTGGTTTGCGCCAGGACGACTGCGCGCGCCAGTTTCGGCGACTGCACCAGCCATTTCTGGACGATCATGCCGCCGATCGAATGGCCGACCAGAATGGGCTTGCTTGCGCCGAGCTGCTCGATGAATTGCTGGAGCGCATCTGCCAGGGCAGCGATGCTGACGCTGGCGAGCGGCGCCGATCCACCATAACCCGGCATGTCCCATGCGATCGCGCGGAAGCGGTTGCCGAATGTGGCGAGCTGGTGCCGCCAGGCTCGCGCCGCGCCGCCAATGCCGTGCAGGAAAATCAAAGGTGTCGCGCCCGGATCGCCCGCGGCTTCGTAGGCGAAGCGTCCGTCCTTTGTTATCATTGGCGCAGGCTGCGACACGCGGCAATCCTTTTGCTTGGCTCTTTGATGCTAACAGGCTCGCGGGCGATGGGAAGGGATAATTTTATACTTAAAGCAATTTTCGGGCCGGTCGCCATGCGGCCGTTCCTGCTGTCGATCGGCGCTTTCGTTGCAAAAATTTGAAGGTTAAAATATATCGAGGGAACGATCAGGATCTCAGGGAGCGAGCGCATGTCCGGATTGCCGCATTCGCCGCACGCGCTGGTGACCGGTGGTGGTCGCGGCATCGGCCGCGCTATCGCGGCTTCGCTTGTCGGTGCTGGCGCGACCGTGACGGTGCTCGGTCGGAATGCAGCGCCTCTTGCAGAGGCCGTCAACGCAGGCGCCGCGCATTTCGCGGCCGTTGCCGACGTCGTTGATGAAGCGTCGTTGAAGGCGGCCGTCCTTGAGGCGAGTGCGCGCAAGCCGATCGACATCCTGATTGCCAACGCAGGCAGCGCTGAATCGGCGCCATTCGCGAAATCGGACAGCGCCCTCTTCAGCCGCATGATGGATGTCAATTTCATGGGCGTGGTCCATGCCATCCGCGCTGTGCTGCCGGGCATGAAAGACCGTCCCTATGGCCGCATTGTCGCAGTTGCGTCCACGGCCGGGCTCAAGGGCTATGCCTATGTCAGCGCCTACGCTGCGGCCAAGCACGCCGTGGTCGGCCTCGTGCGTTCGCTCGCTCTCGAGATGGCTGGGAGCAATGTGACGGTGAATGCGGTATGTCCCGGCTTCACCGACACCGATCTGGTCGCCGGCAGCATCGAAAACATCATGACGAAGACCGGCCGAACCCGCGAGCAGGCGATCGCCGAACTCGCGAAACATAATCCGCAAGGAAGACTGATCACGCCTCAAGAGGTGGCCGATGCCGTGCTGTGGCTATGCGGTGAGGGCGCTGGCGCGATCACCGGACAGGCGATCGCGGTTGCCGGTGGTGAAATCTAGCGTGTGTGTGGCGCAGGCGCGGAACAAGGAAGCTAAGGAGATAGCATGAGCAGACCAGCCAATCCCGTCACCATACCGCTTGCAGATTACTCGCCGCAGCACTTCCTGCTGGCCGTGGTCGACGGTGTCGCGACGGTTACGCTCAATCGCCCCGACCGAAAGAATCCGCTCACCTTCGAAAGCTACCGGGAACTGACTGATTTCTTCCGCGCCTGCGCGTTCGATGATGCGGTCAAATCCATCGTCGTCACCGGCGCCGGCGGCAATTTCTCGTCTGGCGGCGACGTGTTCGAGATCATCGGCCCGCTCGTGAAGATGGATACCAAGGGGCTGACCGCCTTCACACGCATGACCGGAGACCTTGTCAAGGCGATGCGGGCCTGCCCGCAGCCGATCGTGGCTGCGGTCGAGGGCATTTGCGCCGGCGCCGGGGCGATCATCGCCATGGCGTCGGATATGCGCCTCGCGGCGAGTGGCACAAAGGTGGCGTTCCTGTTCAACAAGGTTGGCCTCGCCGGCTGCGATATGGGCGCCTGCGCGATCCTGCCGCGGATCATCGGTCAGTCACGCGCCTCCGAACTACTTTACACCGGCCGGTTCATGACCGCGGAGGAGGGCGAGCGCTGGGGCTTCTTCAGCCGCCTCGTCACGCCCGAGCAGGTGCTGCCCCAAGCGCAATTGCTGGCCAAGCAGGTCGCAGAAGGACCGACCTTCGCCAACACCATGACCAAGCGGATGTTGGCGATGGAATGGGCGATGTCGGTGGAGGAGGCGATCGAGGCCGAGGCCGTTGCCCAGGCGCTGTGCATGACGACGGCGGATTTCGAGCGCGCCTTCGAGGCGTTCGCCAACAAGGTCAAGCCGGTTTTCAGGGGCGACTAGGACGATCACCTTTAGGGGCAGACCAGCAACGGGGGACTTGCGCAAAATTATTTTAGGCTTAAAATAGTTTTCGTGACCAGGTGAATTGGCGAGGCTCCCATGAAAGTCGCGATCATCGGTGGCGGACCTGCGGGTCTCTACGCTGCGATCCTGCTCAAGAAGCAGCGCCCCGGCGCCGAAGTCACCGTCTATGAGCGCAATCGGGCCGATGACACGTTCGGCTTCGGCGTGGTGTTCTCGGACGCCACGCTGGACAATTTCGAGAAGCACGATCTTCCGAGCTACCGCCGCATCACTCAGGAATTCGCCTATTGGGACGACATTGCCGTGCATTTCCGCGGCACGGTGCACCGGGTCGGTGGCAACGGCTTTTGCGGCTGCTCACGGCAGAAGCTGCTGCTGATCCTTCAGGAGCGGGCACGCGAGCTGGGCGTCTCCCTGCATTTCGAAGTGGATATCGACGACGAATCCCGCTTCGCCGACGCCGACCTCGTCCTTCTTGCGGACGGTATCAACAGCCGCTTCCGCGAGAAATACATCGATCATTTCCAGTTCGAGGTCGACGTTCGCTCCAACAAGTTCGCCTGGATGGGCTCGACCAGGCCGCTCGATGCCTTCACTTTCATCTTCCAGGAAACCGAGTGGGGGCCCTTCATCGCCCATGCCTATCAGTATGAGGCCGGGCATTCGACCTGGATCTTCGAGACTGATCCCGAGACGTTCGCGCGGGCGGGGCTGACGGGGCTGGACGAGGCTCAGTCCGCCGCGCGGATGGCGGACATCTTCGGCTGGTTCCTCGATGGGCACAAGCTACTGACCAACCGCTCGATGTGGCGCAACTTCCCCATGATCCGCAGCAAGCGCTGGGTCAAGGACAATATGGTCCTGCTTGGCGATGCCAAGGCGAGCGCGCATTTCTCGATCGGCTCGGGCACCAAGCTTGCGATGGAGGACGCCATCGCGCTGGCCGAAGCGATGGAGAAGGCGCCCAGCATCGCGGCGGCACTGGAGGTCTATGAGAACGGCCGCCGCGAGGAGGTCGAGAAGACGCAGCATGCCGCCGACGTCTCGCTGGTCTGGTTCGAGCATGTCGACCGCTTCTGGGATTTTGACCCCGTGCAGTTCGCCTTCGGCGTGATGACGCGCTCGAAGGCGATCACCTACGACAATCTCAAGCTCCGCGCGCCGGATTTCGTGGCCGAGGTCGACAAGTCGTTCGCCAAGCAGGTGCGCAGCAGCGGCTTCGATGTCGACACCGACCGGCCGATGGTGCCGCTGTTCCAGCCGTTCCGCTTGCGCGAGATGGAGCTGGCCAATCGCGCGGTGATGTCGCCGATGTGCATGTATTCGGCGCAGGAGGGAGTGCCGACAGACTTCCACCTGGTGCATTACGGATCGCGCGCGATCGGCGGCGCCGGGCTGATCTTCACCGAGATGGCCTGCGTCAGCCGCGATGCCCGGATCACGCCCGGCTGCGCCGGTCTCTGGACCGACGAGCAGGAAGCCGCGTGGCGACGCATCGTGGATTTCGTCCACGGCAATTCGGCCGCGAAAATCTGCCTGCAACTGGGCCACGCCGGCCGCAAGGGCGCTACCAAATTGATGTGGGACGGCATGGACCGGCCGCTGGAGCAGGGCGGTTGGGAGGTCTTTTCGGCATCGCCGCTGCCCTATTTCCCCGATAGCCAGGTGCCGCGCGAGCTCGATCGCGCCGGCATGAACGCGGTGAGGGACGCTTTCGTCGCGGCGGCCGAGCGCGGCGAGCGCTGCGGCTTCGACATGCTCGAACTGCACTGCGCCCACGGCTATCTGCTCGCGAGCTTCATCTCGCCGCTCACCAACACCCGCACCGACGATTATGGCGGCTCGCTCGAAAACCGGCTGCGGTTTCCGCTCGAGATCTTCGAGGCATTGCGGGCGGTGTGGCCGTCGCACAAGCCGATGTCGGTGCGTATCTCTGCGACTGATTGGGCGGAGGGCGGCATCACCGGCGATGACGCCGTCGCCGTCGCGCGCGCCTTTGCCGAGGCGGGTGTCGATCTCGTCGACGTCTCGACCGGGCAGACCGTGCGCGATGCGCAGCCGGTGTACGGCCGCATGTTCCAGACGCCGTTCTCCGACCAGGTCCGCAACGAGGCGCGGGTGGCCACCATGTGCGTCGGCAACATCACGACGGCGGACCAGGCCAACACCATCTTGGCCGCCGGCCGGGCGGATCTCGTCGCGCTCGGCCGTCCGCATCTTGTCGACCCGTTCTTCACCATGAAGGCGGCGGCTTGGTATGGGGCAAACGACGCTTTCTGCCCGCCGCAATATCTGCCCGGAAAGGATCAGATTTTCCGTAACAGCGTCCGCGACCGGCAGGACTTCGAGGAGCTGAGAATTAAGGCTAAGCCCAAGACCCGGGCCGAGCTGAAGGCGGAGGCGACAAAGCCGCTTGCGGCGGAGTGACCGCCCGTGCGACCTTAACCCATTGCCTGTGTTTCGAGTGGAGTAAGGGCGATGAAGGCGATTATCGTCGGTGGCGGTATCGGTGGTCTCACCACGGCATTGATGTTGCGCTCGCGCGGCCTGGATTGTGAGATCTTCGAGCAGGCCGACACCATTCGCGAGCTCGGCGTCGGGATCAACACGCTGCCGCATGCCATGCGCGAGTTGGCCGGGCTTGGCCTGTTGCAGAAGCTCGACGAGGTCGCGATCCGCACTGATCAGCTCTATTACCTCAATCGCCACGGCCAGGAGGTCTGGCGCGAAGCTCGCGGCATCGACGCCGGCCACGACGTGCCGCAATTCTCGATCCATCGTGGGCGCCTTCAGGGCGTCATCCATCGCGCCGTCGAGGAACGGCTCGGGCAGCAAGCGATTCACACCGGCTGCCGGCTGGGTGCGTTCACGCAGGACGAGGGCGGCGTCACGGCCTATTTCTTCGATCGCGTCGGCGCGCATGTCCACACCGCGCGCGGCGATATCCTGATCGGCGCCGACGGCATCCATTCGCGCGTCCGCGAGACACTGTTCCCGAACGAGGGGCCGCCGTGCTGGAATGGCCTGATGCTGTGGCGCGGCGCCCGCGATTGGCCGCTGTTCCTCACCGGCAAATCGATGATCGTGGCCGGCGGTCTCAACGCCAAGGTGGTGATCTATCCGATCGCGGAAGGATCGAGTCCGGCGAGCCGTCTGACCAATTGGGCGGTGCTGGTCAAAGTGGGCGAAGGCAATGCACCTCCACCGCGGAAAGAAGATTGGTCGCGGCCGGGCCGCCGCGAGGAGCTGATGCCGCATGTCGCGCGCTTCTCGGTGCCCTATATCGACGTGAAGAGCCTGATCTCGGCGACGCCCGAATTCTACGAATATCCGACCTGCGACCGCGATCCCTTGCCCTATTGGTCGTCCGGGCGCGTCACGCTGCTCGGCGATGCCGCGCATCCGATGTATCCGGTCGGCTCCAATGGCGCCTCGCAGGCGATCCTCGATGCGCGCTGCCTTGCCGACGTGCTGGTGCGCGCCGAGCACCCGCGTCAGGCGCTGCTCGAATACGAGAAGAAGCGTCTGCCGATGACGGCCGAGATCGTCCGCTCCAACCGGCGCGGTGGCCCCGAAGGCGTCATCGACGCCGTCGAGCAGCTCGCGCCTGATGGCTTCGACAATGTCGACAACGTCCTGAGCTATTCCCAGCGCGAAGCCATCGTGCGCGGCTATGCCACCAAGGCAGGCTTTGCCGCAGTGCCGGGACTTGCGGCGGTGCGCGCTGAAGTCGGCGGTAGAGCGGGATGAGATTGAGGGAATCGGCGCTAGCCCGGAACTCAGATCACCTTTCCCCGCTGGGAGAGGTGGAGCCCCAGCCACCGAACGAGCCTAACTTCATCCCACTTTAGCTAGCTGCCGGGCGGCGGCGGCAGGAAGTGGATGTTGAACTCGGCGGCCATCGCCACCACGTCCTCGGGCTTCTGCTCCTTCATGTTGTGAAGGCCCCAGAACAGGTCGAACAGCTTGCGGCTCGGCGAAACCCAGAACAGCACCTTTGCGGTCTGCTCCGACTTATTGAAGATGCCGTGCGGCACGCCCATGCCGAGGCGGATCAGGTCGCCCGCGGTCGCCTGCGCCTCGGAATTGCCGAGCATGAAATCGAGCTTGCCTTCCAGCATGTAGAGATACTCATCCTGGTCAGGGTGAATATGCGGCGGCACGAACGTGCCCGGCGGCAGTGTCGCATGCCAGGAGAAACTGTTCTCGGCGTAGCTTTTCGGCACATAGGTCTGGCCGAGGATGTTCCAGGAGATGCCCTGGATGCCCTCATTGGCCCGGGTGATGCCGGTGATTTCGCTCTTCATTGCGGTCCTCCCTTAACGCGATACACGGCCTTAGTTCGCCGCCTTGCAGTCCTTGGCATAGCGGTCGCCGTAATTCTCGAAAACCTTCTGCACGATCTCGGTCTGGAACTTGCCGTCCGGACGCTTGGCGACCTTGGTCAGGTAAAAATTCTGGATCGGATAGCCGTTGGTGTTGAACTTGAAGGCGCCGCGCAGCGAGGTGAAGTCGGCTTTCTTCAAAGCGGCGGCGACGGGGTCCTTGTTGGAGAGATCGCCCTTGACCGCCGTGACCGCGCTGTCGATCAGCATCGCGGCGTCATAGGCCTGGAAGGCGTAGGTGCCGGGCACGCTGTTATAGGCGGCCTCATAGGCGGCAACGAACTTCTTGTTCTGCGGATTATCCAGATTGGGCGCCCAGTTCGCGCCGCCGAACATGCCGACGGCCGCGTCCTGCTGCGCCGGCAAGGTCGATTCATCCACCGTGAACGCCGAGAGCACCGGAATGCTGTCGGCCAGTCCTGCCTGCCGGTATTGCTTGACGAGGTTAACGCCGAGGCCGCCCGGCATGAACGTGAACAGCGCATCGGGCTTCTGCGACGAGATCTTGGAAAGCTCCGGCTGGAAGTCAAGCGTGTTCAGCGGCATGTAGGATTCCTCGACGATCTCGCCCTTGTAGTCGAGCTTGAAGCCCGCCACCGAATCCTTGCCGGCTTGATAGTTCGGGACCATCAGGTACATGCGCTTGTAGCCGCGATCCTGCGCAACCTTGCCGAGGATCTCGTGCACCTGATCGTTCTGGTAGGAGGTCACATAGAAGAACGGGTTGCAGTCCTTGCCGGCAAACGTCGACGGACCGGCATTGGGGCTGATCAGGAAGGTTTTCGATTCTGTGATGGGCCGGTGGATCGCCTGGAGGATGTTGGAGAAGATCGGGCCGACCACGAAGTCGACCTTGTCGCGCTCGAGCAAGCCCTTGACCTTCGTCACCGCCGCATCCGGCTTCAATTCGTCATCTGCGACGATCACCTCGACATCGCGGCCGCCCATTTTGCCGCCGAGATCCTTCACTGCGAGCGCAAAGCCGTCGCGGACTTGCTGGCCCAGCGCGGCGGCTGGCCCCGACAGGGTCACGACCACACCCAGCTTGATTTTCTCCTGGGCGAGGGCAGGGCTCATCGCGGTGCCGAGCAGCATAGCGGCTGCGGCCAAGGTCATTTGCGTCTTCATGATCTGTCCCTCGTGACGATCGGCTTGCGCTGCAAGCCGCGTACTCCAATCCAAGCTTATGCCGATGATGGCCGCCGCGGCAAGCCGAGCTCGAGGCGTCGCATCCTGTGGGCAGCGGCGCATGCAAGCGGCGCGCCAATTATTTGAAGCCTAAAGAAATTGACGTACGGTCGATTGTTGCAGCTTTGGACTTGCAGCCGGCCCCGATTTATTTGAAGCTCAAAACGTTAGGAAATCCGTGCCGGCGCCAATGCCGGCCGTGAGTGACTGCATCAACATGCTCGATTCCGAGACCAAGGCCGTCGAAACGCCGGAGGATCATGCCGAAGAGCTTCGGCTGTGGCTGCGGCTGTTGACCTGCACGACCCTCATCGAAGGGGAAGTCCGCGGCCGGCTGCGGCAGCGGTTCGACGTCACTTTGCCCCGGTTTGACCTGATGGCGCAGCTCGACAAGGCGCCGGACGGCATGACGCTATCCGATGTCTCCAAGCGCATGATGGTGTCGAACGGCAACGTCACCGGCCTCGTCGAGCGGCTGGTGGAATCCGGTCATCTCGACCGGCGCACCTCGGAGACCGACCGCCGCGTCCAGGTGATCCGCCTCACAAAGCTCGGCCGTGCCGAGTTTCGCAGGATGGCTGCGGAACACGAAACCTGGATTGCCGACCTCTTCGCCGATCTGACGCCGAAGGATGTGCGCGAATTGATGCGGCTCCTGGCCAGGACCAAGGCGTCGGCGCAGAAATCGGCCGCGCGCCGCCGGCCGTAAGCAGGCGGGCGGGGCGGGCCGCCGAACCCATTTGCCGCAGGAAAAAGCAAGGAATGCCCAAAATCCGCTATTGCGCCAAATTGTTTTAAGCCTAAAATGTTTTCCAGATCGTGCTGCCGGGTGCAATCCATGCTGAAAGGAGCGTGCGATGGCCAACGCCGCCAAGGTTCCGGGCTCGTGTGACGGCAATACTGCGACGGCCCATGTCGATACGTTCGCGCGGCAACATCTGCCGCCGCGCGAGCTCTGGCCCGAATTCATCTTCACGCGGCCGGAGCTGCGCTACCCAACGCGATTGAACTGCGTCAGCTATTTCCTCGATCGCTGGGTCGAGCAAGGCCACGGCGATGCGCCTTGCGTCATCAGTCCTGCGGTCAGCTACACCTATCGCGAGCTGCAAGCCCTGGTGAACCGCATCGCCAATGTGCTGGTCGGCAAGCTGGGTCTCGTGACCGGCGGGCGCGTGCTGCTGCGCTCGGCCAACAATCCGATGATGGTCGCGACCTATCTCGCAGTCATCAAGGCCGGCGGCATCGTCGTGGCGACCATGCCGCTGCTGCGCGCCAAGGAGCTGTCCTATCCGATCCAGAAGGCGGAGATCACGCTCGCGCTGTGTGACGGAAAGCTCTCCGAGGAGATGGAGAAGGCGAAAGCCGCGGCACCCGCCTTCAAGCACGTGGTCTATTGGGGCAATGGCGCCCCCGATTCGCTCGAAGCGCTGATCGCGGATGCGAGCCCGGAGTTCAGGGCTGTCGATACCGCGTCCGACGACGTCTGCCTGATCGCCTTCACGTCGGGCACGACAGGCGATCCCAAGGGCACCATGCATTTCCACCGGGACATGCTGGCGGTCTGCGACGGCTACGCGCGCAATATCTTGCGCGCCGAGCAGAAGGATCGCTTCGTCGGCTCGGCACCGCTCGCCTTCACCTTCGGCTTCGGCGGTGTGTTGTTTCCGATGCATATTGGCGCCTCCTTCGTGGTGCTGGAGAAGACGACGCCGGACGACATTCTGAATGCGATCGAGCAGTACAAGACCACGGTCTGCTTCACCGCACCAACCGCATACCGGGCCATGCTCGGCAAGCTCGCGGGCCGTGACATTTCCTCGCTTCGCAAATGCGTCTCCGCGGGCGAGACGCTGCCCAAGCCGACATTCGAGGCCTGGTTGAAGGCCACCGGCATCAAGCTGATGGATGGCATCGGTTCGACCGAACTGCTGCACATCTTCATCAGCGCGACCGAGGAGGAGATTCGCCCCGGCGCGACCGGCAAGCCGGTGCCGGGCTATGAGGCCAAGATCGTCGACGATGCCGGCAACGACGTGCCGCCGGGCACGATGGGCCGACTGGCGGTACGTGGGCCGACCGGCTGCCGTTATCTCGCCGACGAGCGGCAACGGAAATACGTCCAGAACGGCTGGAACATCACCGGCGACACCTATCTGATGGATAGCGACGGCTATTTCTGGTACCAGTCGCGCTCGGACGACATGATCGTCTCGGCCGGCTACAATATCGCAGGCACGGATGTCGAGGCAGCGCTGCTCACGCATCCGTCCGTCGTCGAATGCGGGGTCGTCGGTGCGCCGGACGAGGCACGCGGCATGATCGTGAAGGCCTATGTCGTCGCCGCGCCCGGTGTGACGCCCGACGCGCAGCTCGTGGCCGAGTTGCAGGAACATGTCAAACGCGAGATCGCGCCGTACAAATATCCGCGCGCGATCGAATTCGTGACGCAATTGCCGAAGACCGAGACTGGCAAGTTGAAGCGTTTTGCCCTGCGTCAGCTGGCGCAGGCTGCAGCGACGTCCTCAGGCGTCGCTGCGGAATGAGAGAAGGATAGAGAATTGTCCGTGACGACGCCAAAAAGCCCGCAGCTCGCGGTGCTGCCGACTGCAGCCGAGCACGAAACCCGCTCCCGCGCGCAAATCCTCCAGCCGTCCGGCTGGCCAATGCCGAAGGGTTATGCCAACGGCATGGCTGCCGATGGGCGGATCGTCGTCACCGGCGGAGTGATCGGCTGGGATGCCGAAGAGCGTCTCGCGGACGGCTTCGTCGCGCAGGTGCGCCAGACCCTGAGCAACATCGCCGAAATCCTGGCCGAAGCGGGCGCCCGGCCCGAACACCTCGTGCGTCTGACCTGGTATGTCGTCGACATGGACGAGTACCTGGCAAATCTGAAGGAGCTGGGCAGGGTCTACCGCGACGTCTTCGGAGCGCACTATCCTGCGATGGCGCTGGTCCAGGTGGTCCGGCTCGTCGAGAAGGCGGCGCGCGTCGAAATCGAGGCCACCGCCGTCATTCCTCGCTGAGCTTTGCCGCGATCAGCTCGGCTTGATCAGCTCGCCTTGGCGAGCTCGTCGTCCTCGGGCGAGTTCAGATAGACGCCCGACATGGTGTCGACCCAGCAAAGATGGTCGTGCACCGTCTTCACGCCTTCGACGTTCTCCGCCGCGACGATGGCCGCCTGCCGTGCGCGTTCTTCGGTGATGACGCCACTGAGGTGAACGATGCCGTCACGGACGATGACGTTCAGCCCGAACGGGCACCAGTCGTTCTTCTCCATGGTGTCGATGATGCGGCTGCGAATGTGATCGTCGTCCGCCGTCGGATCTGGCACTTCGCGAGCGAGCCCCGCCACCGCCTGTAGCAAATTGGCGCGGGACACGATTCCGACCACCTTGTCGCCGCGCACCACCGGCAGCCGCTTCACGTTGTTCCGTTCCATGAGATCGACGATCTCCGCGAGCGCGGTGTCCTCGGTGATGGTCACGACCGAGGCTGTCATCACCTCCGAGACCTTGCGGCCATGCTCGTGGACGAAGTCGCTGGCCGATTTGCCGGCACCGAGAATGAACCTCAGCCAGCGCCCCCGCTTGCGTCCGGTGCCAATTTCGCTGCGGCGGATGAAATCTCCTTCCGAGACGACGCCGACCAGCTTGCCGGTATCGTCGACGACCGTGAGACCGCTGACATGCCGCTTCAGCATGATGTTCGCCGCCTCGACGATGCTGGTGTCAGGAGTAACCGAAATGACCGACCGGGTCATGATCTGGTGGGCGCGCATGAAGAACTCCGCTGGCTCGTCGAATGTCGATGCGCAAAACCTAGCGGGGACGTCGAGATGCGGTTTGACCCAGGTCAAGCGGACGAGGCCGCTTGGTCCTGGTTCAGCGATTGTGATCTGGGCCGGATTTGATGCAGCTCAACGCGCATCCGAAGCATCGCCATATCCTGCCTCGAGACCAGAAGCCCGCAGGGAACATTCAGCCATGAACGTCGTCCAGATACTTCCACGGGCCGACGAGCCGGTGGCGCATGCTCTCGTCAATCCCGTTGCCGACCCTCGAGCCGCCGCGGCAGGCCCCGAAAAACCCGCAGGCAAGCCGGTCGCCGCAGATCTCCCGCCTGCATCACCCCCGTATCCTCTCGACCGCGCGTTTCATGCCATGCTGGCACGGTTCACGGGCGGGATTTCGCCGACGGCCTTGTCGCTCGCCTGGCTCGATTGGAGCTCGCATCTCGCCGCAGCCCCGCAGCGCCAGATGGAGATTTCCAGCAACGTTCTTCGCGACACCGGCCGGCTGCTGGAAGCTGTCGTGCATGCGACGTCGCAAAAGCCGTGGTCCGTCATTCAGCCGCAGGGACGCGATCGTCGCTTCAGGCAACCACAATGGGAGGTCCCGCCGTTCAATCTGCTAGCGCAGGCGTTTCTGCTCGCAGAGCGCTGGTGGCACGATGCCACCATCGGCGTGCGCGGCGTGTCGCATGCAAATGAGGCCATCGTCGAGTTCTCGGTGCGTCAGATGCTCGACATGCTGGCGCCGTCGAATTTCGCGGCGACCCATCCGCAGGTGCTGGAGAAGGCATTCCAGAGCGGCGGGGAAAATTTCGTCTTCGGCTGGCAGAACTGGTGCAGCGATCTGATGCGTCTGCTTTCGATATCGAAACCGGCGGGCGACCCGCAATTTGTCGTCGGCAAGACAGTGGCGGCTTCGCCTGGCAAGGTCGTCTATCGCAACGAGCTGATCGAGCTGATCCAGTACTATCCGACTACTGCGCAAGTGCGGCCCGAGCCGATCCTGATCGTGCCGGCCTGGATCATGAAATACTACATCCTCGATCTGTCGCCGCAGAATTCGCTGGTCAAGTATCTGACCGCTCAAGGCTTCACTGTGTTCGCGATCTCCTGGCGCAATCCAGATGCCAACGACCGCGATGTCGCCTTCGATGACTATCGCAGGCTGGGCGTCATGGCCGCGCTGGACACGATCGGCCGGATCATGCCGGGTCGGAAGACCCATGCGCTGGGCTATTGTCTGGGCGGAACGTTGCTGTCCATTGCCGCTGCCGCAATGGCGCGCGACGGCGACAGGCGACTCGGCACGATCACGCTCCTTGCCGCCCAGACCGACTTCACCGAGGCCGGCGAGCTGACGCTCTTCATCAACGAGAGCCAGGTCGCCTTCCTCGAAGACATGATGTGGCAGCGTGGTTATCTCGATACGACGCAGATGGCCGGTGCGTTCCAGCTGCTGCGCTCCAACGAGTTAATCTGGTCGCGGCTCTCGCATGACTATCTGATGGGCGAAAGCAGTCCGCCAAGCGACCTGATGGCTTGGAATGCCGATGCGACCCGGCTGCCTTATCGCATGCACTCGGAGTATTTGCGCCAACTGTTTCTCAAGAATGAGCTGGCCGAAGGCCGCTATCGCGTCGAAGGCAGGAGCATCTCGCTCTCGGACATCCATGCGCCGATGTTCGTGGTCGGCACGCTGGCCGATCACGTGGCGCCGTGGCGGTCGGTCTACAAGATTCACTATCAGGTCGATGCCGACGTGACGTTCCTGTTGACCAGCGGCGGCCACAATGCCGGTGTCGTCGCTCCGCCTGATGACCCTGGGCACAGCTATCAGGTCATGACCAAGGCTGCGGACGCGCCCTATGTCGGTGCAGATGAGTGGCTGAAGCTGGCTCCGCGAGTTGAGGGCTCCTGGTGGCCGGAATGGGCCGGATGGCTGGCGGCGCGCTCCGGGGGGCCCTGTGATCCGCCGCAGATCGGGCTTGGCGATGCCCCTTCGGGCCTGCCCGAAGCGCCGGGAGACTACGTCCGCACCTAGTCCTCAGGCTCTGCATTTGGCGCGAGGTCCGAGGAGCGGAAGGGCTTGGCCTTGTCCAGTTTGCGGTAAGCCGCCGCGGCGGTTCGCAACAGCTTCTTTTCCCGTTTGCGGTCGAGGAAGCGATTGCCGGCCTGGAAGCCGACACCGTTCAACGACGCCGCGAGCGTTTGCCCTCGCGCATCATCGTTCAACTGCCCGAGAGATCTTTGCGCCTTGCGCAATTGCTTGAGGATGGACTTCCGCTTCGTCGCTGATCCGTCGGTAAACAGATCCGCCAGCGATTCGACCGAATAGGTCATCCGCTTGTTGAGGAGGCGCAGCTTGTGCCGTTTCTCGACGTCGAGCTTGCTCAGCTTCCGGGCCTTCTTGAGCAATGTCGTCTCCCACTCGGTCAACCGCGCTGTCGCGTGGTCGGCGAGCGAGCAGCGACGCAGTCTGATGGCTTCCTTGCTGCGCCGCGTCGACCAGGGGCCGCTCTCGATCCAGGCCGAGGTCTGCTCGACCAGGCGGCGATAGCGCGCGGATTGCAACGCGCGCGCCAGCAGGCGGTGGCTCTCGGCGCGCTTCTCGTCCCAGTGCTGGAGCTCGGCGATCACGGCGAGCTCGTTGCCACTTTCGGCGACGACCCGCTCGATCGCCACGTCGAGGTCCCGCACCATGCCGAGCTGGCTGTTGAGCCATTTCAGCTCGGCCCAGACATTCGGCCGCAGCGCGTCGTCGACCATCGGCGCGAAGAAGCGGATGGCGGTGCGCAGATGCGTCAGCGCGATCCGGATCTGGTGCAGGGCGTCGGGATCGCCGCGGCAGGTGCCGTCGTGCTGGGCGAGGACGGCATCGAGGTGACGGCGCGCGATGATCCGGAACGCCGTGTCGCAGGCCATGCCGGGGCTGAGGCGGCCGGGCAGGGCATTGCGCCGCGTTGCCGGCATTGCGCGGGCGGTCGTCGAGATCGTGCTGGGTCGCGCCATCCTTGCCCGCGTCAATCAGATTGCCTTATTTGACCTCAGCGATTGCGTCCCGGCAGCTCTGGAGCGTCTGCTCCTGTGTCCCGGATGCATCAATGGTCGCCCAACCGACATGACCGATATTATAGCGCTCCTGCTGCGCGGCAACCTCTTGCGTGGCGTCGGATGCATCTCCCCGGCGGCTTCCGATTCGCGCCTGCCGGGTCGCGAGATCGGCGACGAGGAACAGGCCGTTCAGCGGGACGTTGCGCTCGCGCGCCAGTGCGGCGATCGCGTCTCGTTCGCCCTCGGCGGCGAATACACCGTCGATGATCGCCGAATGGCCTTGCGCCAGCACGCGCCGGGCGTAACGAGCCAATGTCCCGTAAACGCGGGCCGTGACCTCTGGCGTGTATGCGAATGGCGGCAGCCGCTGCGTGTCCTTGATCCCGAATATCTGCTTGCGGACGATGTCGCTGCGCAGCACGATCGCCCCCGGCTGTGGCGCGACGACCGGGGCGAGCGCGCGCGCCAAAACGGTCTTTCCGGTGCCGGACAGTCCCCCGACGGCAATCAGCCGCGGAGCTGGGGGGTGGATCAGCGCTCGGGCGAGGCCGAAATAGCGCCGTGCATCGTCAAGGATGCCGGCATCATCAGAACGCGGCGGCTTTAGCCGTGCCAGCGCCACCTGTGCGCGGATCGCCGCCCGGATCGACATGAACAGCGGCAGGGCCGAGAGCGCGTCGAGATTGTCGGATGGTGTCGCAGCGAGATATCGGTTCAGGACGATGTTGGCCGCGAGCGGTTGATCGTGGTGCAATAAGTCCATTAATGTGAATGCGAGATCGTAGAGCACGTCGACAGTTGCCATCTGGGCATCGAACTCGATGGCGTCGAACAGGATTGGCCGCCCGCCGATCAACGCGATGTTCGCAAGATGCAGGTCGCCGTGGCAGCGCCGCACAAAACCCTGCTGGCCGCGCTCTTCGAGCAAGGTGCGGAGGCGCAGAAACATCGCATGCGAGGCTCTGCCGAGCAGCGCGATTTCTTCAGCGTCGAAATGATTGCCTTTTCCCAGGCCATTGCAGTTGCCATCGATCAGGCCGGGGATGGAGGAAATCCACGCCCTGCCGTCGGAGCGGCCCGCCGCCGCATGCGAAGCCACGATCGCGTCGGCGGCAGCCGAAGCCAGATTCTCATCGAGCGGGCCGGCCTTGGCCAGATGATCCAGCGTCTGGCTTTCGTCGAAGCGCGACATGTCGACCGCATACTCGATCGGCCGGCCGGGCCCGTCGATCTTCACCGACCCATCCGGCTCCTCCGTGATCGCCACGACGCGATGATAGATCTGCGGCGCCAGCGGCCGGTTGATCCTGATCTCCTCCTCGCAGGCCGCCTTGCGCTTATCGAGCGTCGAATAGTCGAGGAACGGAAACTGCACAGCCCGCTTGATCTTCAGCGCGCGGTCGCCGTCGAGAAACACCGAAGCCGCGTGGGTATCGATCCGTCTCACGCCAGGACGTCCAGTCAGGAACTGGAATATCCGGTTCTGGGCCTCCGTCTCATCTCTGATCGACTTTGGCATCTGCGTCACCGTCAGGGCGTCAGCACGGCCGCGCCGAGAATCTGGCCATTCCGCAGCGTGCTCAGAACTTCGTTGGCCTGATCGAGCGGAAATGCTGTGGTCTCGGTACGTATGCCAGCTTGCGGGACGATCCTGAGAAAATCGAGGCCATCCTGCCGGGTCAGATTGGCCACCGAGACCAGCTGCCGTTCCTCCCAGAGCAGCTCATATGGAAAGCTTGGAATGTCCGACATGTGGATTCCGGCGCACACGACGCGGCCGCCCTTGCGTACGGCGCGCAGCGCGGCCGGGACGAGTTCGCCAGCTGGCGCGTAGATGATGGCGGCGTCGAGCGGCTCGTCCGGCGTTTCGTCAGAGGCCCCTGCCCAGACGGCGCCGATACGGCGTGCAAGGCCTTGCGCAGCGGCATCGCCACGCCGCGTGAATGCATAGACGGATCGTGCCTGCCAGACCGCAACTTGCGCGATGATGTGGCCGGCCGCGCCAAAACCATAGAGGCCGAGCTTGCTGGCGGAGCCGGCCATTACCAGCGAGCGCCAGCCGATCAGCCCTGCGCACAGCAGAGGAGCAATCTCCACGTCATTGCCGTTTTCGCCGAGTGGAAACGCGTAGCGCGCGTCAGCGATCGTGTGCGTTGCGTAGCCGCCGTCGCGCGTGTAGCCGGTGAAGAGGGGCGCCTCACACAGGTTTTCCATGCCGTCCCGGCAGAACCGACACTTGCCGCAGGTAAAACCAAGCCAGGGAATGCCAACCCGATCGCCGGGTGCATGCGTTGCAACATTCGGACCCACGAGATCGACCCGGCCGACGATCTCGTGACCAGGCACGATCGGATAGCGAATATCGGGCAGCTCGGCATCGACGACGTGAAGATCGGTGCGGCATACGCCGCAGGCGCTGACCTTCACCCGGATCTGGCCTTCGCCGGGGACAGGATCGGGCCGCTCCTCCATCCGGAGCTGCGCTCGTGAGGCTGGCAACACCATTGCACGCATGAACCTCTCCCGGGCGAACCGCTCGGACTGACTTATTCATAGAATGGCCGAGCGGCCAGTCCTTGATGTTGGTCAACGGGCCGTCGCCAACCGACAGGACGGAGTTCCCCGGGCTTGACGAGGATCAAGCGTCCCGATGAAGGCCGGGCTATGCTGACGGCCAAGGAGAATCCCGATGGCCATCAAGGACGTCTTTCTGCCGCTTGTCGGCCAGCCGCGCCGGCCGCTTCTGACCGCGATCGAGAAATGCGTGGCTGTCGCCGCGGACCTCGGCGCCAGGATCACCGCACTTGCGCTCCAGGAAGATGTTTTCGTGCGGCCGAAAGTGCTGCTGCCGGACGATCCCGCTGCGGCCGAGGAAACAGGGTCGCTTGGGACCGGCGATATGCAACTGCTCCTGAATGCCTTCACAGATGCATCGTCCCGCGCCGACATTCGCGCCCACGGCCGATCGGCCAAGGTGCCCGCAGACCAGATCGCCTCGATCCTGGCCGAACATGGGCGCTTCAGCGATCTTACGTTGCTCCCGGTGAAGCCGCACGACAGCCGAACGGAACACATCATCGAGACGT
This sequence comes from Bradyrhizobium zhanjiangense, assembly GCF_004114935.1. Taxonomy (NCBI): domain Bacteria; kingdom Pseudomonadati; phylum Pseudomonadota; class Alphaproteobacteria; order Hyphomicrobiales; family Nitrobacteraceae; genus Bradyrhizobium; species Bradyrhizobium zhanjiangense. The sequence goes on from NZ_CP022221.1 coordinate 3,431,294, forward strand.
TCCTGTTCGAATCTGGGCGGCCGCTCCTGCTCTGCCCGGAACAGCATGTCGATGAGCTGCGACCGGAGTTCGAGAACGTCATGATCGCGTGGGATCACTCCGCGCGTGCGGCGCGTGCGGTCGGCGATGCGCTGCCAGTCCTTCAGGCGGCCGCCTCGGTCCGCGTGGTGACTGTGGCGGACGAGAAGACCGACGCGATCGTGCAATCCGGAACGGCTCTCGTCGACCACCTCTGGGAACACGGTGTTCACGCCTCGTTCGAATCGGCGAAATGCGGGGGCAGTTCGATCGGCAAAGTGCTCGGAAGCTGGGCGAATTCCCATGCTATCGATACGATCGTGATGGGCGCTTATCATCATTCGCGCCTCAACGAGATCGTTTGGGGCGGTGTGACAAAGACCGTCATTGGCCAGCCACCGTGCTGGGTTATGATCTCGCACTAGGCACGCAGTTTTCAGCCTGATTTCCATCCTCGGAACCGCCAGCGACCGGGCGCATTTGCTTTCATGTCCACCTACCGCCTGAAGAATCTGCTGTCACCGCGTTCGGTCGCGCTGGTCGGCGCGAGTGCTCGCCCGGTCTCGGTGGGACGCGCCGTCCTGGAGAACATCCGCAGCGCTGAATTCAAGGGGCAGTTTGGGCTGGTCAATCTGCGCCATAGCGAGATCGGCGGCATCGCCGCCGTGAAGAGCTTGGACAGGTTGGACTTTGTGCCCGAGCTCGTGGTCATCACTGCGCCTGCGCGGGAAGTTCCCGGCATCATCGACCAGGCCGGACGGCGCGGCTCGGCGGGCGCGCTGATCGTCTCGGCCGGACTGGGCCACGGACCGGGATCCCTGCACGAGGCTGCAATCGCCGCGGCCTGCAAATACGGCATGCGGCTGATCGGCCCGAACTGTCTCGGCATCATGATGCCCGCAGTGAGCCTCAATGCCAGCTTCGCCGCGCATATGCCAGGCGCGGGCAATCTCGCGCTGATCTCGCAATCGGGCGCGATCGCGGCCGGCATGGTCGATTGGGCGGCGCAGCGCGGCGTCGGCTTCTCAGGCATCGTCTCGATCGGCGATCAGACCGACGTCGACCTTGCCGACCTGCTCGACTATTTCGCGTTGGATCACAAGACCCGCGCGATCCTGCTCTATATCGAGGCGATCAAGGACGCCCGCAAATTCATGTCGGCGGCGCGCGCCGCCGCGCGCGTGAAGCCGGTCGTCGTGGTGAAGTCCGGCCGGATGGCGCAGGGAGCGAAGGCCGCGGCCACGCATACCGGGGCGCTCGCCGGCGCCGACGCCGTCTATGACGCGGCGTTCCGCCGCGCGGGCGTGCTGCGGGTCTCCGATCTGCGCGAGCTGTTCGATTGCGCCGAGACGCTCGGCCGCGTCGAATCGCCGGCGGGAAAGCGGCTCGCCATCCTGACCAATGGCGGTGGCATCGGCGTCCTTGCCATCGATCGATTGGTCGAGCTTGGCGGTATTCCGGCATCGATCTCGGCGGACGCGCGTAAGAAACTCGATGACGTGCTGCCGCCGACCTGGTCCGGTGCAAATCCCGTCGACATCGTAGGTGACGCCGACGCCTCGCGCTACGCAGCAGCGCTGGAGGTGCTGCTCGCCGATCCCGACAATGACGCCGTGCTTGTCCTCAACGTGCAGACGGCGATCGCCTCGGCGGCCGACATCGCCACGACCGTGACGGAGCTCGTCGGCAAATATCGCGAGCAGCACCGCCGCTGGGCAAAGCCCGTCCTTGCCGCCTGGGTCGGAGCCGACCAGAACATCATTCAGACGCTCTCCGGCGCGGGCATTCCGAACTACCCGACCGAGGATGATGCCGTGCGCGGCTTCATGCATCTGGTCCGGCACCGCGAAGTGGTGGAGGAGCTGAGCCAGGTTCCGCCGGCGATGCCCGATACGTTCGTGCCGGACGCCAAGGCGGCGAGGCAGATCGTCACTGCCGCGATCGCAGACGGCCGTCAATGGCTCGAGCCTGTCGAGATCAAGCACCTGCTCGAAGCCTACGACATTGCGATGGTGCCGACCTATGCCGCAACCGATGTCGAGCAGGCGGTGGCCTATGCGAACGACATGTTCGCGAAAGGCGCCACCGTCGTGCTGAAGATCATGTCGCGTGACATCGTCCACAAATCAGATGTCGGCGGTGTCGTCCTCAATCTGACCACGCCGGATGCGGTGCGCGCGGCGGCCACCGACATTCTCGCCCGGGCGAGGAAGCTGCGACCCGAAGCCCGCATCAGCGGTGTCATCGTGCAAGCGATGGTGGTCAAGGCGAAGGCGCGCGAGCTGATCCTCGGTCTTGCCGATGATCCCACCTTCGGCACCGTCGTCGTCTTCGGCCGGGGCGGGACGGCCGTGGAGATCATCAATGACAAGGCGCTTGCGCTGCCGCCGCTCGACCTGCAGCTCGCCCGCGACCTGATCGACCGCACGCGCGTGTCACGGCTGCTTCGCGCCTACCGGGACGTGCCGGCAGTGAAGCCGGATGCTGTCGCCATGGTGCTGGTCAAGCTGGCGCAGATGGCCGCTGACATTCCCGAAATCCGCGAATTCGACATCAACCCGCTGCTCGCGGACGAAATCGGCGTGACCGCGGTCGATGCCCGCGTCGCCGTGGGGCCGCCGCAGCGAAAGTTCGCCGGCTCCGGCCCGGCCAATTTCGCCGTTCGGGCCTATCCGTCACAATGGGAGCGCCGCCTCAAGCTCAAGGACGACTGGCGGATCTTCGTGCGGCCCATGCGCCCCGAGGACGAGCCGACCATCCACGAATTCCTTCGTCACGTCACGCCGCAAGACCTCCGCCTGCGCTTCTTCGCGCCGATGAAGGAGTTCACCCACGAGTTCATCGCGCGCCTGACCCAGCTCGATTATGCACGCGCGATGGCCTTCATCGCATTCGACCAGGAGACCGGCGAGATGGTCGGCGTCGTCCGGCTCCATTCGGATTCGATCTACGAGAGCGGCGAATATGCCATTCTGCTGCGGTCCGATCTCAAGGGCAGGGGACTCGGATGGGCCCTGATGCAGCTGATCATCGACTACGCGAAGTCGGAAGGGTTGAAGACCATATCGGGCGACGTGCTCCAGGAGAACATAGTGATGCTCGAGATGTGCCGGCAGCTCGGCTTCGAGGTCAAGCCGGATCCCGCCGAGCCTGATATCTGCGACGTCAGGCTGAAGCTCTGAGCGCGTGCTTTAAGAGTGCGCTTCAGCCGACGTTGCGGTGGATTTCCTGGCCGTCGTTCGCAAATTCTTGACGATGATCGCAATTAGCGGCACCAGCACCGGCACGACGGTGCTGAGCGGATGATGCACGGCGCCTGACACCTGGACCTGGAGCGCGCGCGCCTCGAGCTGAAGGGCTTCGATGGATGCATCATGAATTTCGTTCGCAAGTTCGATGTTACGCCCTGACGGAGCGCGGCCGGCGACCATGAACAGAGCGGCCGCGATGGCGAAGTTGACGGCGCCGAGGATGGCGGCGGCGGCAACCGCACTCCAGATCTGCACCAGCGCGAAATAGGCCGAGAGCTCCAGCATTAGGAGTCCGAAGGCCGCGATCAGCGCCGCGAAGGCGCGAAGGCCAAGCCCCATCAACAGATGGCGCAGCCTGACGTCCGCGATGATCCGATCGGTGCGCCACAGCACGCGCAGATGTTTGACGACATTCTCGGTATTCACCTAGTGCCTCCTCAGCATGAAGCCGACCATCACGCCGAGCGCGAAGACGGAGGCGAGCGATGTGATCGGCCGCTCCGCAATGAGGCCCTGAAGCTGCTCCTGCTCTTCGTCGACGGTCTCGCCAAGCTCGGTGAGCGCAGCCCTGATCTGATCGGCCAGCGCCTCGGCCCGATCTTTCGAACTGTCGTAGATCTCCTCGCCGGCGGTGCTCAAAAGGCGCGTGACGTCAACCTTCAGCGCTCGCAGTTCGTCGCTCATCTTGTCGCTGTCGAACATGGCTTGATACCCCCATTGATCGCCAGCGAATCTAGGATCCTCGGGCGCAACCGTACTTGATATGCGTCAAGGAGGTGCGGTGTTGCCCTGGTCTTGAGACAGGTCAACCCGGCCGCCACATGCTGGCCTAGAAATCCCGGCTGAATGGGCGCCAATCGTCCCGATGAGGTGGAAGCGTGAACCCCGAACCGCTGTTGCTGGCGACGCCATCCGGCGATGTGCTGAAATTGCGCCCGGAAGGGCCGTGGACCGCAGCGAATGTGGTGACGCTCGAATCGCTGTCCCGGTCGGTCGGGGCGGACGTCGATCGATCCAGAGCCGTGACCCTGGACATGTCGGGCGTCAGCGCGCTCGACACGCTCGGCGCCTGGGTCCTGGAGAAGCTGTCGCGCCGGGCTGCATCATCCGGCAGATCGGCTGAATTCGTCGGTGTCGCCGATCAATTCAGTGGGCTGATGGACGAGGTGCGCCAGGTCAACCGCGACAGGCCGGCACCCGTGGCCGTGCCGAATCCGGTTTTGCTCAGGCTCGGCGATCTCGGCAAGGCCACGATCGGTGCGCGGGAAGACGTCACGATCTTTCTGCAAATGCTCGGCGCGCTATTCATGGCCGTGATCGGCGTGCTGCGCCGGCCACGATCGCTGCGGCTGACCTCGCTGGTCTATCAGCTTTACCGCATCGGATGGCAGGCGATTCCCATCATCGTGCTGATCACCTTCCTGATCGGCGCCATCATCGCCCAGCAGGGATTCTTCCATTTCCGCAGGTTCGGCGCGGAGTCGTACACCGTCGACATGGTCGGCATCCTGGTGCTGCGCGAGCTCGGCGTGCTGATCGTCGCCATCATGGTCGCGGGACGGTCGGGAAGCGCCTATACCGCCGAGCTCGGCTCGATGAAGATGCGCGAGGAGATCGACGCGCTCTCGACCATGGGGCTCGACCCCATCGACGTCCTGATCCTGCCGCGCGTTGCCGCGCTCGTCATCGCGCTGCCGATCCTCGCCTTCATCGGATCGATTGCCGCGCTTTATGGCGGCGGGTTGGTCGCACAGTTCTACGGCGACATGGGACCGGCGATCTACATCGCACGGCTGCATGACGCCGTTTCCATCACTCATTTCGAGGTGGGGATCCTGAAGGCGCCGTTCATGGCGCTGGTGATCGGGATCGTCGCCTGTAGCGAAGGATTGCGCGTGAAAGGCAGCGCCGAGTCGCTGGGACGGCAGACCACGACATCGGTGGTGAAGTCGATCTTCCTGGTGATCGTGCTCGACGGCCTGTTCGCGATCTTCTTCGCTTCGATTGGAATGTGACGATGGAGGACTCACAGCAGGAGTTCGCGATCCGCGTCCGCGACCTCGTGGTCGGCTTCGGCCGCCAGACCGTGCTCGACCATCTGTCGCTCGACGTCCGCCGCGGTGAGATACTCGGGCTGGTCGGGGCGTCCGGCGGCGGCAAGTCGGTGCTGATGCGCACTATCATCGGCCTCATCCCGCGCCGAAGCGGCAGCATCGAAGTCATGGGACAGCCAGTCGGCGGCGGCGCTCAAGGTACGGCCACGACTTGGGGCATCCTTTTTCAGCAGGGCGCGCTGTTCTCATCGCTGACGGTGAGACAGAACGTCCAGTTTCCACTGCGGGAAAATCTCGTCCTGTCGCAGGAGCTGATGGACGAGATCGCGATTGCCAAGCTCGAGATGGTCGGGCTGCGGGCGCAGGATGCGGACAAATTTCCCGCGGAGCTGTCGGGCGGCATGACCAAGCGCGTGGCGCTGGCGCGCGCGCTCGCGCTCGATCCGCCGATCCTGTTCCTGGACGAGCCGACCTCCGGCCTCGACCCGATCGCCGCCGGCGATTTCGACGCGCTGATCAAGACGCTGCAAAAGACTCTGGGCCTCACCGTGTTCATGGTCACCCACGACCTTGCGAGCCTGACGACGGTCTGCGACCGCGTGGCCGCCCTGGCCGAGGGAAGGATCGTCGCGATCGGCCCGATGCGCGAACTGCTGCAATCCGAGCATCCCTGGGTGCGGGCCTATTTCCACGGCAAGCGCTCGCAGATGCTGCAACACGAAATGAGATGACACATGGAAACCCGCGCTCCTTACGTGCTGATCGGCACCTTCGTGTTGGCTGCGATCGTTGCGGTGTTCGGCTTTGTCTATTGGCTGAACAACACCGGCGGCATCGGGCCGCGCACGAACTACCACGTACAGTTCCAGGGACCGGTGCCTGGCCTGCTGGTCGGCGCCGGCGTGCTGTTCAACGGCATCCGCGTCGGTGAGGTGACCGAGCTCGGGCTCGCGCCGGATAACCCGCGCTTCGTCAATGCGACGATCTCGGTGGCCGCGGCAACGCCAGTGCGTGCCGACACCAAGGTCGGACTCGATTTCCAGGGCTTGACCGGCGTGCCGGTGGTGACGCTGGAGGGCGGCATGATCGTCGCCAAGTCGGGCGCCAAGTCGGGCGCTAAGTCCGATGCCAAGTCCGACGCCAAGTCCGGCGAGCCGCTGACCTTGATCGCCGAGGCCGGGGCAGGCCAGAGCATGACGCAGGCGGCGCGCGATGCGCTGCGGAAGGTCGACACGGTGCTGGAGGACAATTCCGGCCCGCTGAAGGACACCATCGCCAATTTGAAGACGTTCTCCGACGGGCTCGCGCGCAACACCGGCAAGATCGACGGCATTCTGGCAGGCCTCGAGAAGATGACTGGTGGCGGAGCGCCCGCGCAGAAGGTCACCTATGACCTGCGCACGCCGAAGAATCTGGGGCCGGCCGGAAAGACGCTGTCTGCGTCACTGGCCATTCCCGAGCCGACCGCAGTCGCGATGCTCCAGACCCAGCGCATGCTGTTCTCGCCGGTCGGCGACAATCCGGGCTTTGCCGATTTCCTCTGGGCCGACAGCATTCCAAAACTGGTGCAGGCACGCCTGATCGACAGTTTCGAGAATTACGACATTGCCCACGCCCCGCTACGCACGACCGATCTCGGTCAGGCGGACTACCAGCTCCTGATCGACATCAGACGCTTTCGGATCGCCACGGACGGGGAGGCGAAAGTCGAGATCGGACTGTCGGCGCGGATCGTCGACAAGAACGGCAAGGTGATTGCCTCGCGCCTCGTTGAGACCAGCGAGAAGCTCGACAAGGTCGAGCCGGCCGCTTCAGTGGCAGCGTTCGATGCCGCCTTTGCCCGGATCGCAAAGGAGCTGATCGGCTGGACCGTGCAGGCGGTATGATGCCTGCTATTCCAGAGTCTTCAGGTAGGACAGGAGGTCGTGGATCTGGTCCGGATTGAGCTCGAAGGCGGGCATGTCGGCATGGCCGGTGTAGATACCTTCGGCCAGTGCCTCTCCAAGGGTCTCGATCGGATAACGCCGATGCAGGGTGCGCAGCGCTGGCGCGCTCTTGAGCGGACTCTCGGAGACACGGTCGATCGCATGGCAGCGAGCGCAATTTGCTCGTGCAAAGGCCTTGCCGCGCTGCTCGGCAGTCGTTGCGGCTAGCGCAGGCGTGATCAGGAGCAGCCCAATCAGGCCGTGACGCAGCGCGCTTTGCAGCATGGAAAGTGATCCCCGTCGAACTCTGGAAGGACAGAATAGAGCGGGGACCCCGGCCAAAATTGATCTGAGTCAATCGGGTTTGTCACAGCGCAGTAAAATGCAGGTGCGTGGCAACTCGGCCTGGGGCAGAGCGGGGCCGACGCTTGGAGCGGTGGATGAAGCCTTCCGTGGTCACGATTGAGCCGAACGGGCATTTCTGCAGCGATTGTGCCGTACGCGCATCGGCGGTTTGCTCGTCGCTGGATGCAGCCGAGCTCAGGGAATTCGAGCATCTGGGCCGCCGTGTCCATTTTGCCTCAGGCGAGACCGTGTTTTCCGAAGAGGACATCACGACCTCGTTCTACAATGTTATCGAAGGCGTCATGCGGCTGTACAAGCTGCTGCCCGACGGTCGGCGGCAGATCGTGGGCTTTGCCCTGCCGGGCGATTTCCTGGGAATGAATATTTCCGGCCGCCACAATTTTTCGGCCGATGCGATCGGCGCGGTGACCGTGTGCCAGTTCGCCAAAGCAACTTTCGGCCGTTTCATCGAGAGCCGGCCGCAGCTGCTCAGGCGGATCAACGAGCTGGCCATTCGCGAGCTGAGCCATGCGCGCGACCACATGGTCCTGCTCGGCCGCCGCTCGGCGGACGAGAAGGTCGCAACGTTTCTGCTCGGCTGGCGCCAGCGTCTGTTGGCGCTCGGGGGATCGCTGGACACCGTTCCGCTTCCGATGAGCCGTCAGGACATCGCCGACTATCTCGGCCTGACCATCGAAACCGTCAGCCGCACCTTCACCAAGCTCGTGCGTCACGGCGCAATCGAGATCCTTCATGGCGGTATCAGCCTGCGCGACCCCGCGCGCGTCGAGGCCCTGGCCGCGGCCTGACATTCTGTCCGCAACGATCGCGGATTTTTGATCCCGATCAATGACGCCGGCCATCCGCCGCAAAATAATGCCTCAGACAATCCGGGAGAAGCATGATGCCCGCTGACGCGTTGCTTGTGACTGTCGTCGTCGTCGCGATCTTCGTCGCTTTCGCCGCAGCCTTGGCTTGGGCGGACCGGCAGACCAGCGCAGGCCGGCTCGACCCGGATTCCAAGCGCTGAAGCTCCTGAGATCGTCGTCCGATCTGACGCGCCGACCGCCGACGCTCGTCCAGAGCTCTGGCCGTGCGGCAGCGCCTCAACGCAATCATGACTTGCGCAATCTGCAACTCTGCATCGGTCCAAATGCATCGGCACACCCTTCGGATGTTGCCTTCCGCCTAACCACGGCGTTTTCGCGGCATCTGCCTAAAACGGCGCCCGTGCTTTCCGGTTGAAAAGCCTGATAACGTTGACTAGGCAGGAACCCCAATGCCTCGCAGTCTTAGGAGCCCAGCGGCGTGCCTCAGGACAAGACCGGCGACCCCCGACAGTCAGCGGGCAACAAACTATCGGTGCTGCGCAAGCACCCGATCTTCGCGGATCTGGAGCCGGAGGCGCTCGATCAACTCTGCCGCTATGCCAAGCACACCACCGTGAAGCGTGGCGCGACGATCGCCGCCAAGGGCGATCCCGGTAACAATCTATTCGCGGTGGTCACGGGGACGGTGAAGATCTCCTCTTCGTCGCCGGATGGGCGGAATGCCATTCTCAATCTGATCGGTCCCGGAGAAATTTTTGGCGAGATCGCGGTGCTCGACGGCGCCCCCAGGTCGGCCGATGCCACCGCGAACACCAATTGCGAGCTCTACATCATCGATCGCCGGGACTTCCTGCCATTCGTGAAGAGCCAGCCGGCGCTGGCGATGAAATTCATCGAGCTGCTCTGCGCGCGCCTGCGCTGGACCAGCCAGCAGGTCGAGCAGGTGATCCTCCAGAACCTGCCGGGCCGGCTCGCCAGCGCGCTGCTCGGTCTCACCGAGGAGCGCAAGCTCGACTCCGGCAGCGGCACGCTCGCCATCACCCAGCAGGAGATCAGCGAGATGGTGGGGATGACGCGCGAGAGCATCAACAAGCAATTGCGCGCCTGGGCCGGCCGCAACTGGGTTCGTCTCGAGCACGGCGCCATCGTCGTGCTGGATACCGATGCACTGCGCGAACTCGCCGAGAGCGGCCTCTCCGGTGATTGAGAGCGGGCTCTACATTGTTGAGCATCTAGCCATCGATGATGGCGACCGCGCGGGTCCAGCCCGCGGAGGCGCGTTCGATCTTGACCGGAAAGCATGAGACCGTGAACCCGGTCGCGGGCAGTTGATCGAGATTGTGCAGCTTCTCGAGATGGCAATAGCCGATGTGCCGTCCCGCCTTGTGGCCTTCCCAGATCAGGCCGGCATCCCTTGTTTCGGCGTATCTCTTCGCGGTGTAGACGAACGGCGCGTCCCAGCTCCAGCCATCGGTACCGGTCAGGCGGACGCCGCGTTCGAGCAGGTACATGGTGGCTTCATAGCCCATGCCGCAGCCGGAATTGACGTAGTCGGCTTGGCCGAATTTCGCGCCGGCGCCGGTGTTGACGACGACGATCTCCAGCGGCGACAGCGTGTGTCCGATCCGTTTCAGCTCCTTCTCGACATCGTCGGCGCTCGCCACGTAGCCGTCGGGCAGATGCCGGAAGTCGAGCTTCACGCCGGGTTGAAAGCACCATTCCAGCGGCACCTCGTCGATCGTCCATGACCGTTCGCCGCGGTTCATGGTCGGATGGAAGTGCCAGGGCGCGTCGAGATGCGTCCCGTTGTGGGTCGACAGCGAGGCCTGCTCGACGGCCCAGCCCTGGCCGTCCGGCAAATCCTGCGCCTTGAGGCCGTCGAAGAACTGCAGCATGCGCGGCAGGCCCTGCCGGTGATCGATATATTGGATCGTCGGATGGTTGCCGGGCGGATCGGACGTTACGTCGTTTCGGAGCGGCACTGAGATATCGATCAGCTTCCGCGGCATGGGCATTCCCTCGAGATGGTCCGCTGTTTCGAACATGTTGAGGGGGCTCCGCCGGTGGCGTCAAGTAACGTGCCGGCGACGTCGAGCCAGCCCGCCGTACCCCACCCTAATGCGAATTGCGCCAGAAATTGATCGATGCAACTCTTGCATCGATCAATGCTGGATTTGGCTTGGACTCAGAATGCCGCCAGCCCTAGGGACGACATTGGCGCTTGACTTCACACCGGAAGTGGGGCGACCCAAGGCGGCCTGCAGCCGGCCCGACAACGACATAATCAACCCAGTCGACCAGGAGGAAAGCCCAGATGAAGACACTCACCGGTATCATCACAGCCGTTGCACTGGCGGTCTCAGCGCCCCTGGCGACAGCGCGCGATTTCCGCTCCGCCGACGTCCACCCCGCCGATTATCCGACCGTCGAGGCCGTCAAGTTCATGGGCAAGCAGCTCGCGGCGGCGAGCGGCGGCAAGCTCGGCGTGAAGGTGTTTCCCAACGGAGCCCTGGGATCCGAGAAGGACACCATCGAGCAGCTCAAGATCGGCGCGCTCGACATGATGCGGATCAACGCATCGCCGCTGAACAACTTCGTGCCGGAAACCATCGCGTTGTGCCTGCCTTTCGTCTTCCGCGATACGCAGCACATGCGCACCGTCCTCGACGGTCCCATCGGCGATGAGATCCTCGCGGCGATGGAGCCCGCGGGATTGGTCGGCCTTGCCTATTACGACAGCGGCGCCCGGTCCATCTACACCGTCAAGGCACCGGTCAAGTCGCTCGCCGACCTCAAGGGCCTCAAGATTCGCGTCCAGCAATCCGACCTGTGGGTCGGCATGATCCAGAGCCTCGGGGCCAACCCGACGCCGATGCCCTATGGCGAGGTCTATACCGCGCTCAAGACCGGCCTCGTGGACGCTGCCGAGAACAACTGGCCGTCCTACGAATCCTCGCGCCATTTCGAGGCCGCCAAGTTCTACAACGTCACCGAGCACTCGCTGGCGCCGGAAGTTCTCGTGATGTCGAAGAAAGTCTGGGACACGCTGAGCAAGGATGATCAGGCCATGATCCGCAAGGCGGCCAAGGAATCGGTGCCCGTCATGCGCAAGCTCTGGGATGAGCGCGAGCAGGCCGCCCGCAAGACCGTCGAGGCCGCCGGCGTTCAGGTCGTGACCATCGCCAACAAGGCGGAGTTCGTCGACGCGATGAAGCCGGTGTACACGAAGTTCGCCGGTGACGAGAAGCTCCAGAGCCTCGTCAAGCGCATCCAGGACACGAAGTAAACACAGCGGTATCGGGTCCGGAGTCGCCTCAGTTGCGGCACCGGACCCTCGCGAGGGAGGCGCGGGATGACAGACCCACACGTCGCAAGCCACGAGCACGAGGCGGTCACTGGTCGCCCGTCCACCGGATTGCTGTCGCGGATCAATGCTCCCGTCGCGCGCGCGGGCATGTATCTGTCCGTGGCCGGCCTGCTCGTCATCGTCGTCATCGTGTTCTACCAGGTGTTCGGACGTTACGTGCTCAATTCCAGCCCGACCTGGACGGAGAACCTTGCGCTGGTTCTGATCCTGTATGTCACCTTGATCGGCGCCGCCGTCGGCGTGCGCGATGCCGGACATATTGGCATGGACAGTCTCTTGGTGATGCTTCCGGATCACATGCGGGAGAAGATCGAGCTCGTGATCCACGTCCTGGTGGCCGTGTTCGGCATTGCGATGGCCTACAATGGCTGGATCCTCGGGGCGTCGGTCGGAACGGTGAAGATCCCCAATCTCGGCCTGCCTGAGGTGATCCGCTACGTGCCGCTGATCGCCTCCGGCATCCTGATCATCTCTTTTTCAATCGAGCACATCATTGCTCTCTTGCGCGGCGAAGAGGTCGTCCCCTCATGGAACTGATCATCCTCGGCGCCACCTTCTTCGGCTTCCTGATCCTCGGCGTCCCGGTCGCGTTCGCGATCGGCCTCTCGGCGATCTGCACCATCCTTTATGAAGGCTTGCCGGTCGCCGTCATCTTCCAGCAGATGATGTCGGGGATGAACATCTTCTCGTTCCTCGCCATCCCGTTCTTCGTCTTCAGTGGTGAGTTGATGCTGCATGGCGGCGTCGCCGACAAGATCGTACAGCTCGCCAAGAATCTCGTCGGGCACATCCGCGGCGGGCTCGGCATGTCGAACGTGGTCGCCTGCACCCTGTTCGGCGGCGTCTCCGGCTCGCCCGTCGCCGACGTGTCGGCGATGGGCGCGGTGATGATCCCGATGATGAAGAAGGAGGGTTTCGACACCGACTACGCCGTCAACGTCACCACCCATGCCTCGCTGGTCGGAGCCTTGATGCCGACCAGCCACAACATGATCATCTATGCCCTGGCCGCCGGCGGCAAGGTCTCGATCGGCGCGCTGATCGCCGCCGGCCTCTTACCGGCGCTGGTGCTGATGGTCTGCATGCTGGTCGCGGCTTACGCGGTCGCGGTGAAGCGCGGCTATCCGGCGGGCAAGTTTCCGGGCTGGGCCGAGGTCTTCCGCTCGCTTGCGGCCGCGCTGCCCGGCCTTCTGATCGTCGGCATCATCCTGGCCGGCATCCTGTCCGGCGTCTTCACGGCAACCGAATCCGCTGCCGTCGCGGTCACCTACACGATCCTGCTGACCTTCTTCATCTACCGCACCATGACCTGGGGCAATTTCCTGCGCGCCGCCTCCAAGGCGGTGAAGACGACGGGCGTGGTTCTGCTGCTGATCGGCGTCTCCACCATGTTCCAGTACCTGATGGGGCTTTACGAGGTGGCCGATCTTGCCGGCGAGATGATGAGCAAGGTCTCCACGCAGCCCTGGATGATCTTCCTGCTCATCAACGTCATCCTGTTCGTGCTCGGCACGTTCATGGACATGGCCGCGACCATCCTGATCTGCACCCCGATCTTCCTGCCGATCGCGATGAAGGCGGGCATGGATCCAGTGCAGTTCGGCATGCTGATGCTGATCAATTGCGCCCTAGGGCTGAACACGCCGCCGGTCGGAACGACGCAATTCGTGGGCTGCGCCATCGGCGGCATCTCGGTCGGCGCCGTGATGCGCACCATCCTGCCGTTCTATGCCGCGCTGATCGCAGCACTGATGTTCGTGACCTACGTCCCTGCATTCTCGCTGTGGCTGCCGCGCCTGCTGATGGGCTACAAGGGCTAGCAGCACCAGGGAGAAGCCATCAGTGACGGACTATCGCAAGCTCTTCGATCTCACCGGCAAGACCGCAGTCGTCCTCGGCGCCGCATCCGGCATCGGCAAGTCGTCGGCCGAGGCGCTGGCCGGGCTCGGTGCCCGCATCGTCTGCGCCGATCGCGCGCTCGACGCCGCGGAAGCGACCGCCTCCGGCATTCGCGACAAGGGTGGCTGGGCGGAAGCGGCTAGCTGCGACGCCGCAAGCGCTGCGGACGTCAACGCGCTGGCCAAAACCGTGATGCAGAAGTTTCCGCGGCTCGACATCGCCGTGACGACGCCCGGTCTCAACATCCGCAAGACCATCCTCGACTACACCGAGGAGGATCTCGATCGCGTCCTGAACCTCAACGTCAAGGGCACGGTCTGGTTCTTCCAGGCTTTTGGCCGCATCATGGTCGAGCAGAAGGGCGGCAGCATCATCGCCTGCTCCTCGGTGCGCGCGGTCACCATCGAGCCGGGCCTCGGCGTTTACGGCTCGACCAAGGCGGCTATCGGCCTTTTGGTGAAGGGCTTTGCCTCCGAGGTGGGCCATGCCGGCGTGCGCGTCAATGCGATCGCGCCGAGCATCGCCGAAACGGCGCTGACCGGCCCGTTCAAGCAGCGCCCCGATATCTACAATCTCTACGCCGGGCACACCGTGTTCAATCGCTGGAGCAGCGCCGACGAGGTCGCCACCGCTGTGGCCTATCTCGCTTCGGACGCCGCGAGCTATGTCAGCGGCAGCACGCTGTTCGTCGATGGCGGCTGGACTGCCGTCGATGGCCCGCCGACCGGCCTCACCCAGCTGCACAAATAGGGGCGGCTTCTGGAGCCGAATGGCCTTTAGGTGGATCGGTTGCCGCGGGCTCGTTCACCTCTCCCGCTTGCGGGAGAGGCATAGGCCACCATCGGTGGCCGTGCTTCAAGAGACGCCGAGGCAAAGCCTCGGCTACGGCGAAGCGCCGGGTGAGGGTTCTCTCCTCGAGGGGATTGTCCCATTGCGGAAGCACCCTCTCCCCAACCGTCTCCAGCAAGCGGGAGAGGGAGCTTACCTCCGCCATCGCAGCTATCGAGCCTCATCTCATCCCGTTTAGCCGGTGAAGCCTGCGCGTTGGCGCAGCTCCTTCCGGTCTGCGCTGGTCAGCAGCGCGATCAACGCGGCCGCCTCTCTTGGATGTGCGGCCCGCGCGGTCACGCCGGCCGTGTACATCGTCACGAGTTCGCAGCCGGGCGGCAGCGACCCTGACAGCGCGATGCCGTCGGTCGCGATGATTTCGGTCGCCTGCGTGCAGCCGATCGGTCTTTGCGCGGTGGATGCCGCAAGCTCCCGCATCGCGGTTGTGCCGTTCGGAAAGATCTTGAGGCGTGAGGCAACCTCATAGGCGATGCCGAGCTGATCCAGCACTTTTGCGACGTGTTGTCCCGCCGTGGACGCCTTCGTGTCCGGAACGTAGATGGCATCGGCGCTGCGCAAGACCTCGCGCAAATCGGCTTCGGTCCTCACCGTCACCCTGGGATCGCGGCTGCGGACGGCCAGTGCAGTCTCGACGCGGCCGACATCGGCGATCGAGGAGGCGGTGACAAGCTTCTCCTCGGCAAGCTTGGCAAGAAGCGCTTGCGTCAGGATCACGAGATCCGCCTGCGTGCCCGCGCGCAGCTTGTCGGCCATGAACCCGACCGCGCCGAACTCGCCGTCGATACTGAGGCCGGTCTGCGCCTTGAAGGCATCGGTAAGGCCGCGCACCAGCCCCTGCGCCGCGCCGCCGCTCAAAATGTTCACTGTCGTCACGATGCAAGCTCCGCAGCTGCAATGATCCTGTCGCGCGTGATCGGCAGGTCGCGCACGCGCACGCCGAGGCAGTCAGAGACCGCATTGGCGATCGCTGCCGTCACCGGGCCGTGCGCGGCCTCACCGGCGCCGACGGGCTCGATCTCCGGCCGCTGGATGATCTCGACATCCACCGCCGGCACCTCGCTGAACCTCAGGATCGGATAATCCGTCCAGGTCGCTGACGTGATGCGCGTCCGATCGAAGCGGACACGCTCCTTCAGCACCCAGCTCGTCGCCTGGATCGCGCCGCCTTCGATCTGGTTGATGACACCGTCGGGATTGATGGCCTCGCCGACATCGACAGCAAGCGTCAGCCGCTTCACGCGGATGTCGTCGGTGCCTTCGATCTCGGCAATCGCGGCGCAATAGGCTCCCATGTTCTTGTAGCGCGCAAATCCGACGCCGTGACCGATGCCGGTTCGCTTCTGCGGCTTCCACGCGGCACGTCGCGCCGCGGCGCGGATGACGTCCTTGGCGCGCTCGTCGCGCAGATGACGCAAGCGGAATGCGATCGGGTCCTCGCCGCGCAGGGCGGCGATCTCGTCGAGCAGGGACTCGATGGCGAACACGTTGCCTTGCGCGCCGAGGGTCCGCAGCGCTGAGGTCCGCACCGGCATCGTCAGCAGCCGGTGGCTCGTGATCGTCCAGGCCGGGAGGTCATAGAGTGGAACGGCGTTGCGATCAGCGCCGCCGCCATTCGCGGCCGGCGGGTTGGACGAGATCATGCGCGGGTAGGGGTTTGCGATCTCGGTCGCGGCAAGCAGCGCCGGCTGTGCCGCGCGCCCCGGCCGCGCCGCGTGGCCATTGCTCCAGATCGCGTGGCGCCAGCCGGTGATCTCGTTGTCGGCATCGAGATCGGCCTCGATCTCGATGGCCATGGCCGCGCCGAACGGTGCGTGGGTCATCTCATCGTGGCGCGACCATTGCACCCGCACCGGACGGCCACCGGCCGCCTTTGCCAGTAGCACGGCATCGAGCGCGACGTCGTCGGCCGCATTGTGCCCGTAACAGCCCGCGCCCTCCATGTGCTCGACGACGATATTCTCGGCCGGCAGCTTCAGCACGATCGCGAGATCCGCACGCAGCAGATAGACACCCTGGCTGTGGGTCCAGACATGGACGCGATCGCCCTCCCATTGCGCCATGGCGCAGGATGGCGCGATCGAGCCGTGTGCGATGTAGGGGCGGGTGTATTGCCGGCGCAGGGTTTGGATCGACTTGTTCGTCGCTGCCGTCCTGGTGTCGATGACGGTGGTCTCGACCGGCTGGCTCTTCAGAAAGCCCGCGAGATGGTCTTCGTCGGGCAGCGGATCGCCGGCCGACCATGTCGCGCTCTTGCCCAGGGCTTTCACCGCGGCTTCCGCCGCGGCCTCGCCATCGGCAACGACGCCGGCAAAACCGCCGTCGCGGACGATCGCGACGAGGCCAGGGATAGCGCGTGCAGCCGTTTCGTCGAGTGCAATCATTTTTGCGCCCGAGACGTCCGGCCGCAGCACGCGTCCGTGCAAAAGGCCCGGCAGCGCATAGTCGTGGATGAAGCGCGGCCGCGCGAACACCTTGTCGGGAATGTCGACGCGCTGGACCGAATGTCCGGCGAGGGCGCGCTTCGTAGCGCTCTTCGCTGTCGCGCCCGCGGTGGCGTCGTGATCAAGCGAAACCTCGCCAGCCAGCTCCCAATAGCTGGTCCTGACATTGCCGGGACCCGAGATCGTGCCGTCATCGATGCCGAGCAGCGCCGCATCGACGCCGAGACGCTCCGATGCAGCAGTGAGAAAGCGCCGGCGCACCTCGGCACAGGCCTGGCGCAGCGCGCGGCCGGATTGCTGAATCGACAGGCTGCCCGAGGTGACGCCTTCATTCGGGCTCCTCGCCGTCGAGGCGCGGATCATCTCGACCCTGACGATATCGACATCGAGCTCGTCCGCTGCAATTTGCGCCAGCGCCGTGACGATGCCCTGGCCGATCTCGACCTTGCCAGGCGAGATCGCCACACGGCCTTCGCCCGTGAACCGCACCCAGGACGACAGCTTTGGATTGGCTACGAGGCTAACCGGTAGCTTCGGGGCAGGGGACGGCACATTCATGACGTCGCCATCTCCGATGCTGCCCGCAGCACCGCGCGGACCATGCGGTTGTGCGATCCGCAGCGGCACAGATTGCGATCCAGCGCGGCTCTGATCTCGGCCTCCGTCGGTGACGGATTGCCCTTCAGCAGCGCCGCCGCGCTGATCAGGATTCCCGATACGCAATAGCCGCATTGCATCGCCTGTTCGGAGATAAAGGCGCGTTGCAGCGGGTGGGGCTTCTCCGCTGTGCCAAGGCCCTCCACCGTGACGACGTCCTTGCCCGCAACCGACCACGTCGGCATGTCGCATGAAGACATCGCGCGGCCGTCGACCATGACGTAACAGGCGCCGCACTCACCGGCGCCGCAGCCAAAATGCGTACCGGTGACACCGAGCCGGCTGCGCAGCACGTCGAGCAGCGTCTGGTCCGGATCGGCATCCACAGCGGTGGCTGCGTCGTTGAGCTGGAATTGAATGGCAGGCATTCTCGCGCTAAGGCCTCACGACTTGTCGAACTTCTTGACGACGTCGGCCCATTTCTCGATGTCGCCGCGCAGGAATTTTTCGAACTGTTCCGGCGTCATCGACATGGGCACGGCGCCCTGTTCTGTCCAGAGCTTGACGATGTCGGGCCGCTTCACCATTGCGTTGACGGCCGCATTGAGCTTGTCGATGACGGGCTTCGGCGTACCCGCGGGAGCCATCAGGCCTAGCCAGATCGTCGCCTCATAGCCTGGCACTCCGGCCTCGATCGCGGTCGGCACGTTCGGCAGCACGGCCGAGCGCTGCTTGCCGGTGGTGGCGAGCGCGCGCACCTGGTTCTCGCCGATGTTCGGCGCCATTGCCGGTACCGCGTCGATCATCATCTGCACCTGTCCACCGATCACGCCGCTGCGCGCCTCGCCGCTGTTGCGATAGGGCACGTGGACGATCTCGACGCCGGCCATGGCTTTGAACAGCTCGCCCGCCATGTGATAGGGCGTGCCCTGTCCGGAGGAGGCGTAGTTCAATTTGCCCGGCTGCGCCTTGGCGCGCGCGATGAACTCTTGCAGCGTCTTCGCTGCGACTTGCGGGTTCACCACGATGACGAGATCGGAATAGTTCACCGGCGCGATCGGCGCGAGGTCGCGCATCAGCTCGTATTTGCGCTTGTCGGGTGTCAGCAGCGATTCATTCGCGGTCTGGGTGTTGGACATCATCAGCAGCGTGTAGCCGTCGGGTGGCGACTTCGCCGCTTCGACCGTGCCAATGACGCCGCCCGCGCCGGTGCGGTTCTCGATCACGAAGGGCTGGCCAAAGCTCTCCTGGAGCACGTTGCCGATCAGCCGGGCCGCGACGTCCGCAGGGCCGCCGGCGCCAAAGGGCACCACGATCCGGACTGCGCGGGTGGGATAATCCTGTGCCAAGGAGGGGGCTGCGGAGAAGGCGCCGAGCAGGCCGACGGCGACCACCAGCACGAATCTTCGGGCTTTCATGCCAACCTCCCTGATGTCGTTCTTGTTGGCCGGCACTGTAGCGGCAGGCGATGTGGACTGTCGACGGCTCACAAGGCCGATCATGCCGGGAATATCGGGACGGCATCGGTGTGGCTGCGCCGCTCTTCGCAGTCGCGGCAGGAACCGGCCGCGCACGTGATCTGAGCAAATCGCATGGGCATTGCCGGATAAATGCCCTCGGCTGACAGGTATTTTGGTGTTACGAAATTGGCTATGAACCAGCACGCCAAGATCGAAATCCGCCATTCGACCTGTCCGCATGATTGCCCCTCGGCCTGCGCCCTCGATGTCGAGGTGATTGAAGGCCGCAGCATCGGCCGCGTGCGCGGTTCGAAGCAGCAGACCTATACGGCCGGCGTCGTCTGCGCCAAGGTCGCCCGTTACGCCGAGCGCATCCATCACCCCGAGCGGGTGACGTTTCCGATGCGCCGCATTGGGCCGAAGGGCTCCGGGCAATTCGCGCGGATTTCCTGGGACGAGGCGCTGGACGAAATTGCCGATCGCTTCAATCAAGCCGAGCGTGAGTTCGGCGCGGAATCGATCTGGCCCTATTACTACGCCGGCACGATGGGCGTCGTGATGCGCGACGGCCTCAACCGCCTCACCCATGTGAAGAAATATTCGCGCTTCTATCAGACCATCTGCGCCAATGTCGCCCGCATCGGCTTCGCGATCGGCACCGGCAGGATCGCCGGCGTCGATCCGCGCGAGATGGCGCTGTCCGACCTCGTCGTGATCTGGGGCACAAATCCCGTCAACACCCAGGTCAACGTGATGACGCACGCCTCGCGCGCGCGCAAGGAGCGCGGCGCGAGGATCGCGGCGGTCGACATCTACGACAACGAGACCATGAAGCAGGCTGACATCAAGATCATCCTGCGGCCCGGCACCGACGGCGCGTTTGCCTGCGGCGTGATGCATGTCCTGTTCCGCGACGGCTATGCCGACCGCGCCTATATGGACAAATACACCGATTGCCCGAATGAGCTTGAGGCGCATCTGAAGACGCGCACACCGGAATGGGCGTCCGCCATTTGTGGCGTGCCGGTGTCGGAGATCGAGGCCTTCGCGAAAGCGGTTGGCGAGACCAAGCGCACCTTCTTCCGCTTCGGCTACGGCTTTACGCGCAGCCGCAATGGTGCCACGCAGATGCACGCGGCAAATTGCATTCCCGCAGTGACCGGCGCCTGGCAATATGAAGGCGGCGGCGCCTTCTTCAACAATTACGCGCTGTGGCATTTCAACGAATCCGTCATCGAAGGCCACGACGCGATCGACAAATCCACGCGCGCCCTCGACCAGTCGCAGATCGGCCGCATCCTCACCGGCGATGCCGAAGCCCTGCAGGGCAAGGGCCCGATCAAGGCGATGCTGATTCAGAACACCAACCCGATGACGGTTGCGCCGGAGCAGGCGCTGGTTCGGCAGGGTTTTGCTCGCGAGGATCTGTTCGTCGTGGTGCACGAGCAGTTCATGACCGAGACCGCCGAGATGGCTGACATCGTGCTCCCGGCGACCATGTTCATGGAGCATGACGATCTCTATTACGGCGGTGGCCATCAGCACATCTCGGTCGGGCCGAAGCTGATCGACCCGCCCGGCGAATGCCGCTCCAACCACGAGGTGTTGCAGGCGCTGGCGCCGCGGCTCGGCGCCAAGCATCCGGGTTTTGAGATGACGCCCCGCGAATTGATCGATGCGACGCTGAAGCTTAGCAATCACGGCGACATCGCCGGCCTTGAAGCTGATATCTGGCGCGACCTGCAGCCGGATTTCCGCACCTCGCATTATCTCGACGGCTTCGCCCATGCCGACGGGAAATTCCATTTTAGGGCGGACTGGGCGCATCCGCCGTTCGGTCAGACGATGGGCGATTTCGACAAGATGCCGGCGCTGCCGGATCATTGGGCGGTGATCGAGCACAGCGATCAGACCCATCCATTCCGGCTGGCGACCAGCCCGTCGCGCAGCTTCCTCAACACCACCTTCAACGAGACGCCGTCCTCGCAGGCGCGCGAGGGCCGAGCCAGCGTGATGATCCATCCCCTCGACGCGGCTGCGCTCGACATTGCCGATGGCGATGCGGTGACACTCGGCAACGGCCGCGGCGAGACCACGCTGCTCGCAACGCTGTTCGAGGGCGTGCGGCGCGGCGTTCTCATCGCCGAATCCGTTCACCCGAACAAGGGTCATATCGGCGGCCGCGGCATCAACATGCTGACGGGCGCAGACACCATCGCGCCGATCGGCGGGGCGGCATTCCACGACAACAAGGTCTGGATCAGGAAGGCGCTCGCGGATTGAAGCGTGATCGCACGCTGATCCTCCCGCATATTGTGTCGAGGCGCTAAAGCGGCGCCTCGCTGCAGATTGCCCTTGCGCGCGCTGCCCGAGCTGCTGCAAATGACAGCAAACCGGAGCCAAGGAAGCGAGCGTGTCATGACCAACACCACAGCTGTCGTCACCGAAAAGCGCGGGCAAGCGTTCTGGATCACCATCAACCGGCCGGAGAAACGCAACGCCCTGAACGGCGACGTCATCGCCGGCATCACCAAAGGCTATCGCGACGCGCATGACGATAGGGACGTTCGCGTTATCGTGCTGACGGGCGCGGGCGACAAGGCGTTCTGCGCGGGCGCCGACCTGCAGAATTCCGGCGCGGCTTTCGCGATGGATCATTCCAAACCAAATGTCGATTATGCTGATCTGTTACGTTTGTCACAGAACGCCACCAAGCCTGCGATTGCGCGCCTCAGTGGCGTCTGCATGGCCGGCGGCATGGGCCTTTTGTGCATGACCGACATGGCGGTTGCAGCCGATCACGTCATCTTCGGCCTGCCGGAGGTGAAGGTCGGCGTGTTTCCGATGCAGGTCCTGAGCCTGCTGCAGAGGATCGCGCCGCCGCGGCTCGTCAACGAATGGGCGCTCACGGGGGAGCCGTTCGACGCCAAGGCGGCGCAGGCCGCGGGCCTCCTCAATTACGTCGTGCCCAAGGCCGAACTCGATGCCAAGGTCGACTGGCTGATTGGCCGCATCGTCGACAAATCGCCGACCGCGATCCGTCGCGGGAAATACGCCATGCGCGCGATCGCCTCGATGTCGTTCGACGAGAGCATCGCCTACACCGAAAGCCAGATTGCGCTGCTTGCGATGACCGAGGACGCGAAGGAAGGGCTGCGGGCGTTCAGCGAAAAACGCAAGCCCTCATGGACGGGAAAGTGAGTTTATCGGAGCGAAGGTTGCCACGTGGTCCGTCCATCGTTCCTGGTGCTTGGCTCAATCGGGTGGACCTGTAGAGACTCGTGCGATAAGGGCGGCTCTTTTCCGCTCCTCACGCCGCTTCTTGGAGCCTGCGATGAGCTGCTTGCGCGTTCTCTTGGCATAGGTGGGCAGTTGGCGAGTTGATCGATGGCGGGCAGCGGCACGTAGCTCTGCATCCGAGAGATCGCTGTCAGCACCTTCAGTAAACCCGCCATGGCGGAATGAAGTAAATGAGAGTTCGTTACGAAGCCCGGCTGCTAGAATGATCTTTTTAACGACGCGACGCAAATATCGCAGGTCCCTGCGTTCGGTGATCCAAGGAAGTTGGACGCGAGACCTACGATGTTCATGATCGCGCCGGAAGACCAGTCCAGGAACTGAGGCGTCCTTGATGATGTCTAGCTCCGCCATCAGTTCGGGAAACAGCGGCTCGCCGGTTTCATCGAAGAGGGGCCACCAGGCTTCTTCACCATTCTTAGGATGCACAATCTTAACGCTGTTTGGACGCTCGCTGGGGCGATAGTGCGAAATGTCGAAGGCGCCGAAGACGTGCTCTTCTCGTTGCAACCACTCCCAGGCCAACAAAGCAGCAGTTGCGAGTGAGTGATATCCTTGCCGCTTCGCCTCGCTCCTGAACGCGACGAGTTCCTCCCATGTCGCTGTAGGCATCTGGCGCACGGGTTGGCCCGGCGAGCGAGTCCTCAGTCCCATCCTAGAGAACGGATTTACTGCGGGTACTTCCGACTCTCGGGCTCGCTGACCAACAAACCAAGCGCGCCTGCACGCGGCCATTGCTGCATTAGCGAAACGGCGACGCTCGCGTCTGATGGTGTTGCCGCTAAGATCTTGACATTCTACCACGAGCAGCTTCGCGTAAACGACGTCGACGAAGCCTTTTGTGAAGTCAGAGAGCTGTTTGGAACCTGCGCGCGTGCCGTCCTTCAGAGTGTAGTTTGAAAACAGATCGAGCCCTTGCTGGTAGAGCCGCTGCGTCTTGTGATCGATTTCCTTCCACTTCTGGTGGCTCTTAAACACGGTGACGAGCCAATCGAAGCTGCCAAGCGCAGGAAGAGATGGGACCATATCTGTCAATCCGTGAGAGCGCCAGCTGTCAAAAGCAGGCAAAAGCACCTTCTCTGTTCGTGCGACGGCAATCGCGTATTCCGCCCCTAACGGTTCGGCTTTGATAGGACAACCTTCCATACGGGCCCAAGTGGGTGGTTCAAAGAAGTACCTCCACCCACGCTTCAGTGACTTTCGTCGAAAGTATCGGGGAAGACGAACGTAAACCTCAGATGATTTCATGCGAGTGAGGCCAAATCTTCTGAGTTGTCCGAATGGACTATGGTGGCCGTCGCCGAGAATGCATCAATAGCGGCTTTCGACCAAATAGGTTGTTGACGACGTCCAAGTCCGCGGTAGCGGATTGGCGGGGGGGCCTCGCCGCTACGCACAGCGCGTGCGAGTTCATGTGTATCGCGGTAGTCGAGGTATGCTGCAGTCATGTCTGCACGCATCAGCGTAGGCCAGCTGCTGGTTGGGGGATACCGGGCAGGGAGGGTACGGCGTGGGGCCATCGCGGGGACTCTATGTATTTAGCTGCTGCAGTCGTCACCTGGGAGGACATGGACGGTTGAGAGCTTCTTAACCCGCGCGGGCCAAGAACACTCGATCGGAACGGTTCAGCGCACCCGAGTATCTCGCCCTTCTCGCTTGCATTTCGTTCCTCGTATTTCGACGCAGTTTCCGTATCGAAAAACGTCTCAAGTTCAAATGGAAAGACGAACTGAACTTTGGTGCGGAGATCGGTCAGGATAGCGAGCAAATGGGAGGAATATGCTGCCGGCGGAAGATAGTCGTCTTGAAACGATTCAAGATGCTGCTGCTGGCTGGCCAGCTCTTCCCAGGGCAGGATCTCCTGGGCGCCCGGCGTGACTCCAGTTACGCGAAGGCGCTCGTTCACGTTCTAGAGGTCGATTTGGGCCACTGGAGGAGAGTCAACGGATTTAGATGCATCATCAATGGCCTTTCCGACAGATTCGCCGGTGAACTTACATTGAATCTATCGGACCGTTTTCCGGTGTCGGAATTTGGATGTGTCGCGCTGCATCAAACCGACTTGTCGACGCAGGGCAAGTTCGAGCACGTGCTCGGCCACTCTATTCAAATGCTCCAGATCAGGATCTGTGGAACGCAGAGGAGTGCGCGTTAGGAAATTTCGTCCTCCGACTGGCGGATTCTCTGGCTTGCGCGCGTGCGGCTGCCGCCGCACCGGGCTCTCGTAGAACCGAGCCGCTTTGCGTCTCGGCCTGCGGCGTCGATCCCTCGCGCAAAGACTAACGGTGCTCCTCGCCGGGGGCACTCGGGAAAGGGGCTCGCCTGCGGCGATCGCTATCACTGCCCCGTTCCCGGGTGCCGCTATTGAACCGGTCTCGTCGCTGCACTCGGACCCGCGTGCCCCTTCGGGTCGCTATGCTCACGCTCTCCGGGTGCCATTTTTGGTTGAGGCGACGTGCCGTTGGCGCGCGCCTAGCCACGCCTGCAGCCCAAGGCACTTCAATCCCATCAAGAATCGGACGCTGGCGGTCTGCGTCGCAGAGTTCGCATTCTCTGATGCAGACGCCGATCATGCCGTGGCGGTTATACGGCTGCCTTCGAAGACAATCGCGCGATTGCGCGAACTACTTCACAAGCCAGCAAGCTCATGAACTAGCTTGTTGGAGTCTTGCCCCGCGGTCGACATGATGACCGCGAGCGGAGCGGGAGGCGGGACGAGAGTGAAAGGGGTGCGGCGGTTTTCGCGATGGGTTGGAGGCCGAGAGAGTGGCTCCCGGCCGCCCGTCGTGGAGAACCAAGATGACGGAGGCTGTCCAAAAGATCACCCTGTCGCCTTCGCGCGACATCCCCTTCAACAAACTGGTCCTCAGACAATCGAAGGTTCGGCCTCTCAAGGCCGGAATTTCGATCGAGCAATTTGTCGAAAGTATCACACACCGTGCGCTGCTGCAGAGTCTCAATGTGTGGGCGATTGTGGACGCGGAAGGCAAGAGGACCGGCATGTTTGAGGTGTCGGCGGACGGCCTTCGCTATCGTGCGCTAGGACTTCTCACGAAAGGAAGTGCGAAGGCGCAAGCCTTTCCTTTTGTCGTGCGCGAGGGCGGCGTCCTTGAAGACGAGATCATGTCCTGGAAGCTGCGCATGTTCGTGCCCACGGACGCAAGCGGCATCGAGATCCTGTCGAAAGTGCTCGACAGTTATCCGCTTGCACCCATCGGCGAGCGGGAGGCTGCGTGATGTCCCGCGAGCCTTGCGAACTGGCACGCCGCCTCGCGCGCGAGGCGGAGGCGGTCTGCCGACACTATCTCTCCAATGGCAAGCGGTCGGGTCGGTACTGGGTCGTCGGTGACGTCCACAACACCCCGGGGCGCTCGCTGTTCGTGCGCCTCCAGGAATCACCTAAAGGCCCAGCTGGCAAGTGGATCGATGCTGCGACAGCGGAGCATGGCGATCTGCTCGACATCATCCGGGAAAGTCTGGCTTTGCGGAGTTTCCGCGAGGTCGCCGAGGAGGCGAGGCGCTTTCTGAAGCTACCTCGTTCTGAGCGGCAATCTACCCCGAAACTCGTTCGTCCAACGGTGCTGGCAGGATCGCAGAAAGCCGCCCGCCGGCTCTTTGCGATGTCCGACCCGATTGGGGGGACGGCGGTCGAAACATATTTGCGCCGTCGTGGGATAACACGTATCCACGATGGTGGCAGCCTGCGCTTCCACCCACGATGCTACTATCGAGCCAACGAGCATTCGCCGACCGAGACCTGGCCAGCGATGATTGCCCGCGTCACGGACCTCGATGGACGGCTCACCGGTGTGCACCGCACCTGGCTCGATCCAGATAGGTTTGATCGGAAGCGGCTTGGCAAGGCTCCACTTGACACGCCACGACGTGCCATGGGCGACCTGCTCGGCAACGCCGTTCGCTTTGGTGCGGTAGACGATGTGCTCGTTGCTGGTGAGGGTATCGAGACCATGCTGTCGCTGCGGCACGTGTTGCCGACGTTGCCGATGGCAGCTGCGCTTTCGGCCAACCACCTCGCAGCTATGTTGCTGCCGACTGGCCTGCGTCGGCTCTATATCGCACGCGACGCCGATGCCGCAGGAGATGCGGCACAGGCTATTCTCACCCAGCGCGCGGAAGCCGTCAGCATTGAATTGATCCCGCTATCGCCGCGGGTCGGCGACTTCAACGACGATTTGCAAATCTTCGGCTCCGATGCCGTACGAGAAGCGATACGGCGTCAACTCGTCCCAGAGGACGTCGCCCGTTTTCTGCATTGGTCGATGGTAGCCGCTGGATAGCTCCGGTGCCTCGATCGAAGTCGACAGGTCGATCATCGAGAGGCGTTTCCGGAAGCGCACACGTCCTCGGCCTTCTAGAGGGCGATCGGACGGCAAGCGGCCCAGGCCGGCAATGGCTACATCCGGCTATTTTCCGCCGCGCGCGTGCTGGCTGGCGCGCTTTGCATCGCGAAGCAAAATAGCCGGCCTCCGCCATCCTCCGCTGCCGCTTCGGCCCTCCGCTCTGCTCCGGGTTCTGACCCAGTCCGCCCGCCGTCTGAGTGATCGCCACGAAGGCCGCGATGAGCGCGGCCGATCCAGCAAAGGACCTCTTCCATGACCGACCACGACGACATAGAACCGCCGCACGCCTCTTCTCCAACGGACCACGTCCTCACCGAAGTACAGCTCTTCGGCTACCGTCCCTTCGACGACCAGCCCGATCCACGGCCGCTTCCCGAGGCCAAGATGATCGCCGGCGCCACTTCCGAAATCTTCGATGCCTTGGTCGCGACGTTGAGCGACACGCGGCTTGAGCCGGACCTCAATGATCTGCTCTGGTCGACCGTCAACCTATTCCATCGGGCCGTCGACCGCATCGGACGTCAACTCGACGAAAACGAACAGGCGCAACAAAAGAGCCAGCGCGAGCAGAACGGCTCCGAAGTCAGATCGGTCGAACTCGAACGCCTGACGGCGGAAGGCATCACATTGATCGAGCGCCGTAACTGCCTGGAGCTCTTCCGCGATCAGGCCATCGAACGCTTTGAGATACACACTGGGTCATTCTGGCGCCCTCGGTCGGGATCACTGGTGAATCACCGCGCATTGACCGCAGCGATGATCGACTCCCGCGACTTCATCGCGGCCAGGCGTCGCGCCGAAACCGAGGTCATGTTGCCGCCGGGCCCGAAGATCGCACTCACAGGCGGACTCGACTTCAACGACTATCACCTCATCTGGGATCGTCTCGACAAGGTTCATGCCAAGCATCCCGACATGGTCCTGCTCCATGGTGGCTCTCCCAAAGGGACCGAACTGATCGCCTCCAAATGGGCGACTAACCGGAAGGTGCCTCAAATCGCCTTCAAGCCCGACTGGACGAAGCACGCCAAGGCAGCACCGTTCAAGCGCAACGACGCCATGCTCGAACTCTTGCCGATCGGCGTCATGCAATTCCCGGGCACGGGAATTCAGGACAATCTCGCCGACAAGGCGAAGCGGCTCGGCGTCCCTGTCTGGAGGTTCGGCGGCGCGTGAGCGCCGTCTTCTCCACTCCAGGCCATCAAGGCGGAATTGCTTAAAGGCGCAACTCCGCCTCCTTTTGCTTTCAATATTCCAGAGTTGCGCCGTGGTGGTGGAAGCGCGACGGGTACATCTATGCACAGGAGCCACCACCGTGCTCGCCCTTGCACTTGTTTCTGAACACAATCGGCATTGGCTTTGTTCTGCTGGGCCATCGTTGCGAGTGCTTTGTAATGCCCTTCTTTTTTTCTCGCACTGAGTATCGGGATGACAGCGTTTCATAGCGGCGCCGGCATCGTTCTGGAGGCAGTTCGCGAACCGTGAGCGGCGAGACCGCCGAGCGAATGTAGATATGAAGCAGATCGACATGGTGAGAGCCGCGGAACAGTTGCTGGCGACGACCGCTTGGCGCTCACTGCTGAGAACGACCAAGCCGGAGAATCGGGCGGCTGCGCCAAACGAGGCGCAAGGCGGTGATGCATACTCGCAGCCTGCAGAGTGATACCAGAGCCGGGGCCGCCTGAGCGGCCCCGGTCAGCATCAAATTTTCGGCCGCGCGCCTGCCCGGCGCGCGGCCGATTTTTGCGCACAGCGGCGTCCGCTAAATGGAAGGCATGCCATGATCAAGGCCTCGATCCCTCTGATCTATGCCGTTTGCGGCAGCAAAGGGGGCGGCTGTATCGTGCTCGTCAATCAGCAGCAAGCGATGAGGCTGGACGTATTGATCGTGTGATGCCTGCAGCATTTGAGATTGCTGTCTGGGGATTACCCTGGTCGCATTCTCGCACCTAGCACGCGGGAATACGAAGTCGGGCGCTAGCGTTTGCCAAGATGTGTCTTTCTTGCCGTTGATGCTCCGGCGCCAGCAGGTGTTCGATCGACCCAGGTATGTCCTTGTGCTGCGTCGGCATCGGCCGCCATGGTGGTCTCCGTCAGTTCGTTCATGGCGCGTCCAACGCAACCTCGAATGGGCTGATCAGGCCCGAGGGACGGCAAGAGCCTCGATCGCCTTCCCGCAACGGCTGCGCCTGCTTTTTTCCCCTGCCGCGAAGAGGCGACATTCCTCGCGGAAGACAAAAAAGCAGGCTATCGCCGTCCTCCGCTGGCGCTGCGGGCCTGAAGGCTGCGGGCCGATCGCTCCCCGGGCCAAGGATCGCCATCGAGGCTGCGATGGGCGCGGCCCGAGCAACAAACGGAGACCACCATGGCTACCATCGGCAACTTCAGCGCTTCGGACAATGGCTACATCGGCTCGATCAAGACGCTGACGCTGAACATCAAGGCACGCTTCGCCGCATCCGACAAGGACAACGAGAAGGCGCCGGACTACCGCATCTTCGCCGGTATGATCGAATTCGGCGCCGCCTGGAAGAAGACCGCCCGCGACAGCGACCGTGAATACCTCTCGGTCAAGCTCGACGACCCGAGCTTCCCGGCCCCGATCTACGCCTCGCTGGTGAAGGTCGAAGGCGACGAGGGCTTCACCCTGATCTGGTCCCGCCGCAACGGCGACTGATCCCTCGGCATCATCGGCCCCGCCTCCTCGGAGGCGGGGCCTTTTTTGCGTTTCCCACGCTGCTTTGCGGGAAGAAAAGCATTTTTCTTTGAAGAGATGGCTAAGGGCTTCGCCCTCGCGCGGGCAAGGGTGAAGCACGGCTCGCCGTGCCGGCCGGAGCGGTATCCCCGGTCTTCCGCGTTTCATGACGACGTCGTCGTCAGGCGCGTGCAGACGCGCGCTGTTAGCGCGCCCTTGTCAGGCGGGTGATCCCCCTCCGCGTCCTGCCGCCCTTGCCCTTGCTACCCCAGGTCTCGCCGACGGGCAGGGTTGCAGCGCAGCGCTGCGCTTCAACCTCAGCCCATAGGAGAATGACCATGAACATGATGACCCTATCCCAGAGCGAGCAGCCTGCTTCGGGCGGTTTTCGCGTGGATGTATCGCGCGGCCAGCGGATCGGCCGCGTGTCGTCCGAGTGGTTTGCGCGACCGGATGACGAGCGGTACCTGAACCTGCCGGACCTCTTTGAAGCGGTACGAGGCCGAGCCGAACGCGCACAGGCGCGAACGGTGGAGAGCCGGGCCATTCGGGTGGAGGCAAATCGAGACAATTTGGAGCGGCTGGCCCTGACGGTACCGGGACGTGACGAGCCGGTGGTGCCGACCCATTGGAGCTTTGGCCAGTTGTGCACACTGGTCGGTGCGCCGACATCCTATCTGAGGCAGCTTCCCGCGGCCCTGTCCGCCATCAATCTGCAACACGGGCTGCTGGCGCATCGCGCCGAGCTCGTGAAGACCCTGGAGACCAATAGCGGACGTGTTGAGCTTCGTGCTGTTACCGGGCCGGACTATGGCCGCATTTGGGATCATGAGTTGGTCACCGCGGTCATGAAGATCGCAGGTAATGGCACCGGTGACACGCGGTGGAAGGTGCCGGGCGTGATGGATTGGGCGACCATGACCCACAATCCCTTTGTGGACGTGACCAAGGACACGACCACGCTCTACGCCAGTGACCGGGATGTGTTTCTGTTTCTGGTCGACGACACCAACCCAATTGAGGCGGGGCGCCTGCCGGATGGGGCGCCGGATTTGTATTTCCGGGGATTTTATTGCTGGAACAGCGAAGTTGGTAGCAAAACGCTGAGTATTGCCAGCTTCTATCTTCGCGCCGTCTGCATGAACCGCAATCTCTGGGGCGTGGAGAATTTCGAACAGATCAACATCCGGCATTCGAAATTCGCCGCGCAACGCTTTGCGCATGAAGCCGCTCCCGCGTTGACGACCTTTGCCAATTCCTCGCCCGGGCCATTCGTCGCCGGTATCAAGGCGGCGCGAGAGCGGATTGTTGCCCGCACGGACGAGGACCGGGAGACTTTCCTCCGCAGGGGTGGATTTTCTAAATCCGAGGCCTCGAAAATCATCGAAACTGTCTTGGGCGAAGAAAACCGCAAGCCCGAAAGCATCTTCGATTTCGTGCAGGGCATTACGGCATTTGCTCGTGGCAAGGCTCATCAGGACACGCGCCTTGATTTGGAAGGCAAGGCAAAGCGCTTTGATGGAGCGCGCAATCTGACAATCCGAGCCGCGCAATCGGGAACGATCGCGCGGCTTCGCCCGATGCCTAATGCGCCGCCGCCGATCCGGCAAGCCGGATCGGCGGCGGCGCCGCGTGAACGCGTCCGGCGCTCGCCGGGCCTCGGGCCCGGCTCGCGATAAAAAAGGCACGAATTAAGGAAGTGAGACACATGGCATCTAGCCACTCCAAGATGGCTCGAAGAGTTGCGAAACAATTACTTCTGCTTGCGATTCGGTCGGATCGGCTTGCGACCCTTGGGTAATGTCTTGGGCGTCGTCGCTCCTCTAGGGGGCTGAACGAAGAATTCCGACAACTGAACGCCTAGTGTTTCCGCCAGTCGATCGAGCAGATCAATCGTCGGGTTCTCCGATTGCCGTTCAAGGCCACTCATGTACGAGCGATCTATCCCAGCATCGTAAGCCAATTGCTCTTGCGGAATGCCGCGATCGACGCGGATCCGGCGGACATTCCAGGCCACAAGCGCACGAGCTTTCATGCGCAAAAGCAGCCATTTGGTAGGCCATCAAACCACTGGCTATAACCAATCTATTTCGATAGTTTAGACCATAAGATAGGCCCAGGCTTCAATGAGATGCCGTACGCTAATGAATAGACTGCCGCTGGACCCCGACGTTGCAGATGTGGCCCCGAGTGAATCGGCGATGACGGCCTATGACGAAGGGCATGTGGTCACGTACATGCGCCTTCTGCAGGCGGAGGGTGAGGGGGCGGACTGGCGCGAAGTGGCTCGCGTGGTCTTGCATATGGACCCAGAGCGAGAGCCGGATCGTGCGCGGCGCTCATATCAGAGTCATCTTGCGCGCGCCAAGTGGGTGACGGAGCAGGGGCGACTCTTCCGCGGCACAGGCTGAAATAGAATAAAATCGCCGGCTGGCGACCTGCAGGCAGAACTATTTTCTTTTGCTAACCAGTGGTCATTCCGGTGCACCACGTGGTGCCAAACTAGGGGCTTCCTACAACCGCCTCGTTCATACCTATTGCGCCGCAATCCTTGTTAGCTGCGTGCAATGGGGCGGAAGCAATGCCTGAATTCGACTGGCGGTCGCCGGAATCCTACAAGAGCCTACAAGACGCGGAAATCACCGACATCGTCTGGGAATGTCTCCGCCGCAACGCGGACTATCGACGCGAGTATGAACTGATGATCGCAAGCAGCCCGAACGGCGAAGTGACGGAGGAATTCAGGAGGAGGTGGGGCGTCTGCTTTCGCCCATGACCCGCAGCGGTCCTTCGACGAGCAAACGATCTTTTGGGCACCTGAGGTTTTAGCCGCGGTCGTTCCGGTCAAAGTCGCAATGGCCGACGACGGCAGGGTGTCGTCTCAGCCACTGCTCGACTTTACAGCTGGCCAAGTACGCCGCGCTGTCGACGGCTGGCATGCCGTGCTGCGCATCGGTTCGGTGGACCACCGCATTTGGTCCAAGCATGCGCCAGTGCTCGGCGCGTCATACACAGCCGAATTGCCGTTTGATGGCGATTTCGACGCGCGTGCGTATGCAGCACGGCGGCTGTGGCGCGCGATGAATGGACGCGCGCCAGGTCCTGCATTTCATCAATTATCGAAACAGCGACGCGAACGTCTGAGCGCCGCGATCCGCGCGCTCGATGCGCATAGTGCCGGCGGCAGTTATCGCGTTATCGCCGAAGCGCTGTTCGGCAAAAGGCGCATCCCCGATCGCGCCTGGAAGACGCATGATCTGCGCAATCGAACAATCCGCTTGGTGCAAGGCGGCCTCGCGTTGATGCGCGGTGGTTACCGCAAACTTCTGCGGCCCGGGCGCAAGGACGAGTAGTGCTCCCAAGGGGTGCCGAAAATCGCCCCCTCCATATTCGGCATCCCCCTCCGATATCGCGCTCCTCCATGATTACCGCAACACACGCCGGCCTAGCCAAGCGTAGTGCGCTGTCCTCTTGGAGCTCTCAAATGCCCGATCCGATGGCCGGTCTTCCCCCGCGATTCCTGCGTACACCTGAGGCCGCGCGCTATCTTGGCCTATCCGGTCGCACGCTCGAGAAGCACCGCACGTACGGCACCGGACCAACATATCGAAAGATTGGCGGACGTGTCGTCTACGCCGTCGATGACCTGAAAGCATGGGCCGACCGCGGCGCCAAGACGTCGACCTCCGATCCCGGCAAGGGGACCGTGCTGCCCGCCAAGAAGCATCCGGCCCTGCGCCCCTACGCAGGTCAAGAACGTCGCTGATGTCAGCATGAGAGCAGTGACTATGCGGCGCAAACTCCATTCCGAGCGCGACCAGCTTGAGCTCTTTCGGGCGCTGCCGGGTGATCTCGCGCCCCGCGATGCGCAAGATCTGATGGCTTATCCGTTCTTCTCGCTTGCAAAAACAAAGCGAACTGTGCCGATCGATTTCCGCGCAGGTGCGATCTCAATTCGTGTCGAAGCTGTTCCGGAACACGGCATGGCGACCATCTGGGATGCAGACGTTCTGATCTGGGCGGCGTCCCAGATCATCGAAGCACGTGATCCCGGCTTGAAGACGTCGCGCCTGATGGCTGCAACGCCTTACGAAATTTTGACGTTCGTCGGCCGCGGCACCAGCGCGCGCGACTATGACCGCCTGAAGGCAGGTCTCGACAGACTCCAGTCAACGACGGTGCTGACGTCGATCCGTCAACCGCCAGAACGGCGACGGCATCGCTTCTCCTGGATCAACGAATGGAAGGAGACGGCCGATGCAAACGGTCGTCCATTTGGGATCGAACTGATTCTGCCGGATTGGTTTTACGCCGGCGTCATCGATGAAGCGCTCGTGCTGACGATCGATCGCGCCTATTTCGAGCTGATGGGCGGACTTGAGCGGTGGCTCTACCGGCTCGTGCGCAAGCACGGTGGACGCCAGGACGGCGGCTGGAGTGTTGACCTTGTGCACCTCCATGCCAAGTCCGGCATCCTCTCGCCACTCAATCACTTTGCTTACGACGTACGTCAGATCGTCCAGCGCCAGACATTGCCCGGCTATCAGCTCGTGCTCTCGTGCGATCCGAACGGCATCGAGCGACCGAACTTCGCGCCAACGCCTGTTGATCCCCTAACGGCTCGCCTGCGCCGGCGCGGTCCTATTCCAAACTCGGAGGATAGCCTGTGAATCTGCTCGTGCTATTGGGGATCCGATCCTCGTGCTATCGGGGACCGAAATCGAGCCTAAGCGCTTGTTTCTCGGCGCTTTACGTTACTAACATACTGACACTAACTTCTTGTTGTGAATCAGTACGTTGTGAACAAGTCGGCCGCGCGTGCAACGAGGATGCCTCATGCATCCACTCTCTCACGCGCAAAGCTTCGCTGCAATACGATTGTTGTCGCCAATGCACGCGCGCCAACGCGATCGCGCACAAGTCTGCGCGATCGCTCACGTCAACATCATCGCCTGCTGCGCGTCACATCCTTTTGCAGCCACTCGCTCGTCGAGGAGAACTCGCTAACATCCGTGGTTGGCACGACGGCCACCACAAGCCGGAATCTGAGGAAAGGGCGGTCAGGCTAACCAGCGCCGTGCTTGATGGCTTCAAACGCCGTCATGAAGCCGCCGGCAAGGAAAGTTGCGATCTCACCCAAATCCCCGTCTCCTCGGGAGACGCTGCTTCGCCGTGGCAGAAGGAGAAGGCGCGCGTGGAAGCGGCCGGGTCGCGGAGGCCCCTAATGCGCCGCAGCGACCCGGCCGCGCTTGCCGCCGGCGCCAAACCGGAAGGTCGTACCATCGATCCAGATCTTGTGCAGCAGCACGGCGAGCGCGCGCGCCACCGGGGTCGCCGCGCGCTTCAGACCCTTCTTCCTGGCCAGCCGCAGGCCCCACAGGTTCAGCTTAAAGTTCTTCGGAATGCGGGTGAGGATCGCGATCGCCGCCTCGTACAGCATCGCCCGTGTCAACTCGTCGCCGCATTTGGAGATGCCGCCGATGCGGTCGGTCTGTCCGGATTGATAGCGCCGCGGCGTCAGGCCGAAATGGGCGCCGACATTGGTCGACTTCCTGAATCGTGCGGGATCGTCGACAGTCGCGCGGAATGTCAGTGCCACGAGCGCGCCGACACCAGGAACGGTCATCATCCGCCGCACCGCATCGTCGCTCCGCGCCGCCGCCAGCGCCAGGCGCTGCAGTTTTGCCAGCTGCAGCCGCATTGCGCTTCTAGCGTCCAGCAATGGCGTGACGATCGCCTCCAGCTCCTTCTTCCCGGCCATGATCTCGCGCACCCGCGCGTCAAAGCGGCCGACCGAGATCTCGCCGACCTTGAGGCCAAACGGGCGCAACAGGCCGCGGATCATGTTCTCCATATCCAGCACCTTGCCGAGCAGCGCCTTGCGTCCGACCAGCAGCGCGCGCAGCGTTTGCGCGCCCTCCGATTTGACATGGACCGCACGGAACCAGCCGGTTCGCATCATTTGCACGATGCCCCTGGCGTCGTTGCGGTCGGTCTTGTTCAGCATCGCGTTCAGCGCCGCCTTGGCGTGCCGGATTTCGATGCAGATCACGGACAGGCCTTTTTCGGCGAGCGCCGTGTAGAGCCAGGCCGAGTACGAGAACGCCTCCAGCCCGACGCGCTTGACGTGGATTCCCCATTCGGCCAGGAACAGCTCGATCGCGTCCGGATCGGTCTCGAGCTTCGCTTCCCGGACGACATTGCCGTCGCCATCCACCACGCAAATATTCGTCGCCTCCAGCGACACGTCGAGCCCTGCATAGATGTCCATCGTTCGCCTCCACCGCCGACCGCCGGACCGCACCGCGCGCTCCGTTCGCGAATCGCTGCGAGGCATTTTCGCAGCGGCACGGCCGGCGAGGGGGCACCGGTCAGTACCCCGGCTAACCAGAAATCCTTCGGATTTCTTCTAACGGACCAGGTCGAAAAGCGCATGGAACGTGGCTGGCAAAGCCGGCCCGTCCATCCTGCTGGCCTTCATAAGCCGTACACGCACTTTCCCTCCGCCAAAGCGGACGGCTCCCAGTTCGAGCGCAGGGGAGCCACGGTATGAGCGATCTTACCGAAGTAGAAGTGCTGTGGCTTGAGAAGCGCATTGAAAACCGCGTTCGGTTCGGTCGCATTGTCAAGGAACGGAAGCTTGATCGCCATCGGCGCGTCCTGTCATTTGGGCCCGGCAGCATCTTTGCCTTCGTCCGTTGGACCTCGAGCGACTTTGGAACGATCATTTCGCGGATCGACATCTTGCGCGCAGTTGCGCCAGGTCAGCGTTGCTTAACCGTGCCGTATGTGACGCCCGGCGGAGAGATTTTGCTGCGTCTGTCCTGCTGGCCGAAGGTCGAACGGGTGTTGCAGATGATCGATGCCGTTGAGGCGCTCGGCATCGAACCGGCGGATGTTGCGCCCGATCATTGGCATCACGTTCATAACCGTTTGTCCGTCAACGAGAACCCGCGCCCGTATACGAAAGCGCGCCACCAGGCCTGGCTGCATCGTCAACGGGTGATGCGATGACAGGCCGCTTGAAGATATTGGCCGCGACGTGTGGGACTGCTGCTGCTCTCATCGCGACGGTCGTCCTGGAGCCGCTTCCGCATTATATCTGGAACGCATCCGCGAGCGTGCCGATCGGTCTCTACCGCCTCCGACCGGTGGACCAATTCCAAGTCACTGAATTGGTCGCCGTGCAGCCGCCGGAACCGCTCGCGACGTTCCTCGACCTTAACGGCTATTTGCCCATTGGCGTCCCCATGCTGAAGCGCGTGCTCGCCCTTCCGGGGCAGAGTGTTTGCAGAACCGGCCTCACGATTTCGGTCGACGACGTCGCGGTGGGGGAGGCGAAGGATCACGACAGACGAGGCAGGCCGCTGCCGAAGTGGCAGGGCTGCCGCGTCGTCGGCGACGGCGAGCTGTTTCTGATGAACTGGCAGTCGGACGACTCTCTTGATGGCCGGTATTTTGGATTTCTTCCGGCATCTAGCGTGATCGGCCGTGCGACGCCGGTATGGACGTCGGAGCAGTGATCGTGCCTATTCGACGTGTTCTCCTTGCCATTCCCTTGTTCGATCGATTGCGGGATCATTCCTCCATCTCGATCGATATCTGCAAGGCTGGCGCGAGCCCGACCGCGTGCTTGGGTCGGTTGGGCACGCGCGTTTGTGCTGTCGTGCCCCTGATGCTTCTTCTGACCGCATTCGACAGTTCTGCTTTGGCCCGGAGCGGATCAGCCGCCCAGCCGGCGATCAGTCAGACCGCTCACTCATTTGCCGGCTTCATCAATGAAGCCTCACAACGCTTTGCGATTGCGCCGAACTGGATCCGATCAGTCCAAAGCATCGAGAGTGCTGGTGACGTGCACGCCAGATCGCCAAAGGGCGCAATGGGCCTGATGCAAATCATGCCGGCGACATGGGCGGAACTTCGCGAGCGCTACAATCTCGGGAACGACCCCTACGACCCGCATGACAACATTCTGGCCGGCACGGCGTACTTGCGCGAACTGCTCGATCGGTATGGCTCGCCTGGCGTGTTTGCCGCGTACAACGCGGGACCAGCTCGCTATGAAGAGCATCTCGCTGGTAGCTCCTTGCCAGACGAGACGCGAGCATTCGTCGCAAAGCTAGCAAATCTGCTTGCCATCGAACTGCCGCTGAGGTGGACCTCCAGCGGACAGTCATCAGCAGCTGCGACGTTGTTCGTCGGGCGAGCCAATCTTATGAAAACGCGCGATCGGTTGCCGGCGCTCATGCCGTCCAGCGGTGTCACGACCGCAATTTCGGCGCCCGATGTTTCGCACATGGTTCCCCGGCCAATTGGCGTGTTCGTCCCTCGATCGGATTCGGGAGCATCGCAATGACCAAGTGTGCGGGTTCGCAAGCTGATGGCGTATGGGCGATGCCTTCGGCCCGCGCTCTCTACTCGTCGCTTCGCTCCTCACCGAGCCACCCTACGGGTGTCTCGGCTCTTCGGGTAACGATCGCTATCGCAAGCGCTCGCAAACAGTCGGGGGCGGCCGGGGGACTACGACGGCAGGACGGCCGCCCGTAATCGGTCTGCAGCGGGATGTGCGGCCGCAGCGCAAGTGGTCTGCGCGATGAATGAAGCGCACACTGCGCCGCCTCAGCAACGCGGGAGGCGAGCGATGGAATTCTTCTGTGGCCTGGATGTCGGCATGGACGAGACGGCGATCTGCGTGGTGGACGACAAAGACCAGGTGGCCTTGGAGGTCACCGTGGTAACCGACCCCGAGACGATCAAGGTGGCGCTCACGCCGTATCTCGGCCGCTTGCGCCGGGTCGGCCACGAGGCGGGGTCGCTGTCACCCTGGCTGCACCCGGAATTGCTTCGCCTCGGTGTACCCGCGGTCTGCCTGGAAACCTTCCACGTCCGCGCCGCGCTGAAGGCGCAGCGCAACAAGACCGACCGGACAGACGCGCTCGGCCTGGCGCATTTGATGCGCACCGGTTGGTTCCGCAAGGCGCATATCAAGAGCGAAGCCTGCTACCGGCTGCGGCTGCTCTTGACGCACCGGCGCAATCTGAAGCGCAAGTTTCTGGATCTGGAAAACGCGATTCGGCACTCGCTGAAGGTGTTTGGCATTCGTCTCAGTCATGTTGGCCGCGGCGGCTTCGCGCAGGCGGTGCGCGAGGTGGTGGCGGGTGATGCGCTGGTCAGCGAGCTGATCGATGCCATGCTGAACGCGCGCGCCGCGCTGTGGAAGGAGTACTGCCGGCTGCACGATCTCGTGGTCAAGCTGGTGGCGAGCCATGAACTGTGCCGGCGCTTCATGCAGATCCCCGGCGTCGGCCCGGTGGCAGCGCTGAGCTTCATGACGGCGATCGACGACCCTGCACGCTTCAAGCGGTCGCGTGATGTGGCGGCCTATTTTGGCTTGACATCGCGGCGTTGGCAGTCCGGCACGTCGATCGACGTGCAGGGGCGGATCAGCAAGGCGGGCGATGGCGACGTGCGGCGGGCGCTTTATGAGGCGGCAAGTGCGTTGCTGACCCGCTTCAAGCGCAAGGACAAGGTCAAGACGTGGGGGCTGGCGATCGCCAAGCGCACGAGCCACCGCAAGGCGATCGTTGCGGTGGCACGCAAGCTCGCGGTGATCATGCATGCGATGTGGGTCGATGGCACGTTTTATTGCGGCGATCCGGGCGCATCGCAGGCGGACGTGAGCGCGCGTGCCGCCGCCAAGGACCGCAAGCTGCTCGGAGCCCATGCATGACCAACCCGAGCCGATTGCAGATCAATGACCCGATGACCGCAAGGCTTTGAACACGGAGCTCCGCCACAAGCGGAAGAGACCTGGTGCAGATCAACGACGACGGAACGCACGCTATCTTGCCTGTGGCCACGCACGTGACGTGCGATGTGGACCACGCCGGACTGCCTGTGATGTGGCTCCGTCATGCCGAGGGAAAGATGCGCCGCGACGGCGTCCGCGCTGCCCTGCTGCAGCGAGATTATGCCGTCGATGAGCGCGGAACAGTGCACGGCGCACCGGGACTCCCGGCTGTGGTGGCACAGCGCGTTCAAGCGTGGCGCAGAGGTCCTTGTCGCAAGCGAGAAAGGAAGCGAAAATGGCTGAGAGCAAGCCAACGACACGACCGATTAAGAGGGCTCTTCAAATCGGGCTCCGAGAAACCAGTGCACGGCGATAGCCGCCGTGTGGCGGAATCCGGAGCCCGGTGCAACGACTTAGGTCGTCGTTGCCACACAGGAGAGCTCTGATGAAGCTGTACGTTGGATTGGACGTCGGTCTTAAAGAAACCAGTCTGTGCATCGTCGATAGCGATGGCCTCACGCTCCGCGAAGTCAAGGTGAGCACAGAGCCAGAGGCGATCCGCTCCGCTGTAGAGGGCTACGCGGATCGCCTCGATAGGGTCGGAATCGAGGCGTCATCGCTAGGTATCTGGCTGTATCGCGAGCTGCAGCCAGCGGGGCTCCCGATTATTGTCGTCGAAGCGCGTCACATGCGCGTTTCGCTGTCGACAATGCGGAACAAGACCGACCGGAATGACGCGCGCGGCATCGCGCAGATGATGCGGTTGGGCTGGTATCGCGCAGTTCATGTCAAGAATATCGACATGCAGAAGATGCGCACGCTGCTGACCAGCCGAAAGCTGCTCAAGCGCAAACTGATCGACCTCGAAAACCACATTCGTGGTGCGCTGCGGGCCTATGGGTTGCTCGTTGGAGCCATCGCCCGCGGTGCCTACGAAGTCCGTGTGCGCGAGCTGATCGAGCGCAGCGATCCGATCTTCGTAATGACCATTGAGGCCATGTTGGATGTGCGCCGCGCCATCCTTGAGGGTTACGATCGGCTGCATCGCGTGCTGCTGCAGGTGGTCCAGCATGATGCCGTCTGCCGGCGCCTGATGACGGTTCCAGGCGTCGGTCCCGTTGCGGCCCTGTCGTTCAAGGTCGGCGTCGATGATCCCCGGCGCTTTGCCAGATCGCGAACGGTAGGCGCGCATTTTGGCTTGGCGCCGAGGCGTCACCAGTCCGGCACGTCGATCGACTACGAAGGGCGCATCAGCAAACAGGGCGACGTAGCAGTGCGCGAGGCGCTTTCCGAGGCGGCCGCAAGCCTGCTGCTGCGGGTCAGGAAATGGTCGGCGCTGCGGGCGTGGGGTCTGCGGATCGCCAAACGGTCGAGCATGCTGTGCGCGATCACCGCGGTCGCGCGCAAGCTCGCAAGCATTCTGCACCGGATGTGGGTCAGCGAGACCGACTTCCACGTCGGGTTCGGCGCCAAAGTCACGCAGCGGCTGCGCTTGAAGCCTGCACGGTAGCCGCGGTGCAGATGACGACGGATTAGCGCTGGGTTTACGCCCGGCATGTTGAGGAGGAGCGAAATTAGAGATCCGCGCGCGCGGTGAGCGTCCCCTGGCGGGGCCGCGAAACGGGGAATGTCCGCTATCTCTTGCCTGCTGCCGCCCTTCGGGGACGAGAGCGCCGGACTGCTTGGACAGCCCTGTTTACGAACCTGATGAAGAGCATGCGACGGCCGAAGTGCTGAACGCGAAGGAACGCATGGACCCCGCCTGGTGAATGCTGATCGCAAGCGCGGTTGTGGTGACGCTTGTGCGTTGTCGATGCAGGGAGTCGGTAATGGCTGAAGTTCGAAGAGTCGAAGAAAAGCGTAGGAATGAGTTGACTTTGCCCGCCCGATTAGGAAGGCGAGATAAAAGGGGCTCGCCGGTCGCACCGCAACCCATTGGCATGGCTTGGGTTCTGGCGTGCCGGTCGGTCGGGGCGCGTGCCGTGCTTTGCATTTTGATTAATGTAATCAAAGGCGTTTTCGGCACCGTGTGCGTTTTCGATGGTGGGGAGGCCCTGCCGTGAGCGTGGGCGACAGCGATCTGCGTATTCGGCCTGGGCGCATTCGCAGCACCCGCGCGCCGAAACAAAAGAGCTTCATCAATCAGGTCCTGCGTGCCGCGAAGAAAGCAGGACACACCTCGGGTCAGACCGCAGCCGGCAGCCGTTCGGCGGCCTATGGGCGCTCGACGTTTGGCCGCGGGCGCGTCGCCTTTAGCCGCGCCAGATTGTTCAGCCCGACGCGGCGCGTTGTGGTGAAGGCGCGCGTGGTTCGTCATAAAGGGCGAGCCTTCCGTTCAGCGCCACTGACCGCCCACCTCTCATATCTGAAGCGCGACGGCGTGACCCGGAGCGGCGAGCGTGCCGAGATGTTCGATGCGGGCAGCGACCGCGCTGACAGCGCGGCTTTCGCAGAACGGTGCAAAGACGACCGGCATCATTTCCGGTTCATCGTCTCGCCGGAGGAAGCCGGCGACATGACCGACCTGAAGGCCTTCACCCGCGATCTCGCCAGGCAGATGGAAACCGATCTCGGCACGCGGCTCGATTGGGTGGCTGTCGATCATTGGAATACCGACAACCCTCACGTCCATATTCTCGTTCGTGGAGTAGATAAGGAAGGGGCGGATCTCGTGATCTCCCGCGACTACATCAGCCAGGGCTTGCGCTCACGCGCCGAGGAACTGGTCGCTATCGAGCTGGGGCCAAAGCTTGAGCACGAGATCCGTAATTCGCTGGAGAGGGAAGTCACAGCTGAACGATGGACGCGACTCGACCGAGAAATCCGACTGGCGGCTGATGAGGCCGGCTACATCGATGTTCGGCCGGAGAATCCCGGAAAGTCCGATCCCGAGATCAGGCGCCTGATGGTCGGCCGCCTTAAGCACTTGGAGAAGATGGGCCTTGCCGCACCCGTCGCGTCAGGGGAATGGATGGTAGGGCTAGAAGTTGAGCGCAGCTTGCGCGACCTCGGCATGCGCGGCGACATCATCAAAACCATGCACCGTGCCTTCACCGAGAGTGGGGAAGCGCGCGGCGTCGCCGACTTCGTCATCGAAGGCGGGCAGCCGACGTCGCAGATCATCG
The DNA here is from genome assembly GCF_004114935.1 of Bradyrhizobium zhanjiangense. Lineage (NCBI taxonomy): Bacteria > Pseudomonadati > Pseudomonadota > Alphaproteobacteria > Hyphomicrobiales > Nitrobacteraceae > Bradyrhizobium > Bradyrhizobium zhanjiangense. The sequence goes on from NZ_CP022221.1 coordinate 3,473,598, forward strand.
GTCGGTTGATCGATCGCGGTTTGCATGACGAACTGACTGGTGAGGCCTACGCTTTGATCGATGGAACAGACGGACGCGCTCATCATGTGCGCTTCCGAGGTCTGGAGGCTTTCGACCACGCACCGTCGATCGGCGGAATCGTCGAAATCCGACGTTTCGATCATACCGGCGATCCGCAGCCCACCTTGCTCCTCGCGACCCGTTCCGATCTTGATCTACCTGGGCAGGTTACCGCGAACGGGGCGACTTGGCTCGACCATAGGCTGGTCGAACGCGACCCCATGCCGCTCGCCATGGGCGGATTCGGCCGCGAGACCCGCAGGGCCATGGAAGCCCGGACCGAGCATCTGATTCAGAAGGGTCTGGCACGGCGGCAGGGCCAACGCATCATCTTGCAGCGCGACCTCCTCAACACGTTGCGCCGGCGCGAGCTGGACGAGGTGGCCGCAAAGGTCTCGGCCGACACGGGGCTAGCTCATGTGGCGGCCGCATCCGGGGAACACGTGGCAGGCACGTATCGCCAGCGGCTGACCCTCAGCTCGGGACGCTTCGCCATGATCGATAATGGGCTCGGCTTCCAGCTAGTGCCGTGGTCGCGCGAGCTCGAAAAGAGGCTCGGCCAACACGTCACCGGCGTCGTCAAGGATGGCGGTGGCATCGAATGGGGCTTTGGTCGGAAGCGCCACCTCGGCCTCTAGGTATCTCGTCAATTCAGTTGCGGAAGGGCGTTCGGGATGTCCGGAACCAAAATCCTCTGGGGACAGGTGATCGTCGTTGGCCTGATCGTTTTGTTGGCCATCTGGGGAGCGACCGAATGGACGGCCTGGCGGCTCGCGTACCAGCCGGAGCTTGGTAGGCCGTGGTTCGAGTTGGGAGGCTGGAAAATCTACTATCCCCCAATCTTCTTCTGGTGGTGGTTTGTCTACGACGCCTATGCCCCTCCGGTCTTTGTCGAGGGTGCCTTCATCGCGGCGTCGGGGACCTTCATTTCGATCGCGGCAGCGATCGGCATGTCGGTGTGGCGGGCGCGCGAGGCCAAGAACGTCGAGACCTATGGTTCGGCGCGCTGGGCTGGTCCAGAGGAGGTTCGAGCGGCCGGACTTCTTGGTCCGGATGGTGTGGTGCTGGGCAAACTCGATCGCGACTACCTCCGCCATGATGGGCCGGAGCACGTGTTGTGTTTTGCTCCCACCCGGTCCGGCAAGGGTGTCGGACTAGTCGTTCCCTCGTTGTTGGCATGGCCGGGTTCGGCCATCGTTCACGACATCAAGGGTGAGAACTGGCAGCTGACCGCCGGTTTCCGCTCCTGTCATGGCCGCGTGCTGCTGTTCGACCCGACCAACCCAAAGTCCTCAGCCTACAATCCGCTGCTCGAGGTCCGGCGCGGGGAGTGGGAGGTCCGCGATGTCCAGAACGTTGCCGATGTTCTGGTGGACCCCGAAGGCTCGCTCGACAAGCGGAACCACTGGGAGAAGACCAGTCACTCGCTTCTTGTCGGCGCCATCCTCCATGTTCTCTATGCCGAGGCGGACAAGACCTTGGCTGGTGTTGCTGCTTTCCTGTCGGACCCGAAGCGGCCGATCGAGGCTACGTTGAAGGCCATGATGACCACACCGCATCTCGGCGAGCATGGGGTCCATCCCGTGGTCGCCTCGACCGCCCGCGAACTCCTCAACAAATCCGAGAATGAACGTTCAGGCGTCCTGTCAACCGCGATGTCGTTTCTCGGGCTTTACCGCGATCCCGTCGTGGCTCAGGTGACTTGTCGCTGCGACTGGCGGATTGCCGATCTGATCGCAGATAGTCGCCCGACGACGCTTTACCTCGTGGTGCCGCCGTCAGATATTTCTCGGACCAAGCCGCTGATCCGTCTGGTGCTGAATCAGATCGGCCGGCGACTGACCGAGGACCTGCAGGCCCGCGATCGAAAGCATCGCGTCCTGATGATGCTCGATGAGTTCCCAGCCCTTGGGCGGCTTGATTTCTTCGAGTCCGCGCTCGCTTTCATGGCGGGGTACGGCATCAAGAGTTTCTTGATCGCGCAGTCACTCAATCAGATCGAGAAGGCATACGGGCCGAACAATGCGATCCTGGACAACTGCCACGTCCGCGTCAGCTTCGCGACCAATGATGAGAGGACGGCGAAGCGTGTGTCCGACGCGTTGGGTACGGCGACCGAGATGAGGGCGATGAAGAACTATGCCGGTCACAGGTTGAACCCGTGGCTGGGCCACCTCATGGTTTCGCGGCAGGAGACGGCAAGGCCGCTGCTGACCCCGGGCGAGGTCATGCAGCTTCCGCCGAGAGACGAGATCGTCATGGTGGCGGGGACAGCGCCGATCCGAGCCAAGAAGGTCCGCTATTACGAGGATAGGCGATTCACCGAGCGGGTTCTGCCGCCGCCTGATCCAGCTACGGCCGGCCGATCGTCGCGCACGGACGGATGGTCAGCGCTCGTACCGTTGAAGCCGACGGCAGGTCCAACTGACAAAGCCACGGAGGCCGAGGAAAACACGGCGAACAGCGGGCTCCGTCGTGAGCCTGAACTCCCCGATCACGTTGCGATCGCCAAGGAGACGACCGAACCGACGCCGGCAGAGGAGTTTGCCGCCGTGCTCGACGATGACGAAGATGCGGCCCGCCAGTCCCGGCTCATACGCCAGCAGATGCGCCGCGTCGCTCGTCAGGTCGCGCTGGACCCGAATGACGGTATGGAGCTCTGAGGCATTATGCGCGACCGGATGAACGTCTACTTCCCGCCAGAACTGCTGAAACAGATTTCCGAGCTTGCCGATCGCAAGAAACTTTCCCGGTCTGCGATCGTGGAGGCGGCGGTAGCCTCGTTTCTGTCACCGGATGGTGCGGACAGGCGGGAGGCGGCGTTCGCCCGGCGCCTGGACCGGCTGTCGCGTCAGATGCAGAGGCTCGAGCGTGACGTCGGTTTGACCGCCGAGTCCCTGGCTCTCTTCATCCGTTTCTGGCTGACTATCACGCCACCGTTGCCCAACGATGCCCAAGCGGCCGCGCAAGTAAAGGGCAGGGAGCGCTTTGAAGGATTTGTCGAGGCGCTTGGGCGCCGCCTGCAAAAGGGGCAAAGCTTTCTGCGCGAGATTCCAGATGATATTCGTCGTCAAAACGTAGCCGAGGAAAGCTAGGGCGCGAGTTCACAAAACGACCGGGAGAGCGCAGATGCCGTCAAGGCTGGAAATCGCTCAGCCTTGACGCACCCAGCACTCGGTCTGGCCTCTTTTGTTTTTGGTAGAAGGGCTTGAGGGGCAATAGCTCTCCTGACGTGAACAGTTCACGGCCAAGCTGCCGCCGCTCGGCGCCCGAATCCTCTCACATGAACCGGTCCGCGCCACCCGAAGCCTCGATCGTGTCGCCTGTCACGAAGCCGTTCCGCGCTGAGCTCAAGAAGGCGGCAATGGCCGCGATTTCCTCCGGCGTGCCAGCTCTGCCGACGGGGGTGAGTTCCGCCGAGATCCGAGCAAGCACTTCGTCATCGCCGAGAGAGCTCATCTCGAGGCGGTTCTTTCGAACCGCGGGAAGCATATTGTTGGCCCAATTGTCGGTCGCGACAGCCCCTATTCCGATTGCGTTGACGAGAATTCCGTCTTTCGCCACCTCGAGCGCAAGCGATCTGGTCAGATTGTTTATGGCTGCGCTGAGGACGTGGGACACGAAGAGCTTCGGATTGGGATAGATTCCTCCGATAGAGGACATGTTCACGATGCGGCCCCATCGTTTCTGCTGCATGTGCGGGATGGCCTCCCTGCAAAGCCGTCGCATCGAGGTGAGCTTGACCGCGGTCATATCGGTCCAATCATCCTCACTCGAGTTCATCAGTCCGCCGGCATGAGCTCGGCCGGCATTGTTGATAAGGATGTCGATCGAACCGAACGTCATGAGGGCTTTGTTGACGAGCGTCCGTGCCGCGTCCGGCGCGGCGACGTCGACATCGACGGACGCGACCTTGGCGCCAGGCGCGCGGAGCAGGATTTCCTTGGCTTGCTCCAGTCGCCTCCGATCACGCGCTGCGATCACGACGGCCACACCGTTCGAAACGAGTTCCTTCGCGACAGCAAATCCGATGCCGGTGCTCGCTCCGGTGACGATGGCGGCTCTGCCGGTAATTCCGAGGTCCATTTTGTTCTCCGATAAAGCGGTTGATGATCAAGTCAGGTCGGCAGCAGCTTGCCCTTGGTTTCGGGAAGCAGGCTCAGCATGACGATTGAAGCGGCGTACAGCAGGGTCAGCATGAGCACGGTGGGTTGGTAGCCGCCGAGCTCGGTGAACAGAAACGCGGTCAGCCAGGGCAACGGAAATGCGACGAGCCTTGCGAGATTGAAGATCAAGCCCGACGCGGTCGACCGTACGCGCGTGTGGAAGAGCTCGGGCAGATAGATCGGCAGCCATGAGAATACACCCAGCGTGAACGTGCCGAGGACAAACACGCAAGCGAGCGAAGCGATGAGCGTCTGCGGTACGAAGTACATCAGCAATCCCGAGAGGATCGCGCCACCGAAGGAGATGTACATGTATGGCTTTCGGCCGATCGCATCGGCCACAAAGCCGGCTGAGACGTAGCCGACAATAGATCCGGCATTATAAACGAGCGCGCTGACGCTTGCCATTGCGGGAGCGGAGAGGCCTTGTTTGGCGGCCAGGCCGCCGATATAGGGACCGGTGAGGGCCGAGATGCCGTAGAAGACGGCGACCGTGATCGAGGCCATTGCCAGCACCGCAAGCGTGCGCAGGACTGACCCAGGCTCGTCGAACATCTCGACCACGGTCCAGCGGCGGCTTCCTTTTGGATGGGCTTCGGTGTCGCGAACCGCTTCGAGCCATAGCTTGGATTCAGGCACGCTCCGCCTGATATAGATCAGAAGCAGAGCGGGCAGGATGCCGATCACGAACATCCACCGCCATGCATCAGGGCCTCCGACCGGTTGCAAGACAAGCCAGAGTCCGGCGGCAAGGAAGAATCCAAATCCGTAGCCGGATTGCATGATTCCGAGAGCCTTGGCCCGCGCGGAGGCCGGCCAGGTCTCCGCGACGAGCGCCGTGCCGGTGCTCCATTCTGTGCCCAGGAACATTCCTGTCAGAAACCTGAGAACGACGAGCATCGTCACTGAACTGCTCAAGGCCGTGAAGGCCGTGAAGGCGCAATAGCCGGCGATCGAAATCATCAGCATCTTCTTGCGCCCGACATAGTCGGCCATGACGCTGCCGATCGTGCCGCCGACAGCCCAGCCCATCAGCGTGCTGCTGAGAGCGGTGCCGACCGCGACACGAACCTGGTCGACTCCATGTTCGGGCAGAAGAGATAGGACGGCCGCGCCGCCGACGAGGATCAGCGTACTTGTCTCGAATCCGTCGAACATCCAGCCAATGAAACTGCTGAGGAGCGCCCGCCTCTGGATAGGGCCGATCGTTCCGGTCGTGCTTGTCATTATCTTTCCTCCCGGGTTCGCCGATGGCGAACGGATGCTTCACTGCTGGCGGCGTTTTGATCCGCTCTATTTTTCTTGGAATGACCTGGGCTGATCCGGCAGGATTGCCCGCATGCGTCCGTTGAAGACGGGAAGTGTCAGGCCGAGCACTTCGAAACGGCACAAGATCAGCAACAGGAATGCCGATGCCCCCTCGTGATACAGCGCGGCGACGTCGCCGTTGAGGAGCGCGTCGCGCTCGGACGGGCTGAGGGGCATCGAAGAGATCGCCGTCGACGGGTCTCTGAGGACAAGCTCCCGAAAGCTCTTGTCGTGCAGCACGCGTCGGCAGAATTTGTTGACCAGATACCCCTTCATGACCATGTCCCTACCGACCATGCCGCGAAGGCATTGCCCAATTGGGGCTGGTTGATAAGAATGTCGGGCACCGACCTGCCGACGGCTCCCAATGCGATCATCCAGTTCAGGAACTCGCCGGCAACGTTGCCGGCTTGGAGCATTCGGGCTTCCGTCGCGGCGTCGATCAGGGCCTGATGGTCGTTTGATCGAATGCAGTCCAGAATCCATCCTGCCCAATCGGGGTCGGGAACGCCGAATGTCTTGCCCTCGAATGCGCGCGGTCCGCCGATTTCGAGGCTGAGGGATCCGCTGGTCACGATCGCGACCCGCGATGCCTCGCTTCGACAGCTCAAAGCGCGAATCCCGTTGGCAAGGCAACGACCGAGGTTGTAGCAACGCGCCGCGGATGGCAGGGGAGGCACGACGCAGTTGATGAAGATAGGGACGATGGGGAGGTCCATCTTGGGCGTCATGAAGTGGAGCGGGACGAGCGCTCCGTGATCGATTTGAAATTCCTGAGTGGAGGAGAAATCGAACCCGTCATTGAAGAAGTTGCGCTGCAGGCCGACGGCTGCTTCCGCATCCACCTCGACCTCGTACCAAGGCATGCCTAGCGTCCGGTCGTTTGGCCCTGCGGTTCGGTCGGCCAAGCCGATCGCGAACGTCGGCAGATTGTCGAGAAAGAACGTGTTGAAATGGTCGTTGTTGACGGTGACGATCAGGTTTGCCCGGACACTCGCCAAATGGCGGCGGATTTTCGCAAAGAATTGTGCCGCTTCGGACCGGTCTCCATTTTGCAGAACTTCCGCGACAAAGCTCGGCGTATGCGGCACTGCGTAAACTGCGACTAGTTCGGCCATCCAAGCGCCTCCCGATGTGGTTGGGTGCAGAATGGTCGGTGAGGTCGTTCAGGCGCAATGACGGTGAATTTCAGACGTCTGAAAAGGTGCGTCGGGCATGCGCGGCCCGAGGTTAATCGGGGGCGCACCCGGCCATCAGGCTCCGAGCCTCCTCGGCCAGCGCGCCAGTGGCGGCAGGCAGGGTCGACAACGCGGAACCGAGGACCTCCCGGGCTTGGGCGACGCGCGCCTCATTGATCAGCAGGCGTCCCAAGTCGATCGCAACCTTGAGCTCCCAGGCGTGGGCGCCGCTGCCCTTCGCCAGCGACAATGCGCGATTTAGCGAATGCTCCGCTGCCGACTGGTCCAACGAGGCCGGCAGGCGCGCCCGAATCCGCGCAAATTCTGGCGTTGCCCAGTTGATCTCTTCATCGCGACCTCGAAGAAGTCCGATGTCGATTTGCGCGAGCGACGCGGCACTCGAAGCCCGGACAAGAAGGTCCCCCACAAGGCTCGAATAGCCGGGATCGAGGTCGATGTCCTTGTGCAGGGAGATCAATCGCAACAGTGCGTCGTCAGGTTGCTTCGCGCCTGTGGCTTCGGCCCAGGTCTGAAAAATCTCACCATAGGCGGTCCAGAACCCGAGCCCGTATTTTGCGCCGGTCTTAATCAGCATGAGCGAGCCGCTCTCGACAGCGTCCCGATCACCTGCCAGCGCATTGACGGTGCACCATCCCTCCGCAAGCGCGCAACACATTGTGCATGCATGATCCAACGAACGAGCTCCTGCGATCGATGCTGAAGCGGCTTCAAAGGCCTTGGCAAACTCTCCCTGGACCCAAAGAACGCGCGACAAGAAGGCGAGCCCTGAGACCCTCTGGTCGAGCCCGAACCGGAACGGTTGGCTGCAAAGTCCCTGGTCGTACCAAGCGAGCGACGTTTCAATCAGCGATCGGGCTTCGCTGTGGTCCCCCAGAAAATGCCGGGATACTCCCACGATGCGTTGCGCCGCCGCCAATGCTTCGGCGTCACCGACCGCCTGTGCCAGCTTCATCATTTCGGCTGCGTGCGCCAGGGCTTGTTTGTATTCGCCGCTGCGCAGAAAGAAGAGCCACAGCCCATACCGCGATTGAAGCTGCGCTTCGACATGGTTCAATCGAACGGCCAGTTCGCAAGCCGATGCCCAAACGGAGCCGGTTTCCTTGACAGGTCCCTTGGCCCAACTGAGCGATGTGCCGAGGGCGACCCGCAATGCAAGCTCTTCTTCCGGCGGAATGCTCGACGACGTTGCGAGTGCCAGGGTCAACCAGCGTTGGCATTCGTCGTGCATCGAGAGCTGAATCCAATACGGGGCAGAACTCGCGAGAATCTTGAGCCCGGTCGGCTTGGCGCCTGCGGGGGAAAAGGCCCAGTCAAGCGCGGCTCGCAGATCGTCGATCTCGCTTTGGTGCTCCCGCCTCCAGACCTCGGTCGGTGCGGTGACCCACTCCCGAGCTCCCGTTTCAACCATCGCAGCCACGAAATCGGCGTGCCGCTGAGCGACCGCCGCAACGTCACTGCTCTCAGCGAGCTTCTCGAGTGCGTAAAATCGAATCGTCTCGAGCAGCCGATAACGCGGACGGGAAGTGTCGACCTCGCAAAGCAGAAGCGATTTCGCGACGAGATCGGCGAGCAAGTCGGAGATCCGCCACGGCTCCGCGAAGTCCGGCCCGGCGACGTGACGAGCCGCGGCGGCGTTGAAATAGGATGCGAAGACGGCAAGCCGGTGAAAAAAACTCCGTTCCTCGGCATTCAAAAGGCTGTGGCTCCAGTCGACCGTGGCCCGCAGGGTCCGATGGCGGGGCAAGGCCGTCCGACGCCCGGCTGTCAGGAGCTTGAACCGGTCGTCGAGACCTACGATCACGCCCTGAAGTCCGAGAGCCGAGACGCGTGCCGAGGCCAACTCAAGGCTCAGCGGTAGTCCATCGAGCCGCCGGCAGATGGCGCAGACATCCCGAAAATTATCTTGCGTCAGCGCGAAAGACTGCGAACTGGCCGAAGCACGGTCGACAAAGAGCTGCACCGCTGCATGCGAGAGCGCCTCTTCCCTGGAGTCGGTTTCAGGCGGCGGAATTGACAGTGGCGAGAGCCGATAAACATGTTCGCCTTCGGCCCCGAGCGGCTCCTGAGCGGTGACTAAAATATGCAATTTGCTGACAGCCCGTAATAGGACCTCCACCGCAACGGCGATGGAGTCCGTTAGATGCTCGCAATTGTCGACGATCAAGAGAAGATGTTTGTCCTTGATATCCTTCAGGATCTGCTCTGGTTGGTCGGTGTTAGGAACTTGCAGGCACCCGGCAATCGTCGACCAAACCAAACTGTCCTCGGTGACGCGAGCCATCTCGACGAGGTGAACCCCGTCAGAAAACACCGGAGCGATGGACCGGCCGACCTCCAGGGCCATACGTGTCTTCCCGATCCCCCCTGGACCCGTGAGGGTGACACAGCGATTTCGCGCGATGAGTCGCGCGATTTCAGAGCACTCCCTTTCGCGTCCCAGCAACGGGGTGAGCGCGAGCGGAAGCTGTGTCGGGGGCAGCGTTCGGTCCGCATCATGGTGCTGTTCAACAGTTCGGCTCAAGCCCGCCAGGCGATAACCCCGACCGAAGTCGGTGGAGAGGAGGTCACGATCAGGGCCGAGAGCTCGCCGGATTGCGGATATCTGGGCTTGCAAGCTGTTATCTTCGATCGCGGCTCCGGCCCATACTTTTTGGATGAGAAGTTCCTTGCTGACGACATCGCCACCGGCTTCGGCAAGAACCAGGAGAACGTCGAAGGCTCGTCCGCCAAGGTCGATCTTGATTCCGTCGCGGAGCAATAGTTTGAGATCTGCAAAGAGTTCGTATCGGCCGAACTTGGTCGATCGGCCTGACACAAATTGCACCGCGCTTCCCCGTTCAGATACGTTCCGCTCTGTCATCCCTGGTCCCGGCAATTATGCGGCCGTCCGTAGATGTACCTGAAACATGAGTTTCAGCCGCGGAACGATCTTTGACGAGCGCGGAAAGCAGAGTCAATTCATGGCGAAAGTGAAACCTAGAAAATGGACCCGGAGTCAGCGACTGGTCCATGGCGCTGGCCCCACAAGTATCAGTTTCCGGTTGAAGGTCGCCTCCTAATAGTAAGGCGGACCCGGCGAGGGTACGGGACCCGCCACGATCAACTGTGTTTTCTTTTTATACGCCGGTCTGCGACGGCAGCAATTTAAGCGAGCCCATAAAAGCTGAACGCGCTATCGGCTCCCACGAGCTGAGAGCAAAGGGCCAGCATGCAAATTCCCGGGACATGGGTTCTCATCGCGCGCGTTTTTCTCCCGTTTGCTGCTGGATACTATCTTTCGTATCTGTTTCGAACGATCAACGCTTTGATCGCCGGTCATCTCTGCTCGGATATCGGTCTTGGGACCGCCGACCTCGGATTGCTGACGTCAGTCTATTTCCTGGTATTCGCGGCGGCTCAGATCCCCATCGGAATCTTATTGGACCGCTTTGGACCGCGTCGCGTCCAGAGTGTTCTGCTCTTGCTAGCCGCGGCGGGCGCCGCACTCTTCGCGGTATCGACCGGGTTCCTTCCCCTCTTGATCGGGCGTGCGATGATCGGGCTTGGCGTGGGGGCTGCGTTCACAGCAGGTCTGAAATCCATCGTCCTTTGGTTCCCCAGGGAGCGCGTTGCCTTGCTGAACGGCTACATGGTCATGCTCGGCTCGCTAGGAGCGGTGACTGCTACGGCTCCCGTTGAACACCTGCTCGCCTGGATGGGCTGGCGGCAACTCTTTAAGATCCTAGCCTCCGCGACCGGTTTGACGGCCATTTTGATCCATGTCGTCGTGCCCGAACGAGGCATTGTCCCATCGACGTCAACCGCCACGACCCTAAGCGATGTTTTTGGAGATCGACGCTTTTGGCGAATGGCGCCGTTGTCGGCCACTTGCGTTGGATCGGCCTGGTCTTTGCAGGGATTGTGGGCATCCCCATGGCTCAAAGACGTAGAGGGACTTGATCGTGCAAGTCTCGTTGCGCGGCTGCTCATCATGTCAATCGTATTGAGCTGTGGCGCGTGGTTGTTCGGTGCGATAGTCCATTATATCAGACGAAGAGGAGCGGCGACGGAGACTATCTTGGTGATAGTCGCAGTGCTGTTTATTCTAGCTGAGCTAGCCTTGACCGTGCGAGCGCCACTGCCGTCCTTCTTGCCGTGGTGCGTTGTCGCAATTACGGGAGCCGCAACCGTGGTGAGCTTCGCGGTGATGGCGGATTACTTTCCGCCGGAGCTTGCCGGTCGTGCCAATGGTGCCTTGAACGTGTTGCATTTTGGTTGGGCATTCCTGGCACAATACGCAACAGGCCTGATCCTGGAGCAATGGTCTGGGAATGATGGCCAAAGGTCCGTCCGGGCCTACCAAGTCGCGCTTAACCTCAATGTAGCACTGCAGATCGCCGCGTTGATCTGGTTCGCACTGCCCTGGCGCCGATGCGTTGCTTCATGGATGGGCTCGATCTCTTTCTTCAGGCCGGCTTCTAGTTCCAACGCTGTCGAGTCAGTTGGTCACTTTGAGGACTCGGTTGTCCTCCTGCCCGGAGATGATGATGCGAAGTGGTGAGTAGCAACTGACAGCGACCCGATAGGCTTGAGTAGCGCGACAAAGACCGGTTCTCAGTCTTTCTCTTTGCACGTCGGTCTACGATCAACGAAAGCGGCTGTTGCGCCAAATCCATTGGTGCCTGTTCTAGTCTCACCTCGGACAGGCTCTGTTGATCCACTCTCATTTAGGATGAAGGGCCGGTCTCAACCATAGCCCCAAGGAGGAGAAAGACATCGATCTTTTCTGCTGCCGATTGTTGATCGGCCGTTGCCTAGTTTCTATCGGCGGACGGAGCGGACAGACGGGGCGCAGCATTTGCTCGATGTCCCGAGCTGCTGTCGGCAGATCCAGAGGGGGAGCGCGACGTTGTTTGACGACTGAGACATTGGCTCTCTTCATCCTTTCGCGTAAACATTACAATACCATTACCAAACGATGCGCACATGGCTGCGCAGGCAAGATGAAGGGAGTATTTGTAGGATTGCCGCGGCGCTGGGGCGACGTTAGTTTTGAGCGCGAGGTTCGGAAGATACCCGCGCTCAGAGGCGGGCGACTAACCCCGACTTGGTGGCCAAGATACGTTCTCGCTTCAGTCCCTCCGTTTTGTGCGCCAGCCCTGCGGCGCACCAATTTAGCCAGCTGGCAAAAAGCTGGGCGTGCTATGGCCCGAACGAACTGCGCAAGCAAGAGGGCGCACGCCATGCGCTTTTTTTCTTTTTCTTCGAGTGATGCTGAGGCAAAGGTGATGGTGTGAGAGTTGTTTCAGCGATGATCGAGGCGCAGTGTTGTTGCTCACTTGCCACCGGTGACATCGAGGAACGTACCGGTGACGAACGAAGCCTCGGCGCCGGCCAACCACAGGATTGCCCGCGCGACCTCTTCAGGCTGACCGCCTCGTCCCATCGGGATCGAGTCCTTGACGCGATCTACCCGCCCCGGCTCTCCGCCGCTCGCATGCATCTCGGTGTAGATGTGTCCGGGGCGAATGCAGTTGACGCGGATTCCATCGCGCGCGACCTCCTTGGCGAAACCGGTCGTGAACGTCTCCAGCGCGCCCTTAGACGCGGCGTAGTCGAGATATTCGCCCGGACTGCCGAGCCGGGCCGACGCCGATGAGACGTTGATCACGGAGCCGCCCCGCCCGTTGTGACGATAGGACATCCGCTTCGCGGCCTGCTGTGCGCAGAGAATGGGGCCGATCGCGTTGACGGCGAAGATCCGCTGCATCCGCCCGAAACCGAGATCCTCCAGCCGGGACTGCCGCGCAAGGACCGCAGCGTTGTTCACCAGCACATCGATCCGGCCGAACTCCCGGTCGATCGCCGCGAAGAGCTGTGCCACCTGCTCCGGATCCGCGCTATCTGCGCGCACCGGCAACGCACGGCGCCCCGCGGCTTCCACATCAGCCGCCACTGCAAGGGCGGCAGCTTCGTTGGAGACGAAGCTGATCGCGACATCGTAGCCCCGTGCGGCAGCAAGCCGCGCAGTCGCCGCGCCGACGCCCCGACTTCCACCCGTTATCAGAATGAGCGGCGCCTGCGAGATGGTATCCATTGAGCGAACCTCCATGTGGTGGATGGGATGATGATCCGGACGGTGACCGGCTGAATGCGGACGGCGCGGCGGCTTTGGCCGTTCAGCCGCCCATCCGGCACCGCCATCATACGGACTTTTCGCACGGTCCCGCGGCGGAGCTGCGCAGATGGGGCCGCAACGCCAGCACGAGTGGGACGACCAGGACGGCAGTCGCCGACGAGGCCAGCACGCCGATCTTCTGACTGCTGTGATCGGCAATCGCGCCGTAGAGGATCGGCGCGAGACCTCCTGCGCCGATGACGCTCGTATAGAAGACCGCGAAAGCCCGCTCCGTATCGCCGTCGGAAAGCTCCGGCACGGTGCCATAGAGCACCGAAGAGGTGCCGTTCAGCACGATGCCGAGCAACGGCAGCAGGATGAACGTTGGCGTCAATGGCGTGAACAGCGTCGCCGCGATGAGCAAGGCGGTTGCGGCCTCCGTCACCACGACGCTGCCGACGACACCCAGCCGCTCGCCGAGCCAGCCGAATGTCGCCTTGCCGAACGCGCCACCGATGAACAGCACGGCAAGCGCCAATCCGACGGCCGGCAAGTCCCCGCCCTGTCCATGGATGAGGAAGGGCAGAAACAGCAGATATCCCATGCGGGTCGCCGTATCGAGCGCGCCGATCGTCGTGAGGATACCAAAGCCGCCGCGGCCGCGGCCGGACGTCGCCTCTCCCGTAACATTCCTCGTCACGGAGGCCGCCGGTGCCAGCGACACCAGCGCGGCCACCAGGACGATTCCAAGCACCGCCATCAAGCCCAACACCGACTGCCAGGCGAAGATCGGCAGCAGCACCGCGACTAGCGCCGGCAGCACGGCTTTTCCGAGATCGCCGGAAAAGTTGTAGATGCCGAGCGGATGTCGCGACGCCGTGCCGTAGCTGTCGGTGACGAGCATCGAACCGCGTGGGTGCTGGATGCTCGATCCGATGCCGGCCATGACGAGGCCGACGCAAAGACCCGCAAAGCCGAACGGCAGCGCCATGATCAGCAAGCCCGCCGCCGCAGCGACGGTGGACAGGATCAGCGCCGCGCGCGGCGACAAGCCGCGAAGAGCTCGGTCGGCCGGAATCTGCATGCCCCCCATCGTCCCGAAATACAGCGCGCGCACGACGGCGAGCGCCGCATAGGACAGGCCGAACTGCGCCTGCCAGACCGGCAGGAAGGCATAGAGACCGTCGGTATAGCCGTCATGAAGCGCGTGGGTGAGGCACGCAGCCAGCAGGCTGCGCGATTTCGCCGGGGCCGACGAGCCTGATGCGGTTTCGCGCGGACGGCTCCCAGCCCCCATCGCCGCGTCGTTCACGTCAATTCCTCCCGCTTCCGGGCTGAAGAGAGAAAATCTACACTGTGATCCGTCTCGGACCCGCCGATCCACTGGTGCCTCATGACAAATTCATCCTGGACTATTGAGGCGACCGTCGCAAACCAGTAATAATCGATCTATGAGTTAGGATCTCTATCTTATGAGTATTCCCGTCCAGCGCAGGACCTTGCCACCGCTCAACGCCGTCCGCGCCTTCGAAGCGGCAGCCCGCCTCGGCAGTTTCAAGGAGGCGGCCAGCGAATTGGGCGTGACGCATGGCGCGATCAGTCAGCAGGTGCGCCTGCTTGAGGACCGGTTGGGGGCGCCGGCGCTGTTCTGGCGCTCGACGCGGCGCGTCTCGCTCACGCCGGCCGGCGCGGCGCTATTCGAAGAGCTCAGCCCGGCGCTCGACCGCATTTCGTTCGCCGTCCAGCGCCATCGCGCAACCCACGGCGAAGTGCCGGCGGCCGTGCTGCGCGTCAATGCACTGGCGACGTTCAGCATGCGCTGGCTGCTTCCACGGCTGAGCCGTTTTCGCGACGAGCGATCGGATATCGAGGTCCGCCTCACCACTTCGAACGACCCGATCGATGCGCTCGCCGACAACTTCGACGTAGTCATCCGCGGTGGCCCGGATTCTTTTCATGGCTTCACGTCGCGGCTGTTTCTTTCGGAGCGGCGGCTGCCGGTCTGCAGCCCCGCATTGGTCGCGAAACTTCCCCTGGAGGAAATTTCTGATCTCGCGCAGCACACACTGCTGAATGTCACGTCGATGCCACGGCTTTGGCAAGATTGGTTGGTGAAGGCCGGACATCCTCGCCTTACCCCCACAGCGACGCTAACATTCGATCACTTCTTCCTGACCATTCAGGCGGCGATCGATGGTTTAGGAGTAGCAATGGGACCGACTGCTCTGATCGGCGATGACGTCGCCGCGGGCCGCTTAATCGCGCCGTTTCCAGACGTCAGCCTTCCGGCGAGGAGCTACTTCGCGTACCTGCCGGCAGGAAGGGAAAGCGGTTCACAAACAGCAGTGTTTTGCGATTGGCTGGAAGAAGAGGGACGGCAATCCGCTGGCAAGCCAACGGCCCCATGACACGGGCGAACAGGGTTGGACAGCCGGCTGGGACCTCGGCCTATTTCGTAGAGAGCTGATCCATGTTGTCGTCTCGTTCATGAAGTTATCGCGTCGAGCTCCTGAGGTTTGCGCGCAACGATTTGATCCTGCCGAGACCATACGTCGAGCCGGCTCATTCAAGAGCTGGATGACATCGAGTTCGCCCGGAAACGGTAATGCGTCCGTTTCGATTCTTCGGGATTTTGAACGTGCGGTCTTGCCCGCCGCTCTGAATGGATGTTCCGAGCGGGCTTCGCATCAACCCGGGGACTTCGCGAGTAGTTCTCAGACTTTCTTTTTCTACGCCAGCCTACGATCACGGAAAGCGCTTGTTGCGCCAAGTCCACTGGCACCTTTTCTAATCACTCCATCTGAGGACGCTCTTTCGTCCTCATTCGGTGGGGCTAACGGTGGCAATCCATTCCATTCAATCGGAAGCGAGTTCGCGCGGTGCGCGAATGCTGCGTAGCGCGCTCGGCTCCGCGATTGCCGGCTACCTCGAAGACGAAGCGATCATCGAGGTGATGCTCAATCCGGATGGGCGGCTGTGGATCGACCGGTTGTCGAACGGCCTGATCGACACAGGCGAAACTCTGTCGGCCGTGGATGGCGAGCGCATTGTTCGCTTGGTAGCGCATCATGTAGGTGCAGAGGTGCATTCCGGCGCGCCACGGGTTTCGGCCGAACTGCCCGGAACAGGCGAGCGCTTCGAAGGTCTGTTGCCTCCGGTCGTTGCGGCACCGGCCTTTGCTATCCGCAAACCAGCCGTCGCCGTGTTCACGCTGGACGACTACGTCGCCAGCGGGATCATGACCTCGGAGCAGGCCAGGACCCTGAAGGACGCGGTCGCTGCACGGAAGAACATCCTCGTCGCCGGTGGGACATCAACCGGAAAGACAACCCTGACGAATGCGCTTCTGGCCGAGGTAGCGAAAACCTCCGATCGGGTCGTGCTGATCGAAGACACGCGCGAACTTCAGTGCAAAGCACCCAATCTTGTAGCGCTCCGGACCAAGGACGGCGTGGCCACGCTATCGGACCTCGTTCGGTCTTCGCTGCGCCTGCGTCCCGATCGCATTCCGATTGGCGAAGTCCGAGGTGCCGAGGCGCTCGATCTGCTCAAGGCTTGGGGGACTGGGCATCCAGGCGGCATTGGGACCATTCATGCGGGTACCGCGCTCGGTGCGCTGCGGCGGCTCGAGCAGCTCATCCAGGAAGCCGTCATCACGGTTCCGCGCGCCCTGATCGCCGAGACCATCAACCTCGTCGCCGTGCTGGTGGGACGCGGCGCTGACCGCCGCCTCGCTGAACTCGCCGCCGTCTCAGGGCTGGGTACCACCGGTGACTACAGCCTTTCAACAGCAGGAGACTGACATGCGTCAGCAATTTAGCTTTCTTCGAGGTGCGCCGTTGGCCGTGTTCGGTGCGGTGGTTTTGGGGGCGGCGCCAGCATGGGCTGCCGGATCGAACATGCCGTGGGAGCAGCCACTCAATCAGATCCTGCAGTCGGTGGAAGGGCCGGTCGCCAAGATCATCGCCGTCATCATCATCGTGGTGACAGGCCTCACGCTCGCGTTTGGCGATTCGTCGGGTGGTTTCCGCAGGCTGATCCAGATCGTGTTCGGTCTGTCGATCGCGTTTGCCGCCTCGAGCTTCTTCCTGTCGTTCTTCTCTTTCGGCGGTGGCGTGGTGATCTGATGGATGAACTTGTCATGGGCTTTGTTGTGCCTGTTCATCGCGCACTGACCGAGCCCATCCTGCTGGGCGGCGCGCCACGATCGGTTGCCATCGTCAACGGCACGCTTGCGGCAGCCCTGGGGCTGGGGCTGCGGCTCTGGATCGCGGGTCTCGTCCTCTGGTTCATCGGCCACATGGCCGCCGTCTGGGCCGCCAAGCGCGACCCCGCTTTGTCGATGTGGTGCGCCGACATCTGCGTATCCCCGGTCATCTCAACACCTGAGCTCTCGGTCATGATGAACCTTGCCGAATACCGCCATTCCAGCGCACGCCTCGCCGACTTCCTGCCCTGGGCAGCCCTAGTCGACGAGGGAATCATCCTAAACAAGGATGGCTCGTTCCAGCGGACGGCAAAGTTCCGGGGGCCTGACCTTGACAGCGCGGTGCCGGCCGAACTTGTCGGCGTCGCCGGCCGTCTGAACAATGCGCTACGTCGCCTCGGATCCGGGTGGGCCGTATTTGTTGAGGCGCAGCGTCATTTCGCTGGGGCCTATCCTCCGAGTACATTTCCGGATGTCGCGTCCGCGCTCGTGGACGCGGAACGCAGGGCTCAGTTCGAGGAGGCGGGCGCTCATTACGAGTCCAGCTATTTCCTGACCTTCCTCTTTCTGCCTCCGGAGGAGGGAGCGGCTAAGGCGGAGCGATTGCTCTATGAAGGTCGCGACCGCACCGTTGGAGCAGATGCCTGGGAGGTGCTGCGCGGGTTTATCGACCAAACCAACCGCGTGCTCGGCCTCCTTGAAGGGTTCATGCCGGAATGCGCCTGGCTCGATGATCAAGATACGCTGACTTATCTGCATTCAACGATCTCGACCAAACGTCATCGGGTTCGAGTGCCCGAGATTCCCATGTACATCGATGCGCTATTAGCCGACCAGCCACTCACTGGCGGGCTCGAGCCGATGTTGGGCTCAGCCAATCTGCGAGTCCTGACGATAGTTGGCTTTCCGGGCGCCACGACCCCGGGAATCCTGGACGACCTGAACCGCCTGGCGTTCTCGTATCGCTGGTCGACCCGGGCGATCATGCTCGACAAGACCGATGCCACCAAGCTGCTGACAAAGATTCGGCGGCAGTGGTTCGCCAAGCGAAAGTCGATCGGCGCCATTCTCAAGGAGGTCATGACCAACGAGGCGTCGACGCTGCTCGATACCGACGCCCACAACAAGGCGCTTGATGCCGACGCGGCGTTGCAAGAACTGGGGTCCGACCAGGTCGGACAAGCCTTTGTCACGGCAACCATCACCGTCTGGGACCGCGATCCCAGTACCGCCGATGAAAAGCTGCGGCTGGTCGAGAAGGTCATTCAGGGGCGCGATTTCACCTGCATGATCGAGACGGTGAACGCCGTCGAAGCCTGGCTCGGTGGCTTGCCGGGCCATGTGTACGCCAATGTGCGGCAGCCACCGGTGTCGACCCTCAACCTCGCCCACATGATTCCGATGTCCGCCGTGTGGGCCGGCGAGATGAGGGATCTACACTTCAAGGGCCCGCCGCTCCTGTTTGGGAAGACCGAGGGATCGACCCCATTCCGATTCTCCCTCCACGTCGGCGACGTCGGCCACACGCTCGTGGTAGGGCCGACCGGCGCCGGCAAGTCGGTCCTGCTAGCTCTGATGGCGCTACAGTTCCGGCGCTATCCGAACTCGCAGGTCTTTGCGTTCGATTTCGGTGGTTCGATTCGGGCGGCTGCACTCGCCATGGGCGGCGACTGGCATGATCTCGGCGGTGCGCTGTCTGACGGGGACGAAAACCCCGTCGCGCTGCAACCTTTGGCCTGGATCGACGATTCCGTCGAGCGCGGATGGGCCACGGAATGGATCGGCGCGATCCTGGCGCGGGAAAAGGTCGAGATCACGCCGGAGGTCAAGGATCATCTGTGGTCGGCGCTGACGTCTCTCGCTTCGGCGCCGAGAGAGGAGCGCACCCTGACGGGCCTCTCGGTCTTGCTGCAATCCAATTCTCTGAAAAGGGCCCTGCAGCCCTATTGCCTGGGCGGTCCCTCCGGGCGCCTGCTTGATGCCGAATTCGAGCGCCTTGGCGAGGCTTCGGTTCAGGCGTTCGAGACTGAAGGGTTGATCGGAACGAGCGCTGCCCCACCCGTTTTGGCTTACCTCTTTCATCGGATCGAAGACCGACTCGACGGCCGGCCCACACTTCTCATTGTCGACGAGGGCTGGCTTGCCCTCGACGACGAAGATTTTGCCGGTCAACTCCGGGAATGGCTGAAGACGCTCCGGAAGAAGAATGCGTCCGTCATCTTCGCCACCCAGTCACTTTCGGACATCGATGGCTCCGCGATTGCGCCAGCTATCATCGAAAGCTGCCCAACGCGATTGTTGCTGCCGAACGAACGGGCGATCGAACCGCAGATCACTGCCATCTACCGCCGCTTCGGCCTCAATGACCGGCAGATCGAGCTTCTGAGCCGGGCAACGCCAAAGCGCGACTACTACTGCCAGTCCCGTCGCGGCAACCGGATGTTCGACCTTGGCCTTGGCGAGGTCGCTCTGGCCTTTGCCGCAGCCTCTTCCAAGACAGATCAGGCAGCCGTCTCGCAACTCCTCGCCGAACATGGACCTGATGGCTTCGTAGCGGCCTGGCTTCATCACCGTGGCGTCGGCTGGGCTCTCGACCTAATCCCCAATCTCATCAATCTGGAGAAATCGCTATGAGGCGTCTTGGTCTATTGGCGGCTGCTGGCACGGTCGCGCTGATCCTGGGCGTCACGATGCCTGCAAGGGCGCTGATCGTCTTCGATCCCAATAACTACGTTCAGAACGTCCTGACGGCGGCACGAGAGCTGCAGCAGATCAACAATCAAATCACCTCGCTACAGAACGAGGCGCAGATGTTGATCAACCAAGCGAAGAACCTGGCAAACCTGCCGTATTCGTCGCTGCAGCAACTGCAATCCTCGATACAGCGCACCCAGCAATTGCTGGCCCAGGCCCAGCGCATCGCATACGACGTGCAACAGATCGATCGTGCCTTCTCGACCAGCTATGCACCGGCGACCAGCAGCCAGTCGAATCAATTGCTGATCGCCAACGCCCAATCGCGCTGGCAGAATTCGTATGCCGCAACGCAAGACGCGCTTCGCGTCCAGGCCGGCATCGTTGGCAACCTCGACACCAACCGCGTCCAGACCTCCGCGCTCGTTAGCTCAAGCCAAGGCGCTATCGGTGCCTTGCAGGCAACACAGGCTGGCAACCAGATTCTCGCGCTGAACGCGCAGCAGCTCGCCGACCTCACAGCTGTCGTGACGGCGCAGGGCAGGGCGCAAAGCCTTGAACTCGCGCAACGCGCGGCGGCCCAGGACCAGGGCCGCGAACAGCTCCGGCGGTTTCTTACGCCAGGGCAGGGCTATCAATCATCTAACGTGCAGATGTTCCACTGATGACCGACATCCGGGCATTCAAGGCGTTGTCGCTGCTTACGACTATTGGCGTGTTGGTCGTCACTGCCTGCACGATTCAGCTTCGCGGCGGAGACGGTCCTCCGCCGCCGAAAGCGGAGCAGATGACAGACGCAACCAGTTCAGACCTCGCGCGCTGCCGTAGCGTCACTGCGGAGGAAGCAGCGGGTTATGAGCATTGCAAGCAAGTTTGGGCCGAAAACCGCCGTCGCTTCTTTGGCAAGAAAGACGGTGCCGCGGTTCCAAACCACGACGATTCCGCCCCCGGCGTGGCGCTATTTCCAAAGGACCAAAGCCGGATCCCGCTGGGATATCCAAAACTGGTGGCGCCTGAGGTGAGCAAACCATGACCGGTACGGGGATCATCGACCAGTTCCTGGAAACGTTCACGCGTTACATCGACAACGGCTTCGGGCTGCTGGGGAGCGATGTCGGATATCTCGCAACGACCCTTGCTGCGATCGACATTACGCTCGCAGCGTTGTTCTGGAGTTGGGGAACTGATGAGGACATCATCGCGCGTCTCGTCAAGAAGACGCTCTTCGTAGGGGTCTTCGCCTACCTCATCGGTAACTGGAACAGTCTGGCGCGCATCGTCTTCGAGAGCTTTGCCGGTCTTGGCCTGAAAGCATCAGGCGCAAGCCTCTCCGCATCGGATTTCCTGCGGCCCGGAAAGATCGCTCAAGTCGGCCTTGATGCCGGCCGACCATTGCTTGATTCGATCTCCAACCTGATGGGCTATATCAGTTTCTTCGAGAATTTCGTCCAGATCGTCGTTCTCCTGTTCGCGTGGGTCGTGGTGCTGCTCGCCTTCTTTATTCTGGCGATCCAGCTCTTTGTCACCCTGATCGAATTCAAGCTCACGACACTGGCCGGCTTCGTGCTCATTCCCTTCGGGCTATTTGGCAAGACCGCCTTCGCGGCGGAGCGCGTTCTGGGCAACGTCATATCTTCCGGCATCAAGATCCTGGTCCTGGCCGTCATCGTCGGCATCGGCTCCACCCTGTTCTCGCAGTTCACCGCAGGTTTCGGCGGTGCACAGCCGACCATCGAAGACGCGATGACGCTGGTGCTCGCGGCGCTTTCCTTGCTCGGCCTCGGCATCTTCGGTCTGGGTATCGCAAACGGCCTAGTGTCGGGCGGACCTCAACTCGGCGCCGGCGCCGCGATTGGAACAGGCCTTGCTGCTGGCGGCATTGTTGCGGCTGGCGCGGGTCTTGCCGCCGGCGGTGTTGGTCTCGCTGGCGGCGCGATTGCTGGGGCCGCGCGCGGCGGGGGCGCCGTCTTGAGTGGAGCGTCCGCCGCCTATCGAAGCGGAGGCATTGCTGGTGTTGCCGAGGCTGGCGCCTCGGCTGCCATGAGCCCGTTGCGTCGTGCAGCCGCCGCACTCGGCGGAGGTGGGGAAACCGGTGCGTCGGCCGCGAGCACTTCGGCCGAAGGGCAACCCGATTGGGCGCGACGCATGAAGCGTGCCGAGACTATTCGGCACGGTGCATCAGCAGCCGGCCAAGCGGTCCGCTCAGGCGATCATAGTGGCAGCGGCTCATCCGTCGATTTGTCTGAAGGAGAGCGCTGACACCTCACCCGGCAGCGCCTCAAAATCCGAGCCACCGCACGACTTGAAACCGATCACTCGATACCAGGGGCAACCATCGATGTTCAAACGATCATCAGTACACTACGGGCGAATGCCCGAGCCGACTACGCCTTATCAAAAGGCAGCTCAGGTTTGGGACGAACGCATCGGATCGGCGCGAGTGCAAGCGAAGAACTGGCGCCTGATGGCATTCGGTTGCTTGATGCTTTCAGTCGGTCTCGCGGGTGGGCTTGTCTGGCAATCAAATCAAGGCTCGATCACGCCGTGGGTGGTTGAGGTCGATCATCTTGGACAGGCCCAAAGGGTTGCGCCAGCTAACATCGACTATCAGCCGACTGATGCGCAGATTGCCTACCATCTGGCGCGCTTTATCGAGGATGTCAGAGGCCTACCTGCCGACGGAATCGTTCTGCGCCAAAACTGGCTTCGGGCCTATGATTTTACAACCGATCGCGGCGCGGCTGCGCTCAACGACTTCGCGCGCAACAACGACCCGTTCGCAAAGCTGGGTAAGGCGCAAATCTCCGTCGAGGTCTCGAGCGTCATTCGCGCCTCTTCGGAGAGCTTTCGGGTGGCTTGGACCCAGCGCACCTACGACAACGGTTCGTTGAGCTCGACTGAGCGCTGGACTGCAATTCTCTCGATCGTCATCGAGACGCCCCGCGACGCCGAACGCCTGCGCAAGAATCCGCTTGGCGTTTACGTCCGCGCGATCAACTGGTCAAAGGAGTTGAGTCAGTGACCAAGACGCAATTTGACGTTAATTCGAAGCGTTCCCTCCCGCGCAGCAAGCTCAATTCGGCTTGGACCGTGTTCGTGAACTCGCAGCGTGCAGTTCTGTCCGCTCTTCTGCTTTGTTCGTCGGCGCTCGGCGGGTGCGCGACCTACATTCCGCCGGAGATCAGCTATGACGCCGAAGTCCCTCTGTTACCGGCGACGCCGGTGGCTCTCGACGACAGATCGCGGCCGCTTCATGTTCCGCCACTCTGGACGCCGGCTCTTGGCGGCAAGCCCGCCGGGAAGGAAGACGCCGAACCCGTGAGCCGGGTTGAAACGGCAAACAGCGCGGCCCGAGTCGAGCCGCGCAAGAGGGGTTATTTCAACGCGGCGCAAATCTACACCTACAGTCCCGGGGCACTTTATCAGATCTACGCCGCACCGGGGCAGATCACGGATATCGCGCTCGAGGAGGGAGAACAGTTGACGGGATCCGGGCCGATCGCGGCCGGAGATACCGTACGCTGGGTCGTGGGCGATACCGAAAGCGGGAGCGGCGACTCACGGCGCGTCCATATCCTGGTCAAGCCGACCCGAGCTTCGATCGAGACCAACCTGGTCGTCAACACAGACCGGCGCACTTACCTGATCGAGCTCCGCTCCCGCGAGCGGCCATACATGCCGTCTGTTGCCTGGTACTATCCCGAAACAGCACGTGATCGTTCCCGTGCAGTCGCTGTGAAACCCGTTCTTCCGGATCCAGCGCAACGTATCTCCCGCTACGCCATCGAAGGGGACAGTCCTCCTTGGCGACCGATTGCCGCGTATGACGATGGCCGCAAGGTCTATGTCGAATTCCCGCGAGGGATCGTGCAGGGCGAGATGCCTCCGCTCTTCGTCATCGGTCCAGACGGCAAGACCGAACTCGTCAACTACCGCGCATACGGCAACGCATTGATCGTGGATCGGCTGTTTGCTGCCGCCGAACTCAGACTAGGCGGTGAGCACCAGTTGAAGGTCAGGATTGTTAGGACCGACGGGAGGCCGTCGTCATGAACACTCGGAATGTAAACGAACACGAGCAACCAGTTCCGCCGGAGACACAAGGGGAGCAGTCCGAGAGCTTCCGCTTGAGGGCAGAGCATCCGCGCGTCACACGATTGTCGCGCAAGGTCTTGGCGGGCGGGAGCGCAGTTGCCCTCCTTGTCATCGGCGGAGCGGTGCTGTGGTCGCTACAGAACAATCGCGCCCGTAATCAAGAAGCCGAGGAGCTTTACAGTACGGATCATCACAATCTTGCCGACGGCATTACGACACTGCCGAAGGACTATGCTGACGTTCCGCGCCAGCCAATTCCGCAACTCGGTCCGCCGCTTCCTGGGGACCTCGGTCGACCGATCCTTGCCGCTCAAGGCCAGTCGCCGACGATCGGCGCCGATCCGGACCAGCAGCGCCGGGATCAAGAGACCGAGGCAGCCCGCATCAGCCATTTGTTCGCTGCCACCAATGGCAGTGCGCGTCCGCCCGCTGCGTCGGTTGAAAGCGACCGAATCGCGTCACCGAATGCAACGAACTCTGGCGACGATGGATCTGCGCAGAACGGCCAGGACCGCAAGCTCGCCTTCGTTAATGCCTCTGTGGACCGCCGCACGGTAAGCCCTGACCGTATCGCCAGGCCCCCATCACGATACATCGTGCAGGCTGGGACGGTGATTCCAGGGGCGCTTATCACCGGGATCCGATCGGACCTGCCAGGCCAAGTGACCGCGCAGGTCACCGAGAATGTTTTTGACACACCGACCGGCCGCTTTCTCCTTGTGCCTCAGGGAGCGCGTCTGATCGGAATTTACGATAGCCAGGTAAGCTTCGGCCAGTCCCGTGTCCTGCTCGTGTGGACGCGGCTGATCATGCCGAATGGACTTTCCATCGTTCTCGAGCGGCAGCCTGCCGCTGACGCCGCCGGGTATGCAGGCCTCGAAGACCAAGTCGACAATCACTGGGGTGAGCTGTTCAAAGCTGCGGCACTTTCGACGTTTCTTGCTGTCGGGACTGAGCTGGGTGCCGGCTCCGACACCAACAGCAACGACAGCGCCATTATCCAGGCATTGCGACACGGCGCCTCGGACTCGCTGAATCAAGCCGGACAACAGGTGGTTCGGCGCAGTCTCAACGTCCAGCCTACTCTGACCGTGCGACCTGGTTTTCCAGTTCGCGTTCTCGTCAATCGTGACCTCATACTTGTGCCATACGGAGGGTAACGCCATGCCCAAGCTTAGAATAGGAGCGCTGCCCGACGACAAGCCGGTCAAGGTCGCCACTGAGCTTCCAGCGTCAGTGCATCGAGATCTCGTCGCCTATGCAGAGGCCTTGGCGCGCGAAAGTGGGCAGCGTATCGACCCGGCAAAGCTGATCGCGCCCATGCTGGCGCGCTTTATGGCCACGGACCGTGGATTTGCAAAAGCGAGACGATCTGGTCATTCCCCAATGGCCGGCGAGGGTGAGGGATAGCGTTCTGCCAACAGATTGAGGAAACGCTTCAGAGCCGGATTCTCATTGTCGTCGCGCCAATGCGCATAGAAGTCCACCCGGCTTGGTCCCGCTCCGTCCTGCAACTCCCGGTACACAAGGCCAGCGAAGCTTGCACCAATATCCGATTCCATAGCCAGACTAAGTCCCATGCCCATACTCGTCAGACTCTTGATAATGCCACGGCTTACGTCATGGCGTTCTACCTTGGGCCGATCGTCGGGCAGTACCAGCTTCGAAATCAAGAGATCCTCGAGCTCTCGTCCTGGATCATATTCACTTAGAAGGATCTTTTCGTTACGCAAATCTGTCCAATAGATGATCTCGCGTGCCGCCAGGCAGTGATCCTGCGGCAACGAGATCAGGATGCGTTCGCTCCAGAGCAATAGTGATCTTGTGTCCTTTGAAGGTAAACGTCCAGGGCTAACGACAACGTCGACGGTTCCGCTACGGAGGGCAGTCATCAGACGGAAGCGTGAGCGTTCCATCGTTGCCAGTTCGAGCCCTGGGAGCAGCTTCTTAAACTCACCTATTGTCGCTCGCAAATTGCCGGTGGACATGGATGTGAAGAAGCCGACGACAAGATGCCCAGTATCGCCGCGACCACCGGACCTTCCGGTGTCAACGAGCATATCGACCTGCTCCAGAATCAGTCGTGCAATGCGCAAAACTACGCGGCCGGTCAACGTAGGCTTGATTCCCCCACTTGAGCGCTCAAACAGTGAAGTTCCCACGAGGTGCTCGAGTTGGACGATAGCACGGCTGAACGCGGTATGTTTGATTGAAAGCGCTTCTGCGGCTCGTCGAAAACTTCCATGGTCAGAAGCGGCAACCGCAAGTCGAAGCTGTTGCAGGTCAACAGCTCTCGCCGCGTTTCGCTGACCGTTCCTAGTCTCAATTTCCGTCATGTTCATAGCTCGGTAGCGAATCGCAAGACGCGGCGTCCCCGTTCTAGGCGGGAACGGGCATATCGTTTACTGGCCTGTATCGTTCTACGCGGCCGCGAGGATTACTGGCGTCCAAAGGGCCGGTGCCGAAAGCCCGCCGGCTCTACGAAGGGTGACCAGAGTATCGCGCGAGATCTCGAGGTAACCCGCCACGGCTAAGGTGTTGCCAATTGCGGAAGGATTGCCAATGCGCCGCAGGGGCCAACCCGCTCGTCTAAGGATTCGCTCCATACGGACGTCTGTAACGGTAACGATGTCAGTGAGTTGTCTTGAGAGCCCGAACTCTACCATTCCCGCAAATAGCTCGTAAACAGCACGAGTAAGACCGTGATCCCCCTTCGGGGCATCGGCAGCAACATCGATCGCGAATCTACTACTTTCCCAAACGAGAGGAGTTGACGGCGCAGGTTGACCTTCGAGAAGCGTAGGGAAGGTGTCGCAAAGCATGGTCGGGCCAAGTGTCGGGAGGAGGCGTACGGAACCTTGCACCTGCCCGTTGTCACATAGCTGGACTAGGTAAGCGGGATGCAGTGCATCGAAATCGTCGATCTCCATGTCGCCGCTGGTTTGAACGTCCCATGCCATGCGAAGTTTGAAAACACGATACCGTAACCGATGCATTTCAGCGAGGGTTTCGGCGAACTGGCCATACAAGGGCGGTGTGATTAGCTGAATCATAGTCCCTCCAGGGGTGTACATCGTCACCTTTGGAGCGGATCTCGGATCTCAAGTCATTACCTGTAGTTGTAGGGGGCTCCGCCCCTAATTTTGCTGCTTTCTTTTCACAGCGGCTAAGCGTGCTACCGCTTGCACAATCGTCCGAACACCAAGTTTTTTCTTCGCTCCTTCTAGGTAGAAGGCAACCGTGTTGCGCGAGATGCCGAGAATGCATCCAATCTCCCAAGCGCTCTTGCCACGAGCTGCCCACTCCAAGCATTCGAACTCACGCGGAGATAGGCATGCCCCCTCTAAATCGTGTACGTTCGCTAGCTTTCGGCGGGTATGAGCATGGAAATACATCGCCATAAGCTGAAGAACGCGTTCATGCGATTCAATGAACCGTTCGAATTGTGGGCGGCTCTGGTCCACGGCAAAGGTCAATGCAGCGATGGGGCCGTGGCCATCGTGAATGGGCACCGTAAAGCCAAACCGAATTCCGAATTCCGCTGCCTCTTCGAAAAGCCGATGCTGTGCTTTCGATGTGAACTTCGAGTTGAAATTAGCCCCCCATCGAAAGGGCTCGGGGTTTCGAAGAGCTTCTTGGATAACGGGATCAAGTATTTGATAATTGTTTCGTAGATAGTGTTCTACCCACCGCGATGGATACGTAGAGATTAGGCGCGGTTTGCCTCTGTTGGCGCGCTGGAGGGCTAGATAGGCAAAACACGATAAGTCCAAAGCGGTCGCGGTGTCCGCCATAGCTTTGGAGAAGTCTTGGAGATCTTCCGCCGTCGCGAGGAGATCAATGAAATTTTGAAAAATGCGGTGCATCGCTGCCAAGCAACCGTGCATGGTGCGAGAGCAGAGATCTCGCCCAATTCGTTGATTTTGCCCACAACAAATGACCAAAGAGCCGCGCTTCGCGGCTGGTGAAGTGAGGCAAAACCCTCTTATACCAAACACCACTCGTACAGTTTGTCTTTGCCTATTCTCATAATGCGCCCGGCATTTTGTGCCGAAATCGCGACCGTCACCCCTAAATTGCCGAATGTGATGCGGCTATGCAACTGACCAAGGACCTGTCGTGCTGCGGATATTGCGCTGACCGGGCAGCGAGACCAGTTCGCAGTTCAGTGTTGGGCGTCGAATGCTGCCGCATCTTCAAGAGCGCTCCGGTATCGCTGCTGAACGCAAGAGACGCAAGATGCGTGACCCGAGCATTTTCGTAATTGTTGGATTGGGGCTATTGTCGCTATCGATCCAAACTGTGACGGTCCGCCCAACGATCAGTTCATCCGCATTATTTTTCACATGGAGCTTGATCCGTACTGGAATTCGCTGTGCGAGCCGAACCCACGAGAAGGTCGGATTGATGTTCGCCAGCATGCTCGCACCGGAACTCCTTTCGCGATCTTCAATTCCGCGGGCGATGCTCTCGACCTCTCCTCTCAGTGTCGAGCCCCCCATCAGGATGACGTCGGCAGGATCGCCTACATGGATGCGCGCGAGCTTTGTTTCTTCGAAGTAGCCTTCCGCACGCACCGTATCGGTTTCGATCAGCGCCATTATGCCTCGTCCGGCCGGCAGATAAGCGCCCGGCCGGAGATCAAGGTTCGTTACGCGACCACTAACCGGCGCGCGGATTTCTGATCGGATCAGGTTAAGATGTGCGATTTCCAGATCCGCCAGCGCTTGATTGTAGGTAGCCTTCGCTTGGAGGTCAGCCGCGCGGACCGTCTCGCGCTGCTGTTGAGAGACAACGCCGTCGCTAAGCTTTTCATAACGGGTACGGTCATTCGAGGTCCGTTCAAGCGCGGCTTCGCGGCTTGCGACCACGGCTTCTGCCTGCTGGACGGCCAGGCGGAAGCGCTGTGGATCCAGGCGGATGAGTACGTCACCTTTGCGAACCGCCTGATTGTCCTTGATCAGAACCTCTTCGACCAGCTGGAGACGTCCGAAGCCACGGCGACGACGTCGGCGCGGACGTGGCCGTCACGCGTCCAGGGAGCCTCCTCGTAGTGGTCCCACAAGTTGATGGCAATCGGCGCCGCAATTGCGACGACCAGACCAGTAACAACGATGCGTGGGATCGAACGTTCGGTAGTCATGGAAGAAACTTTCCAAGTAGCGTGTAGCAGATGTCGACGAGAATCACGAAGATTGCGAAATCGAATAGCGCCGGGTGCCATGCGAAGCTCTTGATCTCGAATGAAACAGAGCGGTTGAGTGTTGCGGACAGTGCCATCCCTAGCCCGAGCGCGAAGATACAGGCGACGACAAAGGTCGGTATGAACACGCCCGCGACGTTGATCTCTTCATTCATCACGCAACTCTGTTACCAGTAGGAGCTGGTGCATCTGGAAACAGGGCGCGGCGTAAGCCGACCAGCGCGGTTAGTCTTGCTCGCTGGATTGCGGCGTCCCATTTGCAGTATTCGCGAAGTTCGGTATCAATGGTTGCGCACAATGCCTGCGCATCCTCGAGAGGGAGCTCGATATTCCCAGATGCAAACCATCGGAAGGCGTGCGACAGTTTGACAACAAGACCTTCGAGATGCTCGCTCCCGTGGTCGTTCGCGTTCGCCACGCTTGATTTGAGGTCGAGCAGATCCAGTCCCATCTGTAGAGTGGCAAGCGAGCGGCCAGCTTCGGTTTCTACGTCCGTGCCGGACAGCGCCAATCGCGGAACGATCAGGCCGAGACGGTCGAGCATTACGCCCACCCAGCGTTCTCGGTTCATCGGTCTGTGGGCACCGGCCAGGATTGCTAGATCGACCCAGCCATGCCGGATCAGGCGTTTGGCCGCATGCTTTGCGGTCACAGAACGAAATGCGCGAACTGCCAAGAACGCCGCAATAAGACCGATTAGTGACGCTGCATTGACGTTAGCGAACGAAGCGAAGTCCTCCAAGAATCTGTTCTGCAGATCGAGTGCCCCGATTAGACCGAGCCCGAGAGCCAACGCTTTGACAATGTGACGCGGATTGGCCTGGAGATAGCCGATGACGAGAAACGGCGGACCCAGCGAGGCCGCCAGCATCGGAAACCCATCGACTGCTGGGAAAATGACAAAGAGGTAGATGGCTGCGATCGGCAGCGACGCCACAGTCCAGAGTGTGTAGGACATCAGCGTGGGTGCAGGATCGTCGAGGCTGCTGTAGAGCGCTGCAGCAATAGCGGCGATCTGCGCGGCGATGCCGCCTTCCGGCCATGCCGTGGCGATCCAGACCGCGGCGCAGCCAAGGACCGCCGCAAAAAAAGCGGCGACGGATAACGCCGCGAGGCCCTGGTCACGATGGAGGGTTCTCTTGGCACGATGGATTTTGGAAGCAGATGCCGTCACTAGGCGGGAAGCAGGCTTGGATCCTTGGATGACCTCACTTAGTTCCAGGATAACGGCCAATGTTTCGATCATCGCCCTTGATTTGGCGATCAAGCTGGATACGAGAAACGTATCCCATTCGTTTTGCATGGCAGGAGGTGCGACCTTGAATTCTGCGCAGAAGCGCATCAGGTCGTCTGGGCTGTGCTGCGATTTAGCGGGGGCCCGCACCCATTCGCCCAGCTTTGAGAGAAGCTGATCCAGTTCCGGTGTACGCCGCTCCCCCAGTGCATCCAGCCTGTCTTCGATCGCTGTCAGCGTTGGAAGGACGAGCGCGAGCTTGTCCTGCAGGGCCCGAATCGCCCAGATCGGCGGTTTCGCTGCTGCTGTGTCGAAACGGAGGTGGGTCAACTGTATTTCGAACTGCGTAACGTCCGAAGCTAGCCGCCAGCGTGCCGCGTTGCTCTTGGTCGGAGCGCGCTTGAGGAAGACATCTGCTGTCCAAGCGGAGGCATCACGAACCGCTGCATCAATCGACTTGATAAGGGCACTGGTGACGTCGCTTGGAAAGAGCAGAGTATGAACAGCCGTTGCGCAGCAGATGCCGAGCACAATCTCCTCGACGCGGGCCAGAGCGACGTCGAACACCAAATGTGGAGCAGCTACACTCGAGAACGCGACGGTCGTGGCTGTGTATCCTGCCAGCACAAAGGCGTAACTGCGAGGAGTGCGATCCTGAAGGGAAGCGTACAGACAGAGCGCGGCCCAGCTCGTGATGGCGAGTGTCATCAAGGATGGCTGATTGACCAGCAGTGGGACAAACGCCACGGCTGCGCTGGCGCCGAGCAGAGTGCCAAGCAAGCGGTAAACGGCTCGCGAACGGACGGCGCCGGCGAGCGGTTGGGCGGTAAGATAGACAGTGAGCATCGCCCAGTAGGGCCTCTGCAGGCCCAGACGAAACGCCAGGTAGATTGCGAGCATCGCCGCGATGAACGAATTGGCCGAAAACAGCGCCCATCTGGGGTCGAAGCTGCCGGGAAAAATGGCGTCTCCGAAAATGCGCGAGAGGAGCGTTCGGGTCATCGTTCTAATTCCAGGTCTGACAAGCACCCGAACGATAGAACTTGCGGCCCTCCAGGAATTTCGTTACTTTACCAAAAAATTGCTAAAAGATGACAATGCGCGGTTCTCTCCTTCAGTACTTTCGTGAGCTGGATCCGGACTCGCTCGAGCGTCCGGTCGTCGCACTCATGGTAAATACGCAGGAGAAAGAGGACGAAGTTCCGATCCACACACATCGGAAAGGGCAGTTGGTTCTTGCCCAGCGGGGGGGTGTGACTTGCGAGGTCCCTAGTGGGCTTTGGATGGTGCCTCCGCGATGCGGCGTCTGGATTCCTGGAGGCATGCCGCACAGCAACCGCGCGACCGCCAATGCCAGCATTTACTTCCTGTACGTGGATATGAACGCGGCACCTGTTCCGCACGAGTGTTGCACGCTGTCGATCACTCCTCTGCTGCATGAGGTCATTCATCGTCTGGCGACACTGGCGCCTCTTTATGATCAGGAAGGTCCGGCGGCTCATATAGTCGCGGTTCTGCTGAACGAACTCATCGAGATGCCGACGGAGCGATTGCATCTTCCGGTTACGCGTCATTCAAAGCTGCGTGCGATTGCGGATGCGCTGATGGAAAACCCGGCGGATCGCCGTACGGTGGCAGAGTGGGGCGAGGCGATGGCGCTAGGGGAGCGAACCTTGATGCGCCTCGTCGTCGCCGAGACCGGCATGACGTTCAGTCGTTGGCGCCAACAACTGCACATCATCATCGCGCTTCAGCGGCTGTCGGCGGGAGATTCAGTGCAAGCTGTATCCGAGGTTCTCGGCTACGACTCCGTCAGCGCTTTCATAACGATGTTCAAGAAAGCGCTTGGCAAATCGCCGGCGCGGTATTTTTCCGACCGTGCTAAGCGAGGCGA
Organism: Bradyrhizobium zhanjiangense; assembly: GCF_004114935.1. Classification (NCBI taxonomy): domain Bacteria; kingdom Pseudomonadati; phylum Pseudomonadota; class Alphaproteobacteria; order Hyphomicrobiales; family Nitrobacteraceae; genus Bradyrhizobium; species Bradyrhizobium zhanjiangense. The sequence continues at coordinate 3,505,755 of NZ_CP022221.1, forward strand.
ACAGACGCCCGCGGCTCATCTCAGTTAGAGAAGCTGGCCTTTTGAAAGTGGGACCGGCTGTCGTGGATGCTCGAAGTCCTCCCGCGACAATATTTCCGCTCATGAACAGGACCGGAAATCGGTGATCGCCCGGTTCGTTCTCATGACCGCGATCCCGTCCACGGACGTCCGTTGTGACTGACGTCTTTTGCTCTTGCATTGAGAGCGTCGACTTTGCGTGTCCCCTCGTGGTTTGAGCGGAACGGCGCCGCCGCGAAAGCGCTACCTTATGCGTCCTTCTTCAATTCTATCAGAGTTGCTCGTTTTTGATGATCTCGATGCCGAATCCCGCAAGCCCCTTGAAGTGATGGGTGGATGATGTCAGATGGCGGATCGAGGCTATGCCAAGATCTCGCAATATTTGCGCCCCAACGCCGATCTCGCGCCACTGCCGGTCACGGTGCTCTTCCGAAGAGGACGATGGGAGCAGGGGGGCCGGTGGAACACCAGCCGCACCGTCTCTTAGATAGACGAGCACACCACTTCCGTTATTTTTGAAGCGTTGCAGCACAACATTCATCTTTGCTTGTGCCTCTCCCGAGAACATGTCCCGGATGATGTTCGGCTTGTAAAATCGGGTCAGTACGTTCTTGCCGTCGCCGATCCCGCCATACACGTATGCCACGTGATGGATCGGATCAAACGGCGTACGATACGAATATCCCTGCAGCGGACCAATCGGGCTGTCGGCGGTCACACTTGAGACCCTTTCAACCAACTTCTCACGCGCCTGCCGGAAGCCAATGATCTCGGCAATAGTTACGTATTTGAGAGAGTGCCTGGCGGCGAAATCTCGAACTTGCGAGCCCTTCATCACGGACCCGTCGTCGTTCATCAGTTCACTGATTACTCCAACTGGAGCCAGTTTGGTCAACCGGCACAGGTCGACCGCAGCTTCAGTATGACCCGACCGCATCAGGACGCCACCCTCCTTCGATATAAGAGGGAAGATATGGCCAGGACGTGCAAAGTCGCTTGCGCTGACGTTGCAGTTGGCCAGCGCCCGGCAGCAGGAGGCGCGTTCTTCAGCTGAGATTCCGGTCCCGCCATCAGGCTTGTAATCGATCGAGACAGTGAAAGCGGTGGTGTGGTTGGACTCGTTGTGGACGACCATTGGATCTAGTCTCAAACGACGCGCATGCTCTAACGTGATGGGTGCGCAGACGATTCCAGAGGTATGGCGGATAATAAACGCCATCCTTTCAGTTGAGCAAAGAGACGCCGCGACAACGAGATCTCCTTCACCTTCTCGATCATCATCGTCCGCGACGACGACAATCTCTCCTTCGGAGAATGCTTTCAGGGCGGCAGAAATCGAGCCCATCATGTGTCTCTCGGTCCGTTTGGTGCGCTCAATGACCAAGTTTGTGTTCGACGCCCCAGCTTTAGCCCGCTATTGCCTTCGCTGATCCAGCCGTTTCACGTAACAGGAACTTCTGAATCTTTCCGGTGGAGGTTTTCGGAAGCGGGCCAAAGATTACTGATTTCGGTGCCTTGAACCCTGAAAGCTGATTCTTGCAAAAAACAATGAGTTCGGGTTCTGTTACAGCGGAATTGTCCTTGAGCTCGACAAAAGCACACGGGACTTCGCCCCATTTCGCGTCCGGCTTGGCCACCACGGCAGCAAACAACACGGCCGGATGCTTGTAGAGCACGTCTTCCACCTCCACCGATGATATGTTCTCGCCCCCTGAGATGATGATGTCCTTCGATCGGTCTTTGACGATGACGTAGCCATGTTCATCCAGAACGCCGAGATCGCCGGTGTGGAACCAACCGCTCTCGAAGGCCTGCCGGGTGGCTTTCTCGTTTTTCAAATAACCTTTCATTACCATGTTGCCGCGGAACATGACTTCGCCGATCGTCTCGCCGTCACGCGGTACTTCCTGCATCGTCTCGGGATTCATGACCGTGAGGGCGTCCTGCAGATGGTAAGGCACGCCCTGCCGGCTCTTCATCTTCGCGCGCTCGGCTGCGGGCAACTCGTCCCAACCAGGTTGCTCGGCGCAGACGGAGGCGGGCCCGTAGACCTCGGTTAGGCCGTAGACGTGCGTGAGCTTTATGCCGATGCTCTCAGCGCCTTCGAGCACTGCAACCGGAGGCGCTGCGCCGGCGATCAGGCCCACGACGCCGCGGGCCGCATTGCGCTCCAACGCGTCGGGCGCGTTGATCAGCATATTGTAGACAATCGGCGCGCCGCACATGTGGGTAACGCCGTGCTGCTTGATCAGCTCGAAAATCCTGGTCGGCTCGACCTTGCGCAGGCAGACATTAATGCCGGCAGCTGCTGCCAGGGTCCAGGGGAAGCACCAGCCGTTGCAGTGAAACATCGGCAACGTCCAGAGGTAGACCGGATGCTGGCCGAGATTGCCGGCGAGGATGGTGCTAACGGCACTCAGATAGGCTCCGCGATAGTGCGTTACGACCCCCTTTGGATCACCCGTAGTTCCAGAGGTATAACTGAGAGCAATTGCATCCCACTCATCATTCGGATGATGCCACGCGAAGGCGGGGTCGCCGGATACGAGTGCAGTTTCGTAGTCGATGTCCCCGATTGCAGTGCTCGAGAAGTGATTGTCCCTGACATCGACGATCAGTGGCTTCGGTCCGGATAGGAGGGCGATCGCCTCCCTAATCAGGTCTGCAAATTCTGGGTCGACCAGCAGGACTTTGGCGCCGCCATGATCGAGCTGAAACGCGATGCTGGCGGCGTCAAGCCGAATATTTATGGCGTGAATGATCGCTCCGATCATCGGTATTGAAAAGTGCGATTCCACCATGGCCGGCACGTTTGGCAGCATCACGGCGACAGTATCGCCGCGACGGATGCCGTACTGATCCAGAAAGGAGGCAAACCGCCTGCAACGCTCGAAAGTCTCCTTCCACGTGAAGCACCGTTCCTCGTAGATGACACTAGTGAGATTCGGATAGACGTGGGCGCTGCGCTGTAGGAAGCTCACCGGGGTCAACGGTACATAATTCGCTTTCACTTTATCCAAGTTCTTGTCGAATGGACTGATCGTCATCTTTTCTGGAGCCATTGGGTTACATCGTGAATCAGAATGAGTGTCGATGGCCACCGTGATTGGAGTCGCTCTCAACGGTCGCTTCTGACATCGCATATTTTTTGGCGGCTAAAGGCCGGCCGTGCCGTGATCAAAGATCCGCGAAGTCTCCAAGTTCATTCCGCCGTCGGGCCGAGCCTGAGGCGAAGCATCATATTGGGATTTGGTGGGTCTCTCGATGCGCCTAGAAGCAGGGTTGCCCGACTTGATCTGAACGGGACGGTTTGTGTCGATAGGAAGCACAGTCTTATGGGAAATCCGCTTCAGCGCCAGGCTTGAGCGAATGCTGGAAACACCTGCGATCCGTGAGAGCTTGTTCACGATGAGGTCTTCAAGAGCCTCGATGTCTGATACCATGACGCGAAGGAGATAATCGCTATCTCCCGTCATGAGATAGCATTCCATCACCTCACCCAGGCGATCTATTGAGCGCGTGAAACTGTCGAGGGACAATTGAATCTGCTTTTCAAGTTTGATCTGTATGAAGGCAGTGACGCCGATGCCGAGAACTGCTGGATCCAGCACAGCGATTCTTCGGTCAATGACTCCCAGCTTTTCGAGGGTGCGAACTCGGGCGAGGCAGGGGGATGGTGAGAGATTGACGCGAGAAGCGAGCTCAACGTTCGTCAAGTTCGCGTTCTGCTGCAGTTCATTCAAGATCTTGATATCGATCCGATCTAAAGCTGTCGTCGTCATGTCGGTTTCTCCCGTGGGCAAGCGTTCGTTATGGCATCGAGGCCCGGCCCCCCGCGTTATCTCGCGTGATGACATCTCGATGAAACGAATGCTAACCGCTGCCTGGGCTTGTAGAATTTCGATAATATGACGACTTATATCGAAAAACGGACAATCTATGCGGCGCTGCCAAATCTATTCTGCATTGCCGAAAAGGCTCGTTTGGCTGTTGCCACGGCTGTGTGCACAATGATTGCAGAATGAGCAACCGCCTCTGGCTGCAATTGCGCAGCCTCTGCTAACCTCTCGTGGCGAACGCATTTAGTGGAGCTGGATCCCTAGCAAGAGCAGAGATCTTAGGAGCCTCGCGTCACCATTCCCCAACTAGCTTGAAATCCGGTAGGGCAGTATGTCCCTGCAGTCTCGATCGATGTTCAGTCTGCTCTTGAGCGGAGGGATCGCGCGCTGGGGACAGCTGGTGCGCTCGCAGATTCGACAGGAGATTCCGATCGGCTCGTAGGTGCCTTTGTTGGTGAGGTCGAGCCCGTCCGCATAGACGAAATCCTTGGCGTAGGAGACCTCGCATCCGAGCGCGATGGCGTAGCGCGGGCGCGGCGAGCCGAAGCCGCCGCGGCCTTTCGAAAGTTCGGTCGCAATGCAGAGAAACCTGACGCCGTCCGGCGTCTCGGCGAGTTGCCGAATGATCTGGCTGGGTGCCTCGAACGCCTGATGAGCGTTCCAGAGCGGGCAAGCCGCCCCGTAACGTGCGAATTGCAGCTTTGCCGCGCTATGTCGCTTGGTGATGTTTCCGGCGCGGTCCAGCCGCGCGAAGAACACGGGCACGCCCTTGGAGCCCGGTCGTTGCAAGGTGGACAAGCGATGGGCCACCTGCTCCAGGCTCGCGCCGAACCTCGTGGCAATCAGCTCCAAATCGTGGCGCAAGTCTCGCGCGGATTGCAGGAATCTTTGATAGGGCAGAATGAGAGCGCCGGCGAAATAGTTGCGCAATCCCGCCGCGCAGACGTTCCGCGCATCGGCGGATCGAAAAGCCGTTTGGTCGGCAATCTGGCCAATGCGCTCCTCCTCCTCGAGGGCGGCGATTTGCAGTGCGATCTGGAAGTTTCGGGTTGGCGTGGGAAGGTAGGGGCTCAGCCACAAGGTGCGGGATGCACGATCGAATTGCCGTAACGAATTTTCGTGCGGTCCGCTCTGGCGGATCTGCACGCCATGTCGGGCCTCCAGGTGGTTGACCAGCGCCGTGGTCGTATTGTTGTCGGGAATGCCGAGGCGCTCGGCGAGCGCCTCGGCGGCGGTATCGAGCTCGTGGACGTAATTGTCGACCAGATGAAAGAAGTCGCGGACTTCTTCGTAAGCGGTCGGCTCGCCGGCCCAGTTGACGATCTGGCCGTCCAGACTGGCGAGCTGCTCGCTGTTGCGCCGGTACGCCTGGTGCGCGTTGAGGAGCGCTTGCGCGAAACCCGGCGCGTTCTGAACGACGAGTTTCAGCTCCTGCATGTTCGGCGCGTAGGGCGCAAAGATCGGATCGGCCAGCGCTTCCGTCAGCATCGACATGACCCTGTCGTTGTCATTGACCGACAGCGAACTGAGGTCGATCTGAAAGCGCTCGGCGAGAAGCACCAGGACAGAGGCCGAAACCGGCCTCTGGTTGTTCTCGATCTGGTTCAAATAGCTAAGTGAAATTCCGAGCCGTTCGGCGAACGCCTTTTGAGTGAGCTTCTTGCTCTCCCTCACCTCGCGGAACCGTCGCCCAATAAATAGCTTTCCAGTCATTTGCAACTTCGCAATTTGCAATTCGCAAGAATGTAACATGCGCAGTTGTGCATGTTCAAGCCTTCTCAAGGTAGGTTTTGCGGTTGTATCGCGGGAGAAGGGCCGGCGTAGCGTAACGGCGGGGCCATCGAGGAGAATTCCGTGATCTCGACCATTGAAGCCCTTGAAGACCGTCGTGCCGGCGCAACGCTCGGCGGCGGGGAGAAGCGCATCGAGGCGCAGCATGCTCGCGGCAAGCTGACCGCACGCGAGCGCATCGAACTCCTGCTCGACAAGGGATCGTTCGAAGAGCTCGACATGTTCGTCGAGCACCGCTCCACCGAGTTCGGCATGGAGAAGACCAAGGTGCCCGGCGACGGCGTCGTCACCGGCTGGGGCACCGTCAACGGCCGCAAGACGTTTGTCTTTGCCAAGGACTTCACGGTGTTCGGCGGCTCGCTCTCGGAAACGCACGCGCTGAAAATCACCAAGCTCCAGGACATGGCGATGAAGGCGCGGGCGCCCGTCATCGGGCTCTATGACGCGGGCGGCGCCCGCATCCAGGAGGGCGTCGCCGCGCTCGCAGGCTATTCCTACGTGTTCCGCCGCAACGTGCTCGCCTCCGGCGTGATCCCGCAGATCTCCGTCATCATGGGCCCCTGCGCCGGCGGCGACGTCTATTCGCCTGCCATGACCGACTTCATCTTCATGGTGAAGAACACCAGCTACATGTTCGTCACCGGCCCCGACGTCGTGAAGACCGTCACCAACGAGGTCGTCACGGCCGAAGAGCTCGGCGGCGCCTCGGTGCACGCCACGCGCTCCTCGATCGCGGACGGCGCCTTCGAGAACGACGTCGAGACGCTCCTGCAGATGCGGCGCCTGATCGATTTCCTGCCCTCCAACAACACCGACGGCGTGCCGGAGTGGCCGAGCTTCGACGACACCGCCCGTATCGATATGTCGCTCGATACCCTGATCCCCGACAATCCGAACAAGCCCTACGACATGAAGGAGCTGATCCTGAAGGTCGTGGACGAGGGCGATTTCTTCGAGATCGCGGAAGCCTTCGCCAAGAACATCGTCACTGGCTTTGGCCGCATCGCAGGCCGTACCGTCGGCTTCGTCGCCAACCAGCCGATGGTGCTGGCCGGCGTGCTCGACAGCGATGCTTCGCGGAAAGCGGCGCGCTTCGTTCGTTTTTGTGATGCCTTCAACATCCCGATCGTCACCTTCGTCGACGTGCCGGGCTTCCTGCCGGGAACCGCGCAGGAATATGGCGGCCTGATCAAGCATGGCGCGAAGCTCTTGTTCGCGTACTCGCAATGCACGGTGCCGCTGGTGACCATCATCACCCGCAAGGCCTATGGCGGCGCCTTCGACGTCATGGCCTCCAAGGAGATTGGCGCCGACATGAACTACGCCTGGCCGACCGCCCAGATCGCGGTGATGGGCGCCAAGGGCGCTGTCGAGATCATCTTCCGCTCCGACATCGGCGACCCCGACAAGATCGCGGCGCGAACCAAGGAATACGAAGACCGTTTCCTGTCCCCCTTCATCGCCGCCGAGCGCGGCTACATCGACGACGTCATCATGCCGCACTCGACAAGGAAGCGGATCGCGCGGGCGCTCGCGATGCTGAAGGACAAGAAGGTGGAAGCGCCGGCCAAGAAGCACGACAATTTGCCGTTGTGAGATCGCAGTGTTCAAAAAGATTCTGATCGCCAATCGCGGCGAAATCGCCTGCCGGGTCATCAAGACTGCCCGCCGGATGGGCGTTCAGACGGTTGCGGTCTATTCCGAGGCCGACCGCGATGCCCTCCATGTCGAGATGGCCGACGAGGCCGTGCTGATCGGCCCGCCGGCTGCGGCCGAGAGTTACCTGGTGATCGAGAAGATCGTGGACGCCTGCCGCAAGACCGGCGCCGAGGCCGTGCATCCCGGCTACGGCTTCCTGTCCGAGCGCGAGGCGTTTCCGCGCGCGCTGGAGGCGGCCGGCCTCGTCTTCATCGGCCCCAACCCCGGCGCGATCGCCGCGATGGGCGACAAGATTGAATCCAAGAAGGCGGCCGCCAAGGCCAAGGTCTCGACCGTGCCGGGCTATCTCGGCGTCATCGAGGACGACAAGCACGCGGTCCGCATCGCCGACGAGATCGGTTATCCCGTGATGATCAAGGCCTCCGCCGGCGGCGGCGGCAAGGGCATGCGTATCGCGAACTCCAAGGCCGAGGTCGCCGAAGGCTTCAACCTCGCCAAGGCCGAGGCCAAGGCCTCGTTCGGCGACGACCGCGTCTTCGTCGAGAAGTTCATCGTCGATCCCCGCCACATCGAGATTCAGGTGCTGGGCGACAAGCACGGCAACGTGATCCATCTCGGCGAGCGTGAATGCTCGATCCAGCGTCGCAACCAGAAGGTCATCGAGGAGGCGCCGTCGCCGCTGCTCGACGAGGAAACCCGCCGCAAGATGGGCGAGCAGGCCGTCGCGCTGGCCAAGGCCGTGCACTACGATTCCGCCGGCACCGTCGAGTTCGTCGCAGGCCAGGACAAGAGCTTCTACTTCCTGGAGATGAACACGCGTCTCCAGGTCGAGCATCCCGTCACCGAGCTCGTCACCGGCATCGATCTCGTCGAGCAGATGATCCGCGTTGCCGCCGGCGAGAAGCTCGCCATCGCGCAGAGGGACGTCACGCTCACCGGCTGGGCGGTGGAATCGCGCCTCTATGCCGAAGATCCGTTCCGCAACTTCCTCCTTCGATCGGGCGCCTGGTGAAATACCGCCCGCCGGCGGAAGCCAGCAAGGATGGCATCACCGTGCGGAACGACACCGGCGTGCAGGAGGGCGGCGAGATCTCGATCCATTATGATCCGATGATCGCCAAGCTGGTCACGCATGCACCCTCGCGCGCCGCCGCGATCGAAGCGCAGGCGACCGCGCTGGACGCGTTCTATGTCGACGGCATCCGTCACAACATCCCGTTCCTGTCCGCGCTGATGCATCATCCGCGCTGGCGCGAAGGCCGGCTCTCGACCGGCTTCATCGCCGAGGAATTCCCGAAGGGCTTTGCGGTGCGCGTGCCGGAAGGCGAGGTCGCGCGGCGGATCGCTGCGGTCGGCGCCGCCATCGATCATGTGCTTGGCGAGCGCAAGCGGCAGATCTCGGGGCAGCTGGGAGGCCGCATCGTGCAGCGCGAGCGTCGTCGCGCGGTCTGGCTCGATCACCAGGAGATCCTGCTCGAGGTCGGACGCGAGAGCGAGGCGATCGCGGTGCGCTTCATCGATGCCGAGGGCAAGGCCGGCAATGCGCATCTGTTGCAGTCACCGTGGAAGCCCGGCGATCCGGTCTGGCAGGGCACCATCGACGGCCAGTTCATCGCGGTGCAGACGCGGCCGATTGCCAACGGCATCCGCCTCGCGCATCAGGGCGTCGAGGTGCCGGTCTATGTCTGGACCGAGGCGGAAGCGGCCTCGGCACGCTTGATGCCGGTGACGACGGCCTCCGATACCGGCAAGAAGCTGCTCTGTCCGATGCCGGGCCTCGTGGTCTCGATCGCCGTGAACGAAGGGCAGGAGGTCAAGGCCGGCGAGACGCTCGCGGTGGTCGAAGCCATGAAGATGCAGAACGTGCTGCGCGCCGAGCAGGACGGTACCGTGAAGAAGATCCACGCCAGCGCCGGCGCGACGCTCGCGGTGGACGCGCTGATTTTGGAGTTTTCCTGACTACTGCAAAGATCGCGGCCTGAGATGGGCAGCCCGTCTACAGGACTTCCGTTTACCTCCGGGCAGAAGTGATGTTGGGCAGCTCGGCGTCACTTGGGATTGAGTGGCGTTGATGAATACCGCACAATTCGCATTGGCATCGGCCTTTTCGCCTGCTTCACGCGAGGACTGGCGCAAGCTGGTTGATGGCGTGCTAAAGGGAGCACCCTTCGAAAAGCTGATTGGCAAGACGTACGACGGCTTGAGAATCGAGCCGATTTACCGCCGAGCGAAAGACATTACGCCGATCGAGGGGCGTGCACCCGCGGCGCCTTGGCAGATCATGCAGCGTATCGATCATCCAGACGCGGCAGCAGCAAACAGGCAAGCCCTCCAAGATCTCGAGAATGGAGCGACGGGCCTGGCGCTCGTCTTTGCCGGGGCCAACTGCAGCCGCGGGTTCGGCTTGGACCCAACGGCGGGCGCCGTCGCCAAAGCTCTAGAGGACGTTCACCTTGATGCCGGCATTGGGATTGAACTTCGGATCGGTACACATGGGCGTAAGTCCGCGATCCACGTCGCGAAATACGTGAAGTCGGTCGGTCTCGATCCTGCCCTCTGCGACATTAGATTTGGGCTGGATCCGCTGGGCGCGTGCGCCCTCCGCGGACGCAGTCGATACACCTGGAAGGAAATCGCGCGGACGGTTGCCAGCACGATCAAAGGGCTCGTAACGCTGGGGTTCAAAGGGCCGTTCGCTGTGAGCGATGGCCGTATCGTTCATGATGCCGGCGGCTCAGAAGCGCAGGAGCTTGCCTTCGTGCTTGCCTGCGCGGTGGCATATCTGCACGCTATGGAAGCGGCGCGCATTCCGCTGGATCAAGCACGAACTATGATTTATGCGCGACTCGCTGCTGACGCAGACCAGTTTTTGACTATGGCCAAATTCCGCGCGTTACGACTACTCTGGGCGCGCATCGAATCGGCGTGTGGACTTGCGCCAAAGCCGCTGTTTATTGCGGCCGATAGCTCCTGGCGCATGTTGACCAGGCGCGATCCCTACGTGAACATGTTGCGCGCTACCTTGGCGACATTCTCTGCGGGAATCGCCGGTGCCAATGCGATCACCGTTCTCCCGCACACGTTGGCGCTAGGCCTTCCGGACGCGTTTGCGCGGCGCGTGGCGCGCAACACGCAGCTCCTGCTGCTGGAGGAAAGCAATCTAGCCAAGGTTAGCGATCCTGCCGCAGGTGCTGGCGGCATTGAGGCGCTAACAATGGAGCTATGCGAGGCGGCCTGGAGGAGCTTTCAGGAGACTGAAAATGCCGGAGGCATTTTTGCCACTCTCCAACAGGGAACGTTTCAGGCGAAGATCACAGCTACGCGCAGGGCGCGTGAAGCCAATCTCGCGAAGCGCCGCGACCCGCTGACCGGGGTGAGCGAGTTCGCAAACCTTGGCGAAGGCGCAGCGGCGGTACTGAACGTAACACCGATGGCTCTTCCGCCAAACGTTGACCAGAAATACGTATTCGATGCACTGCCACCGATCCGGCTTGCGGAACCATTCGAATCGCTCCGCGACAAGTCCGATGCGATATTGAAGCTACGCGGCATGCGGCCGCGAGTGTTTCTTGCTAGTCTGGGCACACCGACCGACTTTACGGCCCGCGCGACCTTCGCGAAGAGCTTCTTCGAAGCCGGAGGAATTGAGGCTATCGACGGCGCAGGCGTTGCCGACCCAGCCGAGCTTGCCCTCGCATTCACAGGCTCAGGCGCCGAACTCGCCTGCCTTTGCTCCAGCGACAAGATCTATGCGGAGCGCGCCGAAATCTCCGCCCAAGCGCTTCAGCAAGTCGGTGCTAGGCACATCTATTTGGCGGGACTTCTCTCTCAATCCGAGGCCGCGTTTCGGCGGGCTGGCATCGGCAGCTTCATTCACGTCAGTTGCGACGCCTTGGCAACGCTAAATGCCGCTTACGAGTGGATCCAAAACCCGAAGATTTCCTTCGGATAAATGACAATCGAACGCGAGCACTCAAATGTCATCCATCAGCGGTATCCCGAATTTTGCAAATGTTGCTTTCGAAAGGTGCTCGGTCGTCACCTCTTCTGTTCCCGTCGATCCGTGGGTGACTCCGGAGGGCATTCCGGTCAAGTCAGCATACGGAGAAGCAGATATCGCCGAGCTCGATTTCCTCGAGACCTACCCGGGCATCGCGCCGTTCCTGCGCGGTCCCTATCCGACCATGTACGTCAACCAGCCCTGGACGGTCCGGCAATATGCCGGCTTCTCCACGGCGGAGGATTCCAACGCGTTCTACCGCCGCAACCTCGCGGCCGGACAGAAAGGCCTCTCGGTCGCCTTCGATCTCGCCACCCATCGCGGCTATGACAGCGACCATCCGCGGGTCGGCGGCGACGTCGGCATGGCCGGCGTCGCGATCGATTCCATCTACGACATGCGCACGCTGTTCGCAGGCATCCCGCTCGACCAGATGAGCGTGTCCATGACCATGAACGGCGCGGTGCTGCCGATCCTCGCGCTCTATGTCGCGGCCGCCGAGGAGCAGGGCGTTCCGCCGGAAAAGCTCTCGGGCACCATTCAGAACGACATTCTGAAAGAGTTCATGGTGCGCAACACCTACATCTATCCGCCCGCGCCCTCGATGCGGATCATCTCGGACATCTTCGCCTACACCTCCACGAGGATGCCGAAATACAATTCGATCTCGATCTCCGGCTATCACATGCAGGAGGCCGGCGCGACGCAGGACCTCGAGCTCGCCTATACGCTCGCCGACGGCGTCGAATATCTGCGGGCCGGTCTTGCCGCTGGCCTCGATGTCGACCGCTTCGCGCCACGGCTGTCGTTCTTCTGGGCGATCGGCATGAACTTCTTCATGGAGGTCGCCAAGCTGCGCGCCGCGCGTCTGCTTTGGGCGAAGCTCCTGAAACCGTTCAACCCGAAAGACCCGCGCTCGCTGTCGCTGCGCACGCATTCGCAGACCTCTGGCTGGTCGCTAACGGCGCAGGACGTCTTCAACAACGTCATGCGCACCACGGTTGAGGCGATGGCGGCCACCCAAGGCCACACCCAGTCGCTGCACACCAACGCGCTTGACGAGGCGCTGGCGCTGCCGACCGATTTCTCCGCCCGCATCGCCCGCAACACCCAGCTCTTCCTTCAGCAGGAGAGCGGCACCACCCGCATCATCGATCCCTGGGGCGGCTCGTATTATGTCGAGCGCCTGACGCGCGATCTCGCCGCCAAGGCCTGGAGCCATATCCATGAGGTCGAGGAGCTCGGCGGCATGGCCAAGGCCATCGAGGCCGGCGTGCCCAAGCTGCGCATCGAGGAAGCCTCGGCCAAGACCCAGGCCCGCATCGATGCCGGCAAGCAGGCCGTGATCGGCGTCAACAAGTACAGGCCGACGGATGAGGCACCGATCGATATCCTCAAGGTCGACAATACCAATGTCCGCCGGCTTCAAATTGACAAGCTGAAGCGGCTGAAATCCGAGCGCAACCAGAAGGACGTCGATACCGCGCTCGCCGCGCTCACGCGCGCGGCCGGCGAAGGCAACGGCAATCTGCTCGCGCTCGCCATCGACGCGGCGCGGGCCAAGGCCACCGTCGGCGAAATCTCGGACGCGATGGAAAAAGTGTTCGGTCGGCACCGCGCCGAGATCAAGTCCATCACCGGCGTCTACAAGCGGGAAGCATCCAGCATGGGCAACCAGGTCGAGAAGGTTCAGGCGCTGATCGACGCTTTCGAAGAAGCCGAGGGCCGCCGCCCGCGCATCCTGGTCGCCAAGATCGGCCAGGACGGCCACGACCGCGGCCAGAAGGTGATCGCCTCGGCCTTTGCCGATATCGGCTTCGATGTCGACATCGGACCGCTGTTCGCCACGGCCGATGAAGCGGCACGGCAGGCAGTCGAGAACGACGTTCACATCCTCGGCGTCTCTTCGCTTGCAGCCGCCCATCTCACCGCCGTGCCGGAGTTGAAAGCCGCGCTGAAGAAGCAGGGCCGCGAGGATATCATGATCATCGTCGGCGGCGTGGTGCCGCCGCAGGACTACGACGCACTCTACGCCGCCGGCGCCGAGGCCATCTTCCCGCCCGGCACGGTGATCGCAGACGCAGCCGAGGAGCTCATCCACAAACTGAATGCCCGGCTCGGGCATAGCGAGGCTGCATAGCCTGAATACAAACTCACCCGAGTGCTCGTCCGAATATGACTAGCAGGCAGCAATCATGTCGATGTTAGATCGAATTCGTAATGAGATAGATCACCTCCGCGTTCAGGTCGGACGTCACCGCAGGGAAGTGTCTCGACTGCGACATTCAGGAATAGACGTGGGCGCAACGGAAGCGCTCATCGGCAAGATACAGGCGAAAATTCAAGAATTATGCTCGGAGAGAGATGCGCTGAGGAAGATGCAGCCGAGTCCGACAAAGGGTAGGGTCGGTCGTCGGAAATGGTGAATCTTAGAGCTCGCGCAGTAGATATGCAGCGCCAGCTCTTTGTCCGTAGCTGCCGAAATATGCGGCAGAGTTGCCTCAGGCCTCCGCGTTTCGATCAGAGCAGTTCGAGCCCAACCGCAACGAGCATTTCTATCGCCGAACCGTTGGCGAAGAGAAAGTCTTGCGTCCGTGGGCAACAGCATAAAATGCTGATTGGTCATGTGGGGCATGACGACTTTGAACATTAATGCCGAAGGGACAGCGCAACTATGATCACGCAATTGTAGTCCTCGGCGGAGGCATGAATAAACGGTCCTCGCCAAACAGGGAGTGAGAAGATGAAGCTTAAGCACGTCTATCTTACCGCTCCGGAACCTGAAGCACTGGCCCGCTTTTACGAAGCACTTGGATTGACGATCCGCTTTGCTGACCGCGGCAAGTGGATTCAGTTCGTAGGAGACAAGGCCGCCTTTTGCTTAGCAAGCCCTGCGGAATCCGTGTCCGAGCAGTTTCGGAATGCTGTGGTTGTATTCGAGGTGGAGGATATGGACGCTGCGCTTGAGCAAGCGCGGGCGGAGGGCGCTGAGCTCGTCGGTGAAGTTCGGGAGATGGGGGCGCATGGCCGGGTGGCCCATTTGAAAGATCCGCAACGCAACACAATTCAGTTCTTTCAGGCTGTGGTCAAGAAGGGCGTCTAACCCGCTTTATGAACTAGATTCGGTTCGATTTATCGGGGAAACCTATCACCATGAACTTCCGAGTGTCGCCCATGCCTAGTCAAGAAATCCCTGCGTTCAGTAGCAAGGAATTCCGGAGCGCAATGCGCAACGTGCCGGGTGCAGTGTCTATCGTAACTACGGGGGTGCATCCTAGCAGGCACGGTTTGACGCTGACGGCCGGCTGCTCATTGTCGACCGAGCCATCGAGCGTGCTGGTCTGCGTGAACAAGTCGGCTGGCGGTCACGATACGATAAAGCAGAGTGGATCATTCTGCTGGAATATTCTCGCGGCGGATCACGCCGAGCTGGCAAGAAAGTTCTCCGGGCAGGACGGCAGCAAGGGTGACATACGCTTTACCGACGGTTTGTGGCGCGAACTGATTACGGGAGCGCCAAGTTTGATCGATGCGATTTGTAGCTTCGATTGCCGACTGACTGACTCTCACGATGCTGGCAGTCATACGATCTTCGTCGGTGAGGTGGTCGCACAAGCGATAAACGCCGATCGCGACCCCCTTGTCTATGTGAATGGCGAATTCACAGTACCGAAGCGTTAGAACTCCGACTGGTTCGGGGAACGTGCTTGAGTCATGGAGCGGATACTAACGCCGCTTCTATGAACCGATGTTTGTAGCCAATAAAGGTCAATTCTGGAGCAAGGGTGCGGCGATGAGCGTTGAGGAGACCAGGCGGAAAGCGATTAGCGAAGTCATCTCGATTTGGAGCGATGGACGCGAGGCGCCAGCCGCGCCTTCGGACATCCCAATGTCCTGGCTGCGGTGTCCACTCGTACCGCTCGTTGCTCACTAATGTTGTCACTTTGGCTCAACGTTCTTGCGAGCGGCATTCTGCTTGGTCTCGTTTATGGCTTGGTGGCGCTGGGGTTGACCATCATATTCGGCGTGATGCGGGTAGTAAACTTCGCTCACGGTGAGATGGTCGTCTTCGGCGTCTATATCGGATACTGGGCGGTCCGTCTTTGGGACGCCCCGATCATCGTAGCGGCGGCAATAGCTGCGGTCGTCATGTTCCTTTTCGGGTACCTCCTGGAAGCCCTGATAGTGAAGCGGTTCGTCAACCGGCCCCATCATTACCAATTCATTGTATTCATCGGTCTATCGCTGCTCTTTAGCGGCGTCCTTCTGGTCGGCTTCGGGCCTGACCCGCGTCCGAGCGCTTCTATACTATCGTTTCGCACTGTATCACTCGGCTTCGTGACGCTCGATCTGGCGAGATTGCAGGCGGCGATAACCGCGGGTGTGCTTATCGCTCTGCTGGGAGTATACCTCCGGTTTTCCTCGCTTGGCCGGGCGTTGCGAGCGGCCGCAGACAACCGGTTGGGAGGGCTTGTCGTTGGATTGAACATTCCACGGGTCTACGCGGTGACGTTCGGAATTGGTGCTGCCTGCGCCGGTGTAGCCGGGGCGCTGATATCTCCTCTGTTTGATGCCCAACCCTATCTCGCCGTTGACTTCACGCTTCTTGCTTTCGTGACGGTCATTGTCGGTGGTCTCGGCAGCTTCAGCGGAGCGCTGCTGGGAGGCCTTGTTATCGGCGTTGCCGAGGCAATTGCGGCTCTGATGTTCACACCGTCGATGAAGACGGCGCTTCCCTACGCGCTCCTCATCATCATCCTGATTTTCCGTCCGAGAGGGTTCTTCGGTGCAAAAGAGATTTGACGGCGGGCCTGAAGTAAAGCGGTGGCTCGCGGGAGCGATGGTCTTCATCGTTCTTGCGTTCGTGGGCTCTTCTGCAGATCCGTACTTTATCTCACTGATGACGATCGTGTTGCTATTCACTTTCCTGGGGCAGTCCTGGAACTTGATGCTTGGCATCGGCGGCCAACTATCGATTGGCCATGCGCTTTTTGTCGGGCTAGGTGCCTATTCGGTTGGCGTCCTCTACGTCAAGTACGGAATCTCGCCGTGGATTGGCCTCTTCCTTGGAATGATCATTGCCGGGTCAGTCGGTGCGGCATTGGCCTGGTTGAGCTTCCGCTTCGAAGTGCGCGGAATCTATTTCGCGCTGCTGACGATTGCGGCTGCGGAGTTTGCCAGGATCATGTTCAGTGGATGGGAATTCGTTGGCGCAATGCAGGGGCTGTTCTTTCCGGCGCCAACTGGCGCGATCGAATTCTCAATGCTCCGGGGAGGAGCCCGCTTCTATTACTTTGTCGCGCTCGCACTGGCCGCGCTGGGAATTATAGGAACCGAACTGATTTCACGATCCTACCTCGGATACGTGTGGCGAGCGATGCGAGACGATGAACCGGCCGCACGAGCGCTGGGGGTCCGCACTTTCCGGCACAAGATTCTTGTGATCTCTGTATCCGCCGCAGCGGCCGCGGCCGGCGGTGGGGTTCTGGGACTCGTGCAAGGGTCGATATTCCCGGACTCAATCATGGGTATGGGGCTCTCTGTTGATGTGCTGATCGGACCTGTGGTCGGTGGGCTGGGGACGACGTTCGGTCCTCTGATTGGCTCGCTTGCCGCGATCCCTCTGAACCATTTGATGAGTGCCATCGGCGACAATCTTCGGATTCCGGGGCTGAACAATATCGCTTACGGAATTGTCCTCATTTTGGTCGTCTGGTTTCTGCCAGATGGCATCTGGCCGGCGATCGTGCGTCTCTGCAAAGCAATTCAGGCGCCATCCCGACTGTGGTTGCCGCATCTGAGGAAGGCCGAGGAATGACGGCTCTATTGGAAGTAAAGAACCTCTCTCGATCGTTTGGGGGATTGGTTGCGGTCAAGGACGTCAACTTCACGCTAGAGGCCGGACGTATTACTGCGCTCATTGGGCCGAATGGTGCGGGAAAGACGACCTGTTTCAACCTTGTCGCCGGCTCCCTGAGCCCGACCAGCGGGCAGGTGTTCTTCGAAGGACGCCAGATCGACAGTACCCCTCCGGAAATTGTCTGCAGGATGGGTATCGCAAGAACATTTCAAATCGTTCGACCAATGCGTGATATGTCCGTGCTCGAGAACGCAATGGTGGGCGCCTTCAGCTGGACCAAAAGCGTAAAGGAAGCCAAATCGAAAGCCTACGAATCCCTTGAAAGCGTCGGACTCGCCGGCAAGGCCAATGCGCGGACGGACCAGCTAACGCTTCCGGATCGGAAAATGCTGGAGACGGCGAAGGCGTTATCCACTCGGCCAAAACTGCTGTTGCTGGATGAAGTAATGGCGGGCCTTCGACCGACAGAAGCGGCGGGTGTCGTCCGAGTGCTGCAGACACTTGCCGAAGGCGGCCTGACGATCCTCCTGGTCGAACACGTCATGCGGATCGTGATGGAAGTCGCGTCGAACGTCATCGTACTTCATCACGGTGCCAAGATCGCGGAGGGAAGTCCCGCAGAAGTGGTTGCCGATCAGAAGGTTCTTGATAGCTATCTAGGGGCAGGCTTCCATGCTTGACGCGGCGCTCTTATCGATTGACGGGCTCTCTGTTGCCTACGACGGATCGAGCGCATTAAACGGCGTCTCGCTGCAGATCCGCAAAGGAGAGTTGATCTGCGTCGTTGGGGCGAATGGTGCAGGGAAAACGTCGCTCATCAGATCGATCTCGGGTATAGTACGATCTTCAAGTGGCACCGTAAAAATGAACGGCGTCAATATTGCTGGGCTGCCGCCATGGGAGATATGCGAACGCGGTATAGCGCAGGTCGCCGAGGGTCGACAGATTTTCGGCAGCCTCTCTGTCGAGGAAAATCTTCTGCTAGGCGGATCACTGAAGCGCGCGAAGGCCTATCAGCTCGAGACGCTTGAGTTCGTCTACCAACTGTTTGAGAGACTACGGGAGCGTAGACGGCAACTGGCAGGGACCCTATCCGGGGGCGAACAGCAGATGTTGGCGATCGGACGTGCGATCATGTCGAAGCCCGAAATGGTTATGTTCGACGAGCCGTCGATTGGGTTATCGCCTGCACTGACAGATGTGATGTTTGGCGTAGTGAAATCGCTCCACGAGCAAGGGATTACAGTGCTGCTGGTCGAACAGAACGTGGCGAAATCGCTTGCCTTGAGCAATCGCGGCTATGTCCTGGAGAATGGTTCAATCGTACTGCACGGATCGAGTCAAGAATTGCTCAACAATTCCGAGATTCAACGCGCATATCTCGGAATGTAGCGGAGCTGTGGCGCAAATTGCGCCGAGCACTGTGCTCTCTCTCTCTCTCTCTCTCTCTCTCTCTCTCCCTCTCTCTCTTTCTCTTACTTAACGGTCCTTCGGACCAGCGGAATTGCAAGCCGTCTAAGCAGATAATGCCGTGATGTGCCGCCGGGGCAACCTTTTGTGTTGATGCCTGCCGACGATGAAGCGGTGTACAGCAATCAATTCCGAGGTGCGTCACCTAGGCTCTACTCATGATACAGGATGATGCCCTCTTAATCGATCGCCACCTTGACCTGGTCACAATGACTATGAATAGGCCACCGGCAAACGCGTTGAACAACGAACTAGTTGAGCGCTTGCTGGATGCCTTTCGGGCGCTTGCCAGCCAGGCGATGCCGCCAGGTATTGTTCTGACTGGTCAGGGTACCCGGTTCTTCAGTGCAGGCGGCGACATAAAGGAAGTGACGGGCATCGAGATATCCCGGCCTCGTATGAGGTCGTTCCATGCGCTCCTTTGCGAGATGGAGCGATATCCGGCGCCGCTTGTGTGTGCCGTCCGAGGTTACGCTGTCGGCGGCGCGTTGGAATTTCTTCTGCACGCCGATTACGTGATCGCGAATGGCGAGTGTAAGATCGGTTTCCCGGAAATCAACCATGGTCTCTTGCCCGCGGCCAAAGGCATGCGGAAGGCAGTGCAGAAACTGGGACTTCGTGATGCGCGAGCGCTGCTATATTGTGGCGAGCTGGTCGATGCAAGGAAAGCACTCGAGATCGGAGCAATCGACGAGATTGCAGCGACTTCGGACGTGACGTCGCGAGCGTTAGAAGAGTGTAAGTACCTTCGCGGAAAGGATCAAAGGCTATTTGCGGCCATCAAGCGCTCGCTGAACCTGACGGACCAGATGGACGACGCCTCCCTTGAGGCGATGACAATTGAGGATCTTGGGGCCTACCTGACGGGAGACAGTTCGGCAGATGCGCGGGCCCGATTTCTGTCGAAAAACGCAAAGTAGGCATCGATGACCGAATTTGCTTCTTCTGATGAAGTTCGACTGGAGTTGATGAATTTCGAGCAGGTGTCGGCGGCCCTGGCGCAGGGGACGTCGACGATCCTGGTACCGTGCGGGGCCGTCGAGCAACATGGACCGCATCTTCCTCTTTGCATGGATGCCGACCACGCTGATGCGCTCGCATATAAGGTGGCGCGGCATCTTGGAAATGCTTTGATCGCACCGACAATCAAGGTCGGCTGCTCAGCTCACCATCTCGTATTTCCCGGCACCATCTCCCTTCGTCCTGAAACGTTCGAAGCGATCTGCCTCGACTACTGCACAAGTCTCGCTCGGCACGGCTTCAAGCGGATCCTGCTGTTCTCGGGACACATCGGTAATTTTCCAATCCTGCGCGACATGCTTCCTCGATTGAAGCAGGCTATTCCCGAAGACGTCGAGATCGACGTATTCTCCGATTCGATCGCATGGATCGACAGGTGGCGAAGCGCCGTCAAAGAGGCCGGCGCAAACCCAGATGCGGTCGGCGGTCATGCCGACATAGCGGAGACGTCTCTCATGCTGTATCTGCGTCCCGACAGCGTGCGGCCGGATCGGTTCGAGGCGGGGCACCTTGGCGCGCTGTCTGAAGAGCAACTTCGGTCCATGTGGAGAAACGGCGTCAAATCGGTCACTGCCAACGGCATCATTGGCGATCCGCATGGGTCGACTGCGGCAATTGGCGAGCGATGTCTTGAGGCGATAACCGAGCTCCTCGTCGCGTCCTTTGACAAATAGACGGGGTCGTATCGAGCGCATCCCGCTCTTCGAGCACTGTCCCCAAGTAAATCGCCACGTCGTTGCGACGAAGGACGGCGATGTCCTGAGACATGACGCGGTTCGGCTGCGTACAGCACAAAATTTGGAAAGTTGTGTAGCGAGACCCTGCATTCGGACGAAAATATTGCTGTGGTTATGAAATGTTAGGCCATCTCGAAACTCCCTGAGGATTAAGAAGATGGCACTTACGTTCGGGTTTTGGTCGGAGCAGGAAACCCAGGTCGGGCAGAGTTATGCGCGCCGACTCCATGAGCTGGTGGACGAGGTGCGCCTCGCAGAAAAAATGGGGTTCGATTGCGCCTCGCTCTCCGAACAACACGTCGCATTGGGCGGCATTTCGAGCTCGGCGCCAGAGGTGGTCTATGGCTATCTCGCTGCCGTCACCTCGCGCATCAAGCTGAGGCCGGCGGTCACTTTGATGCCGCAGAAGATCAATCACGCCTTGCGGACCGCGGAGCGCTTGGCGGTGACGGACATTCTCTCGAACGGTCGCATGGAGTTCTACGCCGGTCGAGCCAATACCACCATCGCGATGCGCGCGTTCAACGTCGATCCGGGTGAGACGCTCGCTCAAATGGAGGAGGGGATCGCGCTTCTGAAGAAATCGATGCGCGAAGACATCTTCACCTTCGAGGGCAAGTACTACCAGGTTCCGCCGCGAATGCTTGTCCCGAAGCCCCTGCAGAAGCCCCATCCGGTCATCGGCATCGCTGCCACGAGCGAACGCAGTCACAGCTGGGCTGGCGCCGAAGGCCTCGCTGTAATGAGCAATTCGATCTACCAGGGATGGGAGGTCCAGGAAAAGCTGCTCAACTCCTATCGTCGATCCTGGAAGCGTGACGAGCTTGGGCCGCTCGAGCGCCCACGCATCGGCATTCCGCTCTTTTTTGGGATTGGTCCTACGGATCAGAAGGCGAAGGAAGACTACGCCGAGCCGTTGATGAACTATGCGAAGATCTCGACCGACGCTTATCCGCGCTTGGCAAAGATTGCCGATGATTACGCGTACATGAGCGAGAGCGTACCCGCCATGGAGCGCGCCGCCAAGGACTGGGATTATCTGCTCAATCACTCGGCAACTACGGTTTGCGGGAGCCCCGATACCGTCATTCGACAGATCGAAAAGTTCCAGGCATTGGGCATTGATG